>NZ_CP034183.1:300000-380000 GCF_003860465.1 Deinococcus psychrotolerans
TTTGAGCCGGGAGTTTGCGTCGGGTAGACTGCGGCCAGCACATTGAAGTGAGCTGGATTCGCAGCGCAGTGCCGCTGGAAGCTGGCCCGAACTAGAGGAGAGTTGATTGATGTCCCAAAACCCCCCTGAGACTGAGTTGAACACCGAGGCGCAGCGCCGCTCGGCTTCCCAGCCTTCCGCTTATGCCCGCGCTGGCGTGGACATCGACGCCGGTCAACGTGCCGTGGCCCTAATGAAGGGCGCGGTGGCCCGCACGCACGGCCCGCAGGTACTGGGCGGCATTGGCGGCTTCGGCGGGCTGTTTCGGGCCGGCTTTGAGCACCTGAGCGATCCGGTGCTGGTGGCCTCTACCGATGGCGTGGGCACCAAAACCAAAGTCGCCAGCCGCGCTGGACAGTTCGGCGGCCTCGGCGCAGACATCGTGAACCACTGCGTCAACGACATCTTGGTGCAGGGCGCTCGTCCGTTGTTTTTCCTCGATTACGTGGCGATGGGCAAATTGATTCCCGAACGGGTGGCCGAGTTCGTGACCGGCGCGGCGGCGGCGTGTGAAGCGCTGGGTGTGGCGCTGCTCGGCGGCGAAACGGCGGAAATGCCCGGCGTCTACGTCGAGGGCGAACTGGACATCGTCGGCACCATCGTCGGCGTGGTCGACCGAGCCAACCTGATTACCGGCGAGCGCCTCAGAGCCGGTGACGTGGTGATTGCCCTGCCCAGTGCGGGCCTGCACACCAACGGCTTTAGCCTCGCCCGCGCCGCGCTGGACGGTCTCGATTGGGACAGTCCTGACGCCGAACTCGGGATGAGCTTGCAAGACGCCCTGCTGATTCCGCACCGCAGTTATCTGGCGGCTCACCGCGCCCTTGAGCAGGCCGGCCTAGACGTGAGGGCCATGAGCCATATCACTGGCGGCGGCCTGATCGACAATCCGCCGCGTGTGTTGCCGACAGGGTTGGGCCTGCGCTTCGATCTCGGCAGCTACACTGTGCCGCCACTTTTTGCACGGATTGTCTCGCGCTCCCAGATGGATATCCGGGAAGCGTACAGGGCGCTGAATATGGGCGTGGGCTTTTTGTTCATGTTGCCGCCCGACCAAGCAGCGTCGGCACTGGAGGTGCTGCGGGCTGAGGGCGAAGCGCCGTGGGTCATCGGTGAAGTGGTGGTGGGGGAGGGCGTGGAGTTGAGCCGGCCTTCTGGAGCCGATTTGTGAAGACTTTTCCCAAGCCGCCCACCGGCCTGAGCTTACCGGAGCAGCACGTCTCGACGGAGCTGTGGGTGGTTCGGCATGGTGAGAGCACTTGGAACGCTGACGGGCGCTATCAAGGCCAAGCCGACGTGCCGCTGAGTCTGGAAGGCGTGTTGCAAGCTTCTAGCCTCGCTGAGCGGCTGACCGGTCAGGTTTTTGCCGCCGTGTATTCCAGTGACCTCTTGCGGGCGCGGCGCACCGCCGAAATCGTCACCGAGCGCCTCGCGGCGGATCCGCCAGTGCAGCTGGTACCGGGCCTGCGCGAAATTGACGTGGGCCAGCTCAGCGGCTTGACCTTACCGGAAATCCGCAGCCGCTACCCGGAGTATCTCAGCGCCCTGAGGGCCGATCCGTGGGCCAGCCGCAGGCCTGGCGGAGAGAGCATGGCCGATCTCTACGCCCGCGCTTCGGCAGCGCTGCTGAGCATCGCCGACCAGCATCAGGGCCAGCGGGTGATGGTGTTTACCCACGGCGGGGTGGTGCGGGTGGCGGTGGGGCTGGCGCTCGGCGGCGTGCCACAAAACGCCTGGGCCAGATTATCGGTGGCTAACACCAGCGTCACGCGGGTTCTGCTTTCGGATCAGGGCGGCACGCTGCTGGGCTTCAACGATTCTGCTCATTTAGAAGACTTGGCAGCGGCGGGCGAGGTTGACGACCTGGGATTCGGCGCGACGCCGTAGAGCCGTCTTGAACACCAAACACGAACAAGGCGTCCGGATTTTTCTACCGGACGCCTTGTTCAACCAAACGCGATTGTTTATTTTTGTTGAAACGGATTCAGCTTGTTGGCTTTGTCCTCCTGACCTGACGGCGAGTGGACAAACTCAACTTGCTTGGCCCGCGTTTACTTGATCGCGCCGTTGAGGCCCTGCGGGAAGAAGCCGCCTTTGTTGGCGTTGGGCGCAAGGTAAACGATATTGAGGACTTCGCGGGTGGTGCGGGCAAACGCTCCACCGTTGGCGTCGTCGGGCATCAAGACGGGCTTGCCGTTCTCGGTCAGGCCCTTGTCTTTGCCGCCGCCGACTTTGGCCCGCAGAGCGCTGATGGCGTTGACGATCTGCTCGACGGTCAGTCCAGCTGCTGCCACCACGTCTTTTTTCTGAAGGAGGAAGGTGCGGATGCTGCCGGCGTGGTAAGCCTCGGCGGCCAAAATACCGGCGGCGGCTTGCAGGTAAGCGGGGTTGGTCAGCAAAGTGGCCGCGCCGTTGTAAGCGGTGACGCCCACATCTTCAAAAATAAACGCGCCGTGCAGGAAGAACAGCTCGTTGGCGTAGGGGTTAAAGCCCTTGATGGCTCCGCCCGAAGCGGCCTGACCGGCGGCGTCGAAGGCCGAGGAGAGGTCGAGCAGCGGACGGGCCACTGCGCCTTTACCCAAAGCGCCGTACAAGAACTTGACGTGGGCGATTTCGTCGTCGGCAATCGAGTTGACGTAAGCCTGAATGTTGCTGTCTTTGAACTGCATGCCGCTCGCGGGCAAGTTGGCCGGCAGGGCAATCGGAGCCGAGCCGCCGATGGCGCGGACTTCAGCGAGGCGGCCTACGGCGGCGGCGTAAAAGGCCGCTTCCAGGTACTCGAGGTTGAGGGCGAAATTCAGCACGTCGCCGTCGATGTTCTTGGCGGGCACGGCCAGAGCGCTGCCGCCGAGGCCCAGCGCCGCCGCGCCCAAGCCGAGTTTGCCTAAAGTGCCGAGTGCTTCCCTACGGTTGATATCGCTCATGATTCCTCCACTGAACTCGCTCCGTTGGTCGGGGCGAGGTTCTTAAAGGGTTGTAAGCGGAAACGCAGCGCCTTAGATGTTTATGAGACGTTCACAGTTTAGGCCTGGCTAAATTCCTCTCCGAAAAGCTCAGGCTAGTGCAAGGGTACGTGGCCCGGAAAGCCCAGCACACAGTCCATGATGTCGCCCACGACAGCGCTGGCCGTGACCATGCCGCCTGCGCCGCCGCCCGCGAAAACCAGCGGGCCACATTCCTCCCCTTCGTAGACCATCGCATTGCGCCCCGCGCCCGACGTGCAAATCGGGTGGTCATTGCTGAGGCGGGTCGGCGCGACTTCGGCTTTCCAGCCGCTGCCATCCCGCTCCAACGTCGCCACCAATTTGATCTTCTCGCCCGATGCTCTGGCCGCCTCAATGTCGTCCAGCGTCACGTCCTCAATGCCCCTGACCTTGACATCGGCAAATTTGAAATCGCCATCGGCGCAGAAGCGGGCCAGCACTGCCAACTTGTGCGCGGTGTCGAAGCCGCCGACATCCAAAGTGGGCGGGTCTTCGGCATACCCGAGGGCCTGTGCCTCGCTGAGGGCCTGCTGATACGGCTTGCCTTCTTCCATCTGGCTCAGGATGTAAGCGCAGGTGCCGTTGAGCACCGCTTGAAGCCGAATAAAGCGGCTGGCCCGCAGCACTGTGCTCATCGGCCCGATAATCGGCGTTCCGGCCATCACGGCGGATTCGTAGTACAGCCGCCCGCCCAAGGCGTGTTCGCGCAGCACGTCCCAGCGCTCGGCCAGCAGCGCTTTATTGGCTGTAATCACGGGCCGGTCTGAGCGCAAAATCGGGGAGAGCAGCGAGAGCGGTTTGTCGATGCCGCCCATGACCTCTACGACCATGCCGCACTCGTTGAGGAAGCTGGGATCGGTGGTCAGCGGTGTTCCGGCGGGCACGTCGCGCTGAGCACCGATGTCGCGCACCAACACGCCGCAGACGACAAGTTGCACGCCCAAGTCCGCGAAGATGGCCCTGCGCCGCTCCAGCAAGTTCAGCACGTTTTGACCCACCGAGCCGCAGCCGAGCAGCCCGACCGTGACGGTTCGCAGACTGGCAGCGGGGCGGGGCGGGGAAGACGGAGCGGGGAAATAAACGGCGGATACGGGCGTAAGAGCGTTCGGCGCGGTCATAAAGGCGAGTATACGGAAAGAGGGATTTGCGAAAGACGCGCCGCGCTAGACTGAGTGCATGAATCTTGTGTTCACCTTAAGCCGCTCTTTTCTCTGTGGCCCACCGGCAGGCCCGCCGTGCTGACGCCCAGCCTCAGCGCCCGTTTGTCGGAGCTTTCGCACGAATACGCCCTGACGCTGCGCCAACTCGCCGACCCCGAGGTGCTGGCCGACAGCTCGCACCTTGTCAAGCTGACCCGCCGCCAGCGCGAACTCGAGCCGATCACCTCGCTGTATCAAGAAGACCAGCGCTTGGCCCAGACCGAAGTGCAGGCCAAAGAGCTGCTGGCCGATCCTGAAATGCGTGAGCTGGCCGAAGCCGAGCTGGAAGGCAGCCGGACACGGAGAAACGAGATTGCCGCCGAACTCGAAGTGTTGCTGCTGCCGACTGACCCTGACGACGCCAAAGACGTAATCTTAGAAATTCGAGCTGGAGCGGGCGGCGACGAGGCGGGCTTGTTTGCTGCCGACTTGCTGCGCCTCTACGAGCGCTACCTCGGCGAGCGCGGTTACAAAATCAGCATTTTGGACGAAAGCAGCAGCAGCCTCGGCGGATTTTCTAAAGTGATGGCCGAGGTGCGCGGTACTTACGCTTACCGCACCCTCAAATTCGAGCGCGGTGTTCACCGGGTGCAGCGGGTTCCGGCCACGGAAACACAGGGCCGCATCCATACCAGCACCGTGACGGTGGCGGTGCTGCCGGTGGCCGAGCCGAGCGACGTTCACCTCGATCTGGCCGATGTGCGGATTGACGTGTACCGTTCGCAGGGCGCGGGCGGGCAGAGCGTCAACACCACCGACTCGGCGGTGCGGGCCGTTTATAAAGGCGGCACCCCCGAAGAGATCATGGTGGTCTGCCAGGAAACCCGTTCGCAGATCAAGAACCGCGAGAAAGCGCTGGAAGTGCTGCGCACCCGCCTCGCCGAGCGGGAGCGCGAGGCCTTTGAAGCGGGCCAGAGCGCCAACCGCGCCGCGCAGGTCGGCAGCGGCGACCGCAGCGAGAAGGTTCGCACCTACAACTACCCGCAAAACCGAGTGACCGACCACCGCCTCAGCGGCGACGACAAGAACTTTGCCCTCGACACGGTGATGGGCGGCTCGCTCGGCGGAGTGGTGGACGCCCTGACAAGGCTTGAACGCGAGGCGCTGCTGGCCAGCATGACCGATGGCGCGGCTTAAGCAGCCAGTGTTGAAGAAGTGCCCAGCCGCCGGTTGCCTTCTTTCACCACTCCAGCCGCAGGTGAACCATGCCCCGGCGTGATCTGTTGGTGACGGCGGCCATCTTGCGCGACGCCCACGGGCGGGTGCTGCTGGTGGGC
The DNA here is from genome assembly GCF_003860465.1 of Deinococcus psychrotolerans. Taxonomy (NCBI): domain Bacteria; kingdom Thermotogati; phylum Deinococcota; class Deinococci; order Deinococcales; family Deinococcaceae; genus Deinococcus; species Deinococcus psychrotolerans. The sequence continues at coordinate 305,500 of NZ_CP034183.1, forward strand.
AACGACTGGCAGGGCCAGGGGCGGGTGCGCTACACCTTGCCCGGCGGGATGGTGGAACCCGGCGAAACCGCCCCCGAAGCGGTCTACCGCGAGATCTACGAGGAAACCGGCCTCAAGCTGACCAGCATCCGGCACATGGCCTACACGGTGCATATCGAGGACGCGCGGCGCAGTGAGCGGGCGATTGCCATCGTCTTTGACGCCACCTGGGAGGGTCTGCTCAATCCCGACGACCCCGACGGCCTGATCGTGGAAGCCCGCTTCTACGCGCCCGAGGAAGCGCTGGCCAAGCTCGACAGCCCTCCCATGCGTGAGCCGCTGACCGATTACCTCAACACCGCTCAGCCGGGGCGCTTCTACGCTTTTCAGGGCTGGGACGGGCGCGGTGGGCTGAGGATTCCCGCATTGAAGTAAGCCAAATCTGATCTTCACATGGCGGGATTTCACCCGACTTGGGCGCTCATGCTCTGACAGGCTTGGCCGATGAATCCTCCTCATTTGCTGCGGGCCAGTCCACTATTTACTGATTCCCGTACGGCGGCGCTGTGGCTGCTGCTGCGCCTCTGGCTCGGCTACAACTGGCTGACTTCCGGCATTGAAAAGTTTGGCGACCCGACTTGGGTGGGTGCGGAATCGGGCAAAGCCATCCGCACCTTTTTTGCCAAGGCGATTGCCAGTTCGCAGGGGCCGGACGCCACCGTCACCGGCTGGTACGCCGCCGTACTCAAAGCGGTGGCCCAGCCCAGCGCGGGCGTGCTGACCTACCTGATTCCGGTTGCCGAGGTGACGATTGGAGCGCTGCTGCTGCTCGGCCTCTTGACCGGCCTAGCCGCTCTGATCGGAGCACTGCTCAATCTCAACTTTTTGCTGTCGGGGTCGCTGGGTCTCAACCCGCTGATGTTGACGGTTAGCCTCCTAATCGTTGCGGCGGCTGCGGTGGCCGGTTGGTGGGGCGTGGACGGTTGGTTACAGCGCCGCAGGCTGGCCGGTGCGCCGCAACCTTCCATCAGAACACACTGACCTCACCGCCGCGTTACCCTGAAGTCCATGTACACCACTTACGGCAAACCCACGGCGCTGGATTGGTTGGTACTGGCTCCCCACCCCGACGATGCCGAGATCGGCGCGGGCGGAACGCTGGCGAGGCTCTCGCGCGGCGGGCACGCAGTCGGGATTCTGGAACTCACGCGCGGTGAGGGTGGCACCCAGGGCGATCCCGACACCCGCGAGGCCGAGTGTGTGGAGGCCGCCCGCATTCTGGGTTTGAGCTGGCGCGGTCAACTCGGCCTGCCCGACGGCGGCCTGATGGAAACCCCGGAGCAGGCCCGCGCTCTGGCGATTGCCCTGCGCTTCGTGCGCCCGCGTGTGCTGGCCGTGCCGCATCAGCGTGACCGCCACCCTGACCATTTTGGCGCGTATCACCTCGCCAAGCGGGCGGTGCATCTGGCGTCACTGGCCCGCGCTGATGTGCCGGGAAAGCCGCACCGCATCTCACGCCTGCTGATGTATCAGGGCAACGCCGACATTACCGCCAACATCTTGGTCGATATTGAAGCCGAGCTGCCCATCTGGGAAGCGGCGATTCGGGCGCACGTCAGCCAATTTACCGGCGCAGCCATCAGCGAAACGGTCACGCCGGAAATCGTGGAGCGGCGCAGGGCCAGACTGATGTACTGGGGCACCCTCGGCAGGGCGCGGTACTGCGAGGCCTTCGAGAGTGAAGACCCGCTGGTGCTCGATCCGGCGGAGTTGTAAACCTTATAAATTCGCCTTGAAAAACGCCACGCTTCGCTTCAGCGCTGTCCCCAGATTGCGGCTGAGGTTGTGGTTGTCGCCCTCGTACTTGTAGGCCGTGAAAGGCTGCTGGGCGGCCCGCAAATCGGCGGCGAAATCCTGCTGGAAGCTGTACGGCACTTCCTCGTCGGCGGTGCCCTGCTGGAGTTCGATGGGTCGCCCTTTGAGGTCTTGCAGGAAGGCATTGGGACTCAGAGCCCTCAAAAACCGCTGGTTGAGGCTATCCAGCTTGGGGACTTCTTCCACGTTCGGCTGGCCGCTGGGTGGACGCCACTGTGTCATCAAAATATCGTAGCTGGCTACCACTCCCGCCCACAGCGAGGCGGCCTTGATGTCGGGATCGACCAAGATGGCCCGCAAGCTGAGTTGACCGCCCATGCTGTGTCCCCAGATACCTAGCCGCGCCGCATTGACCCGCGCGTCTTTTTTGAGGCTGGCCGCCGCGTTAAGCACGTCCACCGTGTAGCCGGCGTCGTTGTAGCCGCCCAGCGCCTCGCCCCCACTGTCGCCGTGCCCCCGGTAATCGCTCTTGAGGGTCACGAATCCGGCACTGGCAAAAGCGTCTTGGTAGGCCACATAGCGCTCGGTGGTGCGGTACTTCTCCGGCGGAATGTAGCCGTGATTAAACACGATGGCGGGCCAGCCTCCTTTGGGAGGCATGCCGCGCGGCACGGTCAGCAGGGCGTGAATGCTCAGGCCGTCGGACTGATAACTCACCACCTGACGCGAATAATTGCGGCCCGACTTCAAATTTTGTAGCACCTTGAACGCGCTGCCCGGATAACTTCTGGCCCGCAAAGCCGGAATGCTGATCGGCTGCTGGGCCACTGCATGCCGAATCGCTGCGTCGGTGATTTGGCCCAGCGGTGAGACTTGGATGACGCTGGGTGTTTGGGTTTTCGGAGTCTGTTTTTCCGGTGATTGTCTTTCTAAGATCTGCGGCGGCTCCGGTGCGCTGGCCCACTCGGTCAGGCCAGGCGCTAGGCGCTCCGGTTGGGTCAGGGCGATGTAGCCCGCGCCGCCCAGCAGCAGCACGAGGCCGAGTTGAATGATCCGTCTCATGCTTGACCCGTCTGGCCTTTGCTCACAGATTCTTCTTAAAAAACGCCACACTCCGGTTCAGCGCGGTGCGGAGGTTGCCGCTGAGGTTGTGGTTGTCGCCCGGGTAGACGTAGCTCGTCACCGGCTGGCCTACCGCTTTGAGCTGCTGCACCAGCGCAGCGTGAAAGGCGGGCGGCACTTCCTCGTCTGCCGAGCCGATGTGAAGTTCGAGCGGGCCGCCGAGGTCTTTGAGGTAAGTGTTGGCGCTCAGCGCGTTCCAGAACTTGGGGTTCTCGGCGGGCGTGCCGTACTTGGCCGTCGCCGTTTTGCGGATATTAAGTACCCGCTGCGGAATGCTGGCGGGCGCTTTGTGATTCCACTTGGTCATCAGGTCGTTGTAGTTGGCAACCACGCCGCCCCAGATCACGCCCGCTTTGATGCTGGGATCGATCGTCATGGCCCGCAAGGTCAAAAAGCCGCCCATGCTGTGTCCCCACATTCCAATCCGCGCCGCGTTGATGCGCTTGTCCCGCTTGAGGCTGCCGAGCGCGTTCATCACGTCGTCGGTGTAGCCCGGCGCGTAGTAGCCGCCGAGCGCTTCGCCCTGCGAGCTGCCGTGTCCCCGGTAATCGCTTTTGAGGGTGACGAATCCGGCGCGGGCAAAGGCGTCCTGATACGCCACGTAGCGCTCGGTGGTGCGGTAAACGTTGGGCGGAATGTAGCCGTGATTGAACACGACAGCGGGCCAGCCTCCTTTGGGCGGCGTGCCGTTTGGCACCGTCAGCAGGGCGCGGATGGTCAGGCCGTCCGATTGGTAGCTCACCACCTGACGCGAGTAATTGCTCCCCGCGCCGAGGTTTTGCAGCACCGTCAGAGCGCTGCCCGGATAACTGCGGCTGCGGGCCTTTTCGATACTCATGTCGGCGGCGTCCACTTTGGCGATCGCGGCGGCAGACTGCGCTCCAGCGGGAGCCGTCAGCAAGGCGAGGCTCATCAGGCCTATCAAGAAAGCGGGTTTCATTCCTCAAGCTAAAGGCGAACCCGGCCCCAGAAAGCGTCAGGGCCAACGTTTTAGTACGCCGTGATCTTGGTCCTTTTACCAGCCGTCACTCACCGAAGCTTGACCGGACGTTGATGCAGCGCTCCGCTCAGGGCCTCACCCGCTAAACTGAGCGTATTCCACAATCAAGGGAGGTTTCACCCATGAGCGATCAACCCAACCGTGAACCCCAGCATCACGAGCCACAGGCGGCCGATACCAACCCGGCTTCCCCGCAGGGCGGCGGCGACAAAGACACCAACGATCTGAGCGGCATCAAGCAAGTTCAGAAAATGGGTATGCAGGAAAAAGCTGATCAGGTGGACAAATTGCCTGACAGCGTGACCGGCGCGAACAGCGGTATCGAGCGCAATCGGCGTTAGAAAGGCTTTTCTGGCTCCCATTTCAACTAAAAGCGCCGCCTTCAATTGAGGGCGGCGCTTTTTAGTTCACTCACAAGATGAACTCTAACCAGCTTGCGTCAGCCGCCGCGCCGCTCCGACGTACAGCAACACGCCGTGTTCCAGAGCGCGTTCGTCCACCGTGAACTTGGAGTGGTGGTGAGGCGCGTAATCGGGGCCACCCGCACCGATGGCAATGAAGGTGCCGGGCGCTTTGGTCAGGTAAGCGCTGAAGTCCTCGCCGCCCATGATCGGCCTGCCTTCCGAGAGTGTCGCCTCAGCGCCGAGCGTTTGGCGGGTCACCTCGCGCAGCATTTCGGTAATCTCCGGGTCATTGATGACGGCCCGGTAGCCTTTTTCATAATCGAAGGTGTAGTTCGCTCCGTACCCCTCGGTGATTCCCTTGATGAGTTTTTCCATGCGCTCCGGCATTTTTTCGCGCAGCTCGGCGTCGAACGTCCTGACGGTGCCGGTCATGGTCACGCTGCCGGGAATGATGTTGTGGGCGCTGCCGCCGTTGATCTGGGTCACGCTCAGCACGGCGGGGTCGAGGGGGTCGCGCTGACGAGAAACTACACTTTGCAGGGCCAGCACGATCTGAGCAGCAATCACCACTGGATCGATGGTTTCGTGAGGGCTGGCGGCGTGTCCACCTTTGCCTTCGATGCGGATGTTAAAAACATCGGAAGCGGCCAGCAGCGGGCCGTCGCGCAGTACGATCACGCCCGTTGGAATCGGCGTCATCAAATGGGTGCCCACCACTGCGTCCACGCCGTCCATGATTCCGGCGTCGACCACTTGCTGAGCGCCGCCGGGAAACAGCTCTTCGGCGTGCTGGAAAATAAAGCGCACTTCGCCGCGCAGCGTTTCAGGACTGGCCGAGAGAAGCGTGGCCGCGCCCAGCAGCATGGCGGTGTGGCCGTCGTGCCCGCAGGCGTGCATCACGCCGGGATTCTGGGAAGCAAATTCGAGGCCAGTGTCTTCCTGAATCGGCAAGGCGTCCATGTCGGCCCGCAGCAGCACGGTTCGCCCCGCTCCCGCCGTGCCCTTCAGCACCGCCAGAATGCTGGTCGGGGTGGGGCGACTCAGCGTCAGGTGAGGCAGCTTTTTCAACTCGCCTTCCACGTAGTCGGCGGTCTGGTGTTCCTGAAACGACAGTTCGGGGTGCTGGTGAAGGTAGCGCCGCCAAGCCGTGACTTGCTGCTTGAGTTCGGCGGGCACAGTGTTGGGCGGGGTCTGAGTCTGGGTCATGGCAACCTCAAGGGGAAGGCGTGTTCCTTCAGGGATGGTGGGTGAGAAGGTGCGCGTTGACTTGAGCCGACGCTGCTTTTACGGCCTTCTCACCGCTCACCGCTTCTTTCTTACTTCTTGCCGTCGATCGTAATATCTTCAAACGGCGTCAGCGCCGATGGGCCGGGCTGCCAGCCTTTGACGTAGCTGCGTTCGGCTCCCAGCGGGCGGGAATGCACGATGGGCAAGCGGATATTGGCCTCATAAGTGATCTGGGCAATCTGGGCGTAGGCTTTGGCACTGACCGCTTTATTGCTGCTGGCCACCGCTTTGCCGAGCAGTTCGAATATCTTGGGGTTGGAGTAGCCGGTGTCGGCGGGCGAGGCTTCGCCGTAATAGGTGTTGTAGAAGTTGTACGGGCTGGCATACGGCCCCGTCCAGCCGATCATGTACATGTCGAAGCCCGGAGCGGTGTTGCGGTCGGTGAGGTATTTGGCCCAGTCCTCGGTTTTGAGGTTGACCTTGATGCCGATGGCACTCAGATCGGCGGCCATTGCCTCGGCAATCGGTTTGGGTGTCGGGAAATATGGGCGGCTCACCGGCATGTACCAAAGATCAATGCTGAAGCCGTTGGGGTAGCCCGCGTCGGCCAGCAACTTCTTGGCCGCTGCGGGGTCGTACTTGTAGTCGTCCGGCACATTTTTGGAGGCGGCCCAGTTCAGCGCCGGGGGCAAGAAACTGGCATCCGAGACGCCCAGCCCGTTCCAGAAAGCGTCCACGATGGCTTTTTTGTTGATGGCCATGCTGACGGCCTGCCGCACCTTGTCATTCTTGAGGTACTGGTTGCGGATATTTAGGCTGAGCGTGCCGACATTAAACGAAGGCACGATAATTTCATTGAGCGACGAATCGGCTTTCACTGCGCCGAGCTGGTCGGGATTGAGATCGGAGGTGAAATCGATGGTTCCGGCTTTGAGTTCGTTGAGGCGGGCGCTGGGGTCTTTGATAAAGCGCAGCACCAAGTTGTCGTAGCTGGCTTTTTTGCCCCAGTGCTTTTTGTTGGTCGTCAGGGTAATCCGGTCGCCGGTTTGCCACGACTGCATCACAAATGGGCCGGTGCCGACCGGCAAGGCGGCGGGCGTGCCGTACTTCGCTCCGGCTTTTTTCACGGCGGTCGGCGAGGCGATTCCGAAAAAGGTGGTGGCCATCGCTTCAGGAAACGGCGCAAACGAGTTGTTGAGCGTGAAGACCACTTTGTCAGGCCCGTCAGCCTTGACACTTTTCAGGAAGCTGTTTTTGTCGCTTTTGAAGCCGCCGAAAATAAACTGCCACGAAGTAAAGGTCTTGCTCTGAGCGGTGGCTCCTTCCGGCGCGGCCAAGTCCCACCAACGGTTGACGTTGTAGACCACCGCGTCGGCGTTGAAGGGGGTGCCGTCGCTAAACGTCACATTCTTACGCAGGTAAAACGTCCATTCGGTGGCGTCTTTGTTGGACGACCAGCGGGTTGCCAGCCCCGGCGCGATGGTGGAGGTGCCTTTTTTGAAGCGCACCAACATGTCGTAGACCAGTGACTGGGCCAGCGAGGAATTGCCGTCGGTGATGGTGCCGGTGTCGAGCGACACGGGATCGCCGCCCATGCCGTAGACGAGGGTGGCCGCGCTGGCCGAGCCGAATAAAGCAGCGCCGCTGAGCAGGGCGAGGGTCAAAGCGGGCCGGTGCAAGGTGGATCGGAGCATGGGTGTCCTCCAGTGGGTAAAGCTGCTAAGCGGTAAGCCGCTGCCAAAAGCAGGCGGGCCGATTGGCGGGTTGGCTGCTTTAAAAGTGGATCTGATGAAAAGGTAACAAAAGCAGTCTAACAGCAAAGCTGAATCCTCGGTGCGTCGCCGCCCAACCTTGCGACCTGTCGATTCCGCGAACTTTAGTCCCGCGCTTTGACTTTATACTGGGGCCATGACCGCCGTAAGCGCCGTGCCCCTTGCCGAATTTGAAGCCCGACTGCGTGAAGTGCTGCGCTCCAAAGTTGAGTTCATCGAGGTGATCGGTGAGGATTTGGTGGCGGCAGGCGGTAAACGGGTGCGCCCCGCGATCACGTATCTGGCCTCCAAAGCCCTCAGCGGCGGCGAGCAGCACCTCTTTGACACTGATCTGGCCGTCTGCGTAGAGCTGCTGCACTCGGCCTCACTGCTTCACGATGATTTGATTGACGATTCGGATACCCGGCGCGGCCAAGAAACTGCTTTTCGCAAATTTGGCAACGTGGTCAGCGTCATGAGCGGCGACTTTATGCTCAGCCGCTTGCTGGTGCTGCTCGCCGAGATGCCGCCGAGCCTGACCCGCGCTTTTGGCTTGGCGGCCAGCGCGGTGTGCGAAGGCGAGGTGCTGCAATTTCAGGTGGCGGCCTACGCCGATTACTCACTGGACAATTACTTGCAAGTCATTTACGGCAAAACGGCGGCGGTCTTTGAGCTGGCTGCCCGCGCTCCGGCGCTGCTGCGCTCGGCGCAGGGCCACCTGACCGAAGCGCTGGAAACCTACGGGCGCGAGTACGGCTTGGCTTTTCAGATGCAAGATGACTTGCTCGATTTGATGGGCGACGAAGCCACTATCGGCAAGCCGGTGGGCGGCGACCTACGTGAGGGCAAAGCCACCTTGCCGGTGCTGTATTTGCTGGAAGGGGAGAGTGGGGACGAAGTGCGGCGTATTTTGGAGCGCCGCGCCGCGCAGACCGGAGACGTGGAGCGGGTGCGCGAACTGGTGGCCGCGCAGGGTATTTATCAGCGTGCGCGTGACGAGATCGTGCGCCGCGCCGAGCTGGCCATTGCCGCGCTGCACCGCTTACCGCCCAGCCCTGACCGTGACCGCTTGGAAGCCTACGCCGCCTACGAAGTCCAGCGGGTGCGGTAATTTCGCCTCAGGCGGTGCGGGTTGCCGCGCTCAGGGGGTTCCATTCGGTGCTGCGGATGTCTAGAATCAAGCGGCAAGACAACTAGACAGCTTGGAATCACCCGATTTTTTAACAGAGACAGTGTGGGGCTGATCGTGTCATGCCCCGAACGCTGCGCTCAGGAGGGCCAGACGTGCCGACATCAGGACTCAATTGGCAAGGCTTGCTAGAACAGCTCGAACAAGCCTTGCCGTTTACCACCGCCGACGAACAGAGTTTGGCGTACTTCAAATTCCCCAAGCGCACCATCAGTCTGAGTTTGCCGGTCAAAATGGACGATGGGCGCGTCAAAGTCTTTCGGGGCTACCGCACGGTGCACAGCATCACGCGCGGCCCGGCGATGGGCGGCGTGCGCTACCGCGAGGGCCTGAGCGTTCACGAATGCGAAGTGCTGGCCGCCATCATGACTCTCAAGAACGCGGTGGCGGATTTGCCACTGGGCGGAGCCAAGGGCGGCGTCAACGTCGATCCTGAAACGCTCAGCGCGGGCGAAACTGAGCGGTTGACCCGCCGCTACACCTCGGAACTCGTCGATGTGATCGGCCACCAAAGTGACGTGCTGGCTCCCGACGTGGGCACCAACGAACAGATCATGGCCTGGATGCTCGATACCTACAACGAGAACCTGGGCAACACCGCCAACGGTATGGTCGTCGGTAAGCCGATCCCGCTCGGCGGCTCGCTGGGCACCAAAGGCGCACGCGGGCGCGGCGCGGCGCTGGTCACCGCCATGATTTTGGAAGAGAGCGGCGAGAACTTACAGAATAAAAGCGTGGTCATTCACGGCTACGGCGACGCGGGCCGCTCGGCCGCCGCTTACTTGGCCCTTCAGGGCGCACGCATCATCGGGGTAGCCGATTCCGGCGGGGCGACCTACGCGTCGATGGGCCTTGACTTGGCCGCGCTGGACGCTCACAGAGAAGAGACCGGTAGTGTCATGGGCTTTGCCACCGCCCTCGATACCGAAGAAGCCTTGGCGCTCAACGCCGATGTGCTGCTGCTGTGTTACGACCACGGCACGATTTACGCCGGCAACGCCGCCAGCATTCGTGCGCCCCTGGTCATCGAAGCCAGCAACCGCGCCGTATTGCCGGAAGCCGAGCGCTACCTGAAGTCGCAGGGCACCGTGGTGATTCCCGATTTGATCGCCAGCATCGGCGGCGTGATCACCAATTACTTGGAGTGGGTACAAGACGCCAGCAACTTTTTCTGGCAAGAAGACGAAATCTACGCCGCCTTGGACAAGCGCATCACCGCCGCCGTGACGGACGTGATGGCTTTTGCCAAATTGCACGGCACGCCTGATCTGCGAACTGCCGCTTACGCCGTGGCCCTCAACAAATTGCACGGCGCGGCGGTGCTGCGCGGGGTGTATCCGTGAGACGGGGCGAGCCAATGCCGCTCTGCAAGCTGTAACCAACAGAACCGCCTCGCTTCTCCACTTTACTTTTCCACTTGACCCACCACCAACGCGACTGAAAAGGAGCTTATGACCACCATGCCCACCGACCCGGCCCCCCGCGCCCTTCACGGCGTTCCCTCGTACCTCGACAAAAACAACCTCGGCCCCTGGGAAATTTATTTGGAACAAGTCGACCGCGTCACGCCGTACCTCGGCAAGCTGGCTTACTGGGCCGAAACCCTCAAGCGGCCCAAGCGCATCCTGATCGTGGACGTGCCGATTCACCTGGACGACGGCACGGTGGCGCACTTTGAGGGCTACCGGGTGCAGCACAACACCTCGCGCGGCCCGGCCAAAGGCGGCGTCCGCTTTCACCAAGACGTGACCCTGAGCGAAGTGATGGCGCTGAGTGCGTGGATGACCGTCAAGAACGCGGCGGTGAATTTGCCCTACGGCGGCGGCAAGGGCGGCATCCGCATCGACCCGCGCAACTACTCTCAGGGCGAACTCGAGAGACTGACCCGGCGCTACACCACCGAAATCGGCCTCGTGATCGGGCCAGACAAAGACATCCCCGCTCCCGACGTCAACACCAATCCGCAGACCATGGCGTGGATGATGGACACCTACTCGATGAACGTGGGGCGCACCGCCACCGGCGTCGTGACGGGCAAGCCGGTGCAGCTCGGCGGCTCACTGGGCCGCGCCGACGCCACCGGACGCGGGGTGTTCGTGACGGGCGCTCAGGCGCTCATCAAGCTGGGCATGCCGTTAGAAGGTGCAAAAATTGCGGTGCAGGGCTTCGGCAACGTGGGCTACGCCGCCGCCCGTATCTTTCAAGATCACGGCGCAAAAATCGTGGCGATTCAAGACGTCTCCGGCACCATTTTCAGCGCCGGCGGCTTAGACCCCTACGCGGTGCAGGCTCACCTTCAGGCCACCGGCAGCGTGCTGAACTTTGAAGGCAGCGACGCGCTGACCAAAGCCGAGTTCTGGCAAGTGCCGTGCGACGTGCTCATTCCCGCCGCGCTGGAAAAGCAGATCACCGTCGACAACGCCGATCAGATTCAGGCCCGCGTGATCGTGGAAGGCGCGAACGGCCCGACCACCCCCGCCGCCGACGATATTTTGCGCGGGCGCGGCGTGACGCTGGTGCCGGACGTGCTGGCCAACGCAGGCGGCGTGACGGTCAGTTATTTTGAATGGGTGCAGGATTTTTCGAGCTTTTTCTGGACGGAAGACGAGATCAATGCCCGCTTAGACCGGATCATGGCGGAAGCGTTCAACAGCCTGTGGGCGGTGGCCGAGCGGCACGGCGTCACGCTGAGAACCGCCGCCTACATCGTGGCCTGCACGCGGGTGCTGGAAGCGCGGGCACTGAGAGGGCTGTACCCTTAAGCGGCTGCATCCTTAAATGGGGATTCTTCCTCTCTTTTAATTGCCTCCTTACTATACTGATGAGTAAGGAGGCAATTAAATGTCAAGGACGACTATAACCAGTAAGGGACAAATCACTGTACCGCACGAGATTCGCGCCGCTCTCAAGCTGGTGCAGGGGGATCAATTGCAGATTGAAGTCGTTGCCAACGGCTTCGAGGCCCGTTTGGTTCGGCGTCCGACAGCGGCTTCTCTGCAAGGTATTCTGAAAAGCGAGGTGCCGTATCAAAGTCAGGAAGCCGAGCGTCAGGCAGTGGCGGAGGCGCTCGCTGAAAAGTTTTCAAAGCAAAAATGAGCAGTTCGCAACCTCTTGAAGGCGTTTTGCTGGACGCCAATGTCGTGCTCCGTTACCTGACCAACGAGCCGCCGGAGATGGCTGGGCGGAGCCTAGCGCTGTTAGAGCGGGCCGAACGCGGCGAACTGAGATTGATCTTGACACCTTTGGTGCTGGCAGAGTGCGTCTGGGTGCTGAAATCATTTTACAAATTGCCGCTTGCCCGGATCAGTGAGGCGCTGCAACAGGTCTTTGAACTCGGCGGCGTAACCACCCAGCAGCGCCCTGTCATCAGCGCCGCCTTAATCAGCATGGCCCAGCACAATGTTGATTTCACCGACGCTTATTTGGCTGAACTGGCCCGCGCCGAAGGACTGAGTGTGGCCAGTTTTGACCAAGATTTCAGCAAGCTTTCGGTGACGCTTGTCTCCATCTGATTGCTGTCTCAGCCCCTTAGAATGGCGAGCGTGACCCAGCCCGATTTCCGCAGCATTGAGCGTGCCCGCAAACTCCTCGCGCTGTGGCGCGGCGCGGTGGGCGGCGAGAAAAGTAAGGCGCGGGGAGCGCTGATGCGGGTGCTGGAAAATTCAAACCTCACCCTGCGCGACCTAGAAGCGGGCCTGCCGACCACCCTTGACCCCGAGGACAGTCTGTCGGTGCGCGAGGCCGACACCCTGCTGCTTGCTCTTGACGGTTCACCCGCCGAACGAGACGCCGCTCTGACCCGACTTGCCGACTTGCCGGGCCTCAGCGTGGCCGAGCGCGAGCGTGTCTTGCGCTTCTTGGACTTGGGCCGTTTGGTGGCTTCCCGCGCTGATGGCTGGGTGCAAACGCAGGCAGACGCCGAAATTACTGCCGAAGCCCTGACGCGGGCGGGCCAGCACCTGACCGAAAGCGAAGTGGCCCGCAGCCCCGGTGCCACGCTGGCCGACTCGGCGCGGGACTTGGGCTTTTTGCGGGCGGCTCAGTTGGTGCGGCCTGAGCGCAGTCTCAAAGCCTCGGGCGAATATCAAGCAGCGTTTTTGGCTTCACTTTGCGCGGCTCTGAGCGGGATTCCGGCCAGCTCGCATGGCCCCGATTCCGAGGGGCGTTACTCGGTGACGGCCCACCTTAGCGTCAACGAACTTTCACAGGTGCGGGCACGCTTGGCGCGGGAAGAAGCGGGACTGAGGCGCGAGTTGCTGCGGGCCGCCCGCCTCTACGGCCGTGAAGTGGGTCAGCAGAAGTTGTGAGCTTAGAATACTGAGCAGCTATTTAAGTTTTGCCCACCCACAAAGGAGCGCTCCCTTGCCTCAAGTCCAGCCCAAAGACCAGACCGCCGCCCAAATGCTTTCGCATTGGAAACCCGCTCCCGCAGGCTACAAACACGTGGTCAGCGTCTCGCTGGGCTCCAGCAAGCGCGACGCTCGCGAAGAAACCGAGCTGCTCGGCCAGAAGTTCGTGTTGGAGCGCATCGGCACCGACGGCGACATGAAAAAGCTGCGCGACTTGCTGCTGGCCTTAGACGGCAAAGTCAGCGCCTTTGGGCTGGGCGGCACCGATATCTATATCGTGGCGGGTGACAAGCGCTACACCTTCCGCGAAATTGCGCCGCTGGTGGCGGGCCTTAAAACCCCGATCGTGGACGGCTCCGGCCTCAAGCACACCCTGGAGCGCGAGGCGATTAAGCAACTCGAACCGCTGATTCACTGGAAAGGCTGCCGCACTTTGCTGGTCTCCAGCGTTGACCGTTTCGGTATGGCCGAAGCCTTGTCTGAGGCGGGCGCGAACGTGCTTTACGGCGACATTGTTTTCGGGCTGAATCTGAATGTGCCGCTGCGCAGCATGAACAGCATCCGCAAGGTGGCCAAAGTGATTTTGCCGGCCTTGACCTTTTTGCCGTTCAAGTGGTTTTACCCCACCGGCGAAAAGCAGGAACAGAGCGTGCAGGGCGTGGGCACCCAGTATTACGAGTGGGCCGAGGTGATTGCCGGTGACACCCACTATGTCAAGCGCTACGCTCCCGACAAGCTGGAGGGCAAAACCATTTTGACCCAGACCATTACTGAAGCAGACCGCGAGTGGGCGCGGCAGCACGGCGTGAAGCGGCTGATCACCACCACGCCGCGCATTGGAAGCCGTAACTTCGCCACCAACGTGATGGAAGCCATGCTGGTGGCCTCCCAAGATGCCGGCGCGGCGCTGAGTGAAGCGCAGTACCGCGACCTGCTTTTGGAACTGGATTTCAGGCCGCAAGTGACGGAGTTTTGAGCGCTGCGTTGAATGGATTTTTGCTGTGACCGCCCGGCGCCCGGCCTCCTTGTAGGCGCTCTCGCCTGCGCTACACAACTCGGGATGCTGAGGAAGAGTTGGCAGGCCCGGCTCAGTTAAACTTTCTGCATGAGGCACCCGCAATGACCACCACCTTTTTTGTCGGCCCGGTCGGCCAAGATGTCGGCCTGACCAGTTTGGCCCTCGGCCTCGCCCGCGCGTTGTCGCGCAGTGGAGCCAGCGTCGCCTTTCTCAAGCCGATTGCCCAAGACCACAGCGCCGCCGACCGCAGCACCGTGTTCGCCCGCACCTTTTTGCAAACGGTTCCCGACCCCTTGCCCCGTGCCCACGCCGAAATGCTGCTGGGCAGAGAAGACAGCGATGACCTGTTAGAAGAAATAGTGGCGCTGGCCGAACAAGCCCGCAGCGGCGCGGACATCGTGGTGGTGGAGGGGCTCAACCTCAGCGGCGGCAACAGCTATGCGGGCGGCCTCAACGCTCTGATCTCGCGCACGCTGGGGGCCGAGGCGGTCTTGGTGGCCTCTATGCGCGGCCTGGACACCGGCATGGGAGCGGGAGCGCTGGGCGACAGCTTAGAGATCACCGCCCGCGACTACGACCGCTCGGACGGTGGCGGGCTGGCGGGTCTGATTCTCAACCACGTGCCGCTGGGCACCGACTTCGGCGCGGCGCTGGCCGAGTTGCGCCGCCACGCGCCGAGTCTGGCGGGCGGCAAGTTGCCGCTGCTGGGCGTGGTGGGTGAGCAGACCGAGTTGTACGCGCCGCGCACCGGCGACGTGGCCCGCACGCTGGGGGCCGTTATTCTCAACGAAGGTGAACTCAATACCCGCCGCGTGATCAGCACGGTGGTTTCGGCTCGCAGCGCACCCTACGTGGCCGACTTGCTGCGGCCCGGCGCACTGGTGGTGGCTCCCGGCGACCGCGAAGACATCGTAATGGCCGCCAGCCTGGCGCACCTCTCCGGCGTGCCGCTGGCGGGCCTGCTGCTCACGGCGGACAGCGCTCCCGACGACTCGATTGCCCGGCTGTGCCGCTCGGCGCTCAGCGGGTCGATGCCGGTGCTGCAAGTGGCGGCCAACACCTACACCACCGCCGGACGCCTGACCCAGATGGAGCGCAAGATCCCGTTGGACGACTTGGAACGCTTGGAGCGCACCCTGGAATTTATGGCCGACCGCCTCGACATTCAGCCGCTCAAGGGGCTGCTGAGCGGCACTGCTCCGCTGCGCGAACGCCGCATGACCCCGCCTGCTTTTCGGCACTACCTGGTCGAGCAGTCCCGAGCCGCCGCCAAGCGGGTGGTGTTGCCGGAAGGTGACGAGCCGCGCACCATCAAGGCCGCCGTGATCTGCCACGAAAAAGGCATCGCCCGCTGCGTGCTGCTGGCTCCTCCCGAGCGGGTGCGGGCGGTGGCCGAGGCGCAGGGCGTGACGCTGCCGCCCGAGCTGGAAATTTTAGACCCCGAAACGGTGCGTGGGCGCTACGTCGCGCCGATGGTGGAGCAGCGCCGCAGCAAGGGTCTGACCGAGCCGATGGCTGAGGCGCAACTCGAAGACAACGTGGTGCTGGGCACCATGATGCTGTCGCTGGGTGAAGTGGACGGCTTGGTGTCGGGCGCAGTCCACACCACCGCCAACACCGTGCGGCCCGCGCTGCAACTCATCAAAACTGCGCCGGGAGCGGCTCTGGTCAGCTCCATCTTTTTTATGCTGATGCCCGAACAGGTGCTGGTCTACGGCGACGCGGCCATCAATCCCAACCCCAATGCGCAGGAACTGGCTGACATCGCCATTCAATCGGCGGACTCGGCAGCCGCCTTCGGGATCGAGCCGAGAATCGCCATGCTCAGCTACTCCACTGGCACGTCCGGCTCGGGCGAGGACGTCGAAAAGGTGGCCGAGGCGACCCGCTTGGTCAAAGAGCGTCGCCCCGACCTCAACGTGGACGGCCCGCTGCAATACGACGCGGCCAGCGTGCTGAGCGTCGGCCAGCAAAAGGCTCCCGGTTCCAGCGTGGCAGGCCGCGCCACCGTCTTTATTTTCCCCGATCTCAACACTGGCAACACCACTTACAAAGCGGTGCAGCGAAGCGCAGGCGTGGTGGCGGTGGGGCCCATGCTTCAGGGCCTGCGCAAGCCGGTCAACGACCTCTCGCGCGGCGCACTGGTGGACGATATCGTTTACACCATCGCGCTGACGGCCATTCAAGCGGCGCAGGTCAGCAAAGCAGGGGAGACGGCGACTGAACTTCCCGGAGGTGGGTGAACGGCCCGGTTCTCCTGCGGCTGATTCTGGAGCAGGGTGAACGCTGGGTCATCTGGAAACCGGGTGATTTGAGCGCCGATGTGCTGGTCTGCCAAGCTGGACGTCTCGCCGCCTTTACTGACGCTGACGAGGCGCAGATTTGGGCGGCGGCAAAAAACTGGACTTTGACGATAGGAAACACCTGCGATTTCACGGCGGTTCTTCGGCATCTGCGCGGCGAGCAGCTTCAAGCCGACGCCTCTGCGCTGCTGGGCATCTGGAACTTGAGTATGGATCTGGCCGAGGGTCTTTTGAAGCCCAACCACCCGGTGCTGAGCCGCAGCGTCGCCCTTGACCGGCTCCACGACCAACTGACGGCGCTGGCGATGCCTTGGTCGGTGCTTGATCAGCCACCCCAGCGGGCCGATCTCGACGGCGGCGTGCTGGAACAGTTAACTGCTCAAGCCACTTCGCTTTTCGAGCGGCAGCTCAGCGCCGCGTTGCAGGCCTGAGCCGGCGCAGCCTACACTCAGGTATGGTCACTGCTATTGTTCTGGTGCAAGCCGAGCGCTCCCTTATCCCCGAAACTGCCGCGCTGCTCGCTCAAGTCAAGCACGTCCGCGAGGTCTACAGCGTCACCGGCGACTGGGACATCGTGGCGATGCTCAAGTTGCCGAGTTACGACGATCTCGACGACGTGGTCACCGCCCACCTGCGCAAACTCCCCGGCATCGTCAAGACCCAGACCATGCTGGCCTTCCGCGCTTACAGCGAAACGGCGCTGGATGAGGGTTTCGGGATCGGTTTAGACGGCTAAAAAAGGTGAGACGCTGCTGAGACGCTTCCCCGCCAGACTGAGTGCACTTGAGTCGCTAGCGGAGCACAGGGCTCCGAACTGCGCCGCGCTTGAGAAAGGAAGGGAAACCGAAAATGAAACGTCTCGCGTCACTTTTGTTTGTGCTGCCCACCCTGCTGCTGGCCTGCGGCGGCCCCGCTGCGCCCAAGCCTCAACCTGGCCCTGGCCCTGGGCCTAATCCCGGCCCAATCAATTCGGTGGCGCGGGTCGAGATCAATTCGGCGTCGTTGGTGTTTGAAAACGGCAAAGCGGGTCAGCAGATCATTGCTCAAGCTTTCGACGCAAAGGGCAATGTCGTGAATACCCCGATCAGCTATCAGTCGAGTAAGCCTGACGTGATCGCGGTAGACGCCAGTGGACAGGCGGCGGCCAAAAGCGTGGGCAGCAGCCAGATCGTGGCGGTGGCGGGCGGGGTGCGCTCCAGTCCGGCCATCGCGGCCAGCGCCATTTTGGCGGACAACGTGGTCAGGATTCCTGACAGCAAAGTGGTCGGTGCGCCGCAGTTTGCCGAGGGGGTGACGCCGTTTAGCGTGGGCAGCACCTACACGGTGGTGCTGAAAGAGGTGTCGCCCACCGCTGGCAAACTGTGGTTCAGCAAAGCGCCCAACGGGATGACGGTGCAGGGCAAGGTGCTGTCCAGCCGCCCAGTGGCCAGCGGCACCGAGGTCACGCTGGAAATCGTGCCGATCAGCGACGTGTTCAAAGACATGAGCATCAGTGAGGACATAGCAGTCAAGGCCGAGGAAGTGGAGTTCGGTGCCGCCACCAAGGCCGCTTACACCATCACCCGTCAGGCCGACGACACCTTCGTGTTCACGCCCAAAGACACCAACGCGCTGTCCGGCAACCTCGCGCCGCTGAGCTTTAACGTGGGCCCGTTTAGCTGCGACGGTTCGCTGCCCGACGCGGCTTTTAATCTCGGCACGCCCAGTTTCACCTTGAACCCCGGCAGTCCGCAGTGGAATTTCGTCTGGCAAACGCCGCTGCCCGCCATTCCCTTTATCACCGATGGGCGGGCAGGCAGGCTGAAGGTGCTCTTCACCGCCACACCTACGCTGACCGTCCGCAGCGGCAACCACAGCATCACTGGCAATTTCAACAACCAATCGGTGACGTGCCGCTACAGAGACGACGTGCGGGTGGGGTTTTCTGCCTTCGGTCTGGGCTTCGCGGCCCGCATGAAACCCGGCGTCACTCTGGGCGGCAGTTTCGGGGCGGGCACCCGCACTTTGTCGGCAGTGGGCAGCGTCAGCAGCAATATCCGGGTGGGCTTTGATTGCCGCGCTCCGAGTGGCTGCACCACTTTGTCGCAGGGCAGCCTGGGCACGGTACGAGGAGCAGTCTCGTTTGGCGGAACGGGCGACCTCGCCGGAACCCTGCGCGATTTCAAGGCGGGTGTCTTCATGGACGCGGGCGTGGAAGTTCAGACTCCCATCAAGACCTTCGATTTGATCCGCTTTACCGAAGGCTACCGGATCAACACCGATTTCGCGCCGCTGGCGACCCAAATCAGCAGCGGCAATCCCAGCGACTACAAGATGGGACTGTATGCCAAAGTTGATCCGTTTTCGCTCATCAAAGATCTGGTCAAGTTTGCGATTGGGGTCAATGTCGGCGGCCTGCCCGATATCAATTTGGAAGAACAAACTTTGCAGTCACCGCTGATCAAGAGCCTGAATCTCAACGCTGCTAAAACGCAGGTGATAGTCAATATGGACGCCAGCCGCCTGAATTTCTACACCCTGGTGGCTCCATTCAGCCTCGGCTACAACGTTAAAAAAGTGCGCTTGATCGAGAAGTCGGCAGGCGGCACCCTGACCACGCTGGCAGACGTGACGCCCATCTCCGGCGCGGCTTCGGTGACGCTGAATATTCCCGCCAGCGCCGACCTGGAACGCCTGTACATCACCTTGATTCCCAACGTGTTGGATCAGCTTCCGGTGGGGACGGTGAAGGTGACGGGCCAATAACCCCCGCCCCCAGCGCCGCGCGTGGAGGAGACTTTGCTCTCTTCTCCACGCGCGGCTTCTTTAGCACTAAAATCTAAAGCGTGCTTGAATTTCACTTGCTGGGCAGTCCAAAGGTGCTGATCGGTGCTCAGACCTTTGAAGTGCGGCCCAGCAAACCCGCCGCGCTGCTGTTTTACTTGGTGATTCAGGGAAGCTGGGTCAGCCGCGACGCGCTGGCCGAGCTGCTGCTTCCTGAAGCGGGCGAGCAGCAGGCCCGTCACAACTTGCGGCTCAATCTCTCCAGAGCGCTCAAATTGCCCTGGGCGCGGGGCGTAGAGGTCGAATCCTCCCGGCTGCGTTTTGCCGCACGCACCGACGTGGCCGAGGTCGAGCGGGCCGCTGAGGAGCGCGAGTTCGAGCAGGTGATCTCGCTTTATCACTCGCCGCTGCTCTCCGGCTTTCCGCTGATTCACCTTCCCGCGCTCGCGGCCTGGGCCGAAGAAGAACGCGCCCGCATCGAGCAGGTGTTTTTGGAGGCGCTGAGTGGTCGCGCCGATCAGCTCCGCAGTGCCGGACGCAGCCGTGAGGCGCTGGACTGCTTGGAGCAGCGCCTTGTGCGCGAACCCCTTTCGGAACGGACTCTTCAGGCCGCTCTGTCGCTGTGTCTGAGCCTCGAAGACCGCGAACGTGGCGTGCGGCTCTATGCCCGCTTTGCACAGGAACTGCTCACAGAAACCCAGCTTGAGCCGCTGCCGCCTACCTGGGCGCTGGTGGAAGCGCTGCGGCGCGGATCAAAGGCCTTGCCCCGCGCTGCGCCGCTGCCCGCTTCGCTGCAAAGCTCAGCGCATCTGGTGGGCCGCGCCGCCGAACGCGCCCGCTTGCGCTCCGCTTTGCCGGGGTGGGTGCTGCTCAGCGGTGAGGCGGGGGTGGGCAAAAGCCATTTGCTGCGCGACGCTTTGCCGCAGGCCCGCTTCTTAAGTGGTGTGGAGGGCCTATCTGGGGTGCCGTACCATCCGCTGATCGCGCATCTGCGCCGCGAGCCGCTGCCGGACGTGGGCGCTTATACCCAAGATTTGGCACGGGTGTTGCCAGAACTGTCGTCACACTTGCCCCCGCTGCTCGATCCGCACACGGCACGCTTGCGTCTTCTCGAAGCGCTGGCCCGCGCCCTGACCGCTGACAGCAGACCTATAGTCCTCGATGACGCCCAGTGGGCCGACGACGCCACCTTGGAGTGGCTGAGTTATGTGCGTGAGCGCCCCGCCCTCTCGGTGGTGATCGCTTACCGGCGAGAAGAGCAGCACACACTCAGCCGCTGGCTGGGGCCCTGGCGCTCGGGAGCGCTCGAACTCCCGCTCGAACCGCTGAGTCAAGACGACCTCGGCGAGTGGCTCAGAAGCTTGATCGACCGGCCAGATGTGCCGCACCACTTCGCCGCTTGGCTGCACCGGCACAGCGGCGGCCATCCGCTGTACGCCTTAGAAACGCTGCGGTCTTTATTTGAAGCGGGCGTGCTGCGCTTTGGTCAACATGACTGGCACACTGACCTCGATCAGCGCACCAAGGATTACGCCGAGTTGCCGCCGCCGCCCAAGTTGCGTCAACTGGTGCAGGCCCGCTTGGAGCGTTTACCGTTGCCGGTTCAGCGGCTTTTAGAAGCGCTCAGTGTGCTGGGCGATGTGGGCGCGGCGGCGCAGCGGCCCCTGCTCGGCACACTGCTGCACCTGAGCGAATTGGAGGTGCTCGACGGTGTTGAAGCTGCTCAAGCGGCGGCGCTGCTGCGCCAAGACCAAGGAGCGGCGGGCGAAGACTTGGGCTTGTCGTTTGCCCACGATCTGCTGCGCCAAGCGATCTCCGCCGCGCTTTCGCCGGCACGTCGGCGGTATTTGCACGCAGGCGCGGCGGCGTGGTTGGAGCAGCGACCGGCGCAGTGGCAGATGGAGAATCTGAGCGCAGTGATCGCCCGCCACTGGGAGCAAGCTGGGCAGCCGGAAAACAGTTGGCCCGCTAAGGTGCGCTGGGCCGAAGAATTGCAAAGTCGGGGGCAGTACGCGGCGGCCTCTGAACTCTGGCGCGGCCTGCTGGCTGCGTTTCCCGCCGCTCACCCGCTCGAGTGTCAAACCCGTGTGCTGCTGGGCCGGTTGCTGCTGTGGGAAAATTTGGATGAGGGCAGCCAGCAACTGCTGACCGCCTTAGATTTGCTTTCCCAAGACGGAGACGGAGCCGAAGAAGCAGGCGAGCATCAAGCCGCCCTCCTCAAGCTTGAGGCCCAGATCGGCTTATCGGAGCTGGCACTTTATTGGGGAGACGTTCCCCAAGCGCGGCAGTGGCTGGCCGCCGCTACCGAGCAAGTGGAGAGACTCGAAACCGCAGGCCAGCGCTTGCCGCCGCCGCTCGCCCAGTCTTTGACCGAGCAGCGCATCGAAACCGGCTTTCGGGGCGGCGCGTTTAGCGAGGTGCAGCGTCTTTTGGCGGCTGAAGCAGCGCCCTGGCCCATGCTCAGGGTCTATCAAGCGCATTTGGATTTCTATGCGGGGCGCTACCGCCGCGCCGCTCAAACTTTGGCGGCTTTGCTGAAGCGGTTTCCTGAGCTGGCCCATGTTCAGACTTTGGAAGCGGACTTGGGACTGTGTCACGTCTTTTTGGGCGACCTTGCCGCAGGCCGCGCAGCGCTGACCGCCAGCCTCGAGCGCACAAGCAACCTGCACGCCCTGACGCTCGGCCACTCCAATATGGGCTTACTTGAACTTTACGCTGGCCGCTTGCCTGAGGCCCAGCAGCACCTGGCGCAGGCCGCCGCCCTCGCCCGGCAGATCAATTCCAATACTTACCTGGCCGACGTGCTGCACCGCCAAGCGGGAATCCACTTTGTGAGCGGCGACTGGGGCGCGGTCTTTGCTCTTTTACATGAGGCCCACGCACTGATGCAGGCGGTAGGCGACCCTTTTCGGCAGATGTACGTGGGCTGCGTTTATGCTGCGTTGCTGGCTTTCCAAGGCCGCGAAGCGCAGGCGCGGGCGCTGCTGAGCGCTTATTCGCTGAGCGCGGACACGCCTCTAATGGCCCGGATGTTTTATCACCGCGCTTATGCGGCGCTGTATTTGGTGTCGGGCCGAGCACATTTGGCAGGCCCGCACAGCCGGGCAGACGTCGGGCTGGCCCGCGCCGCCGAGTTTCAATACGAGCTTGAGCATGCCCAGCGCTTGTCGGATCAAATCGCGGCGGCCCTGACGCACCGACCCTAACGCCTGAGACGCTCCTGAGACGCGGCCCATTTAGGCTGGGCCATGCCTTCACCGCCCCGACCGACACGCCTCGCTTATGTGCTGCGGCTGATTTGGGTCGCCGGACAGTGGCAGATCAGTTTGCAAAATGTCCGCACCGAAGAAAAACTGCTCTTCGAGGACTTGGCCGCTTTGCTGCGTTACCTCGAACACCTGCGGCTTGACGAGTTGCCGCGTGACGATTTACCCCGTGAAGGTGGACTGCGTTGAAGCGTGGCCCTGTTTGTGCTTAGTCCAAGTTCTGCGCCGCTTGGTCTCTGCGTAGCCTGTATCCTTGCCTCGCCTTGCCCGAGCAAGTTAGAATACCGGCTGCTGCCGGGGAGCGCTGTCAGCCC
Organism: Deinococcus psychrotolerans; assembly: GCF_003860465.1. NCBI lineage: Bacteria > Thermotogati > Deinococcota > Deinococci > Deinococcales > Deinococcaceae > Deinococcus > Deinococcus psychrotolerans. Next base: position 328,000 of record NZ_CP034183.1, read on the forward strand.
TGAGTGGGCTCAAGCGTTCCCGGCTGAAGGAGAGCAAGACAAATGATTAGCGTAACGGATCTCAGAAACGGCACTAAAGTGGAAATGGACGGCGGCTTGTGGGAGTGCCTCGATTACTCGCACCTCAAGATGGGGCGCGGCGGCGCGAAAGTCGTGACCAAGTTCCGCAATATGGAAACGGGCAGTATTGTTGACCGCACCTTCAACAGCACTGAAAAGCTGCAGGACATCTATGTGGAAGGCAAGCCGATGCAGTACCTCTACAAAGACGGCCAAGATTACATGTTCATGGACATGGAAACCTTCGAGCAAATCCATTTGTCGCCTGTACTGGCCGGTGACGCTGCCAAGTTCATGAAAGAGAACATGGAAATGGAAGTGACCATGTACGGTGAAAAGCCGCTCAAAATCACCTTGCCCAACCAAGTCATCTTGCAAATTGTCGAAACCGATCCTGGCATTCGCGGCGATACTGTTTCGGGCGGCACCAAGCCCGCCAAACTCGAAAGCGGCGCGACCGTGCAGGTGCCTCTGTTCGTCGAAAACGGCACTTCGGTGAAAGTGGATACCCGTACCGGCGAATACCTCAGCCGGGCGTAAGTCTCTTCACTGCGAGCGGGGTGGTCGTGCTGGCCGCCCCGCTCGCCTTGTGCTGAGTGCTCCCTTCGACGGGTATACCGAACCAGTGCGCCTACGGCCGTACGCTTCTGAGTGCCGGTAGCCCTTACAATTGAACTCGCAACACAGACTGCTCACGCCCGCTCACCGCGCCGCTGGAATTCATGCCGGATGCGGCGCAGTCCTTGGAGGGAAAAGAGCTTATGAACCCTGACGACCTGAAAAAGATTTTAGACGCCCTGAGTCAAGCCGATGTCCGTGAATTTGCCCTCAAGACCGGAGAGTTTGATCTGAGCCTCCGGCGCGGCCCGCAGGCCATGAGCGGTGCGTCGACCAATTTGCCAGCAGCCTCGGCTGCGCCCCAATCCGCCGCTCCGGCTCCCTCCGCCGCCCCAGTGGCTGCCGAGTCGCCTGCGGTCAGTACGGCCAGCGCCAGCGCTCCGGCCGCCGCTCCCGAAGCTGCTCCGGTGCCTGCCAAAGCCGCTGCTGTCGGCACGCCGCTCAAGGCTCCGATTGTCGGCACCTTCTATGCCAGCTCCAGCCCCGACGCTGCCGCTTACGTCAAGGTGGGCGACACGGTGGCCGCCGGACAAATCCTGTGCATCATCGAAGCCATGAAGCTGATGAACGAAATCGAAGCCGAGACCGGCGGCGTGGTGCGCGAAATCCTCGTGAAGAACGCCGAGCCGGTGGAATACGGACAAACGCTGTTTTTGATCGAGTGAGCTAGCGGTTGAAACCAGCTGAGTTTCGGCTTCGGCGATCAGTTTAAAGCGCTTGTTGCTCAGCGCTTCTTTATGTTTTGAAGGACACTGCATGTTCAAAAAAATACTCATCGCCAACCGTGGCGAAATTGCCCTGAGAATCATGCGAACGGCGCGGGAAATGGGCATTCAGACGGTGGTCGTTTATTCGCAGGCCGACGAGTCCAGCTTGCCGGTACTGCTGGCCGACGAATCGGTGTGCGTTGGCCCGGCGGCCAGCTCCGCTTCGTACCTCAACATTCCCAACATCCTCTCGGCGGCGCTGATGACCGGCGCGGAAGCCATTCATCCCGGTTACGGTTTTATGGCCGAGAACCCCGACTTTGCCGAGATGTGCCGCGAACACGGCATCGTTTTTATTGGCCCGACGCCGGAGAGCATGCGGGCGCTGGGCTCAAAAGCGGGCGGGCGCGAAATCGCTGCGCTCAGCAATGTGCCTGTCGTTCCCGGCACCGGCATTCTGGCGGACTTGGACGCCGCTGTTCTGGCCGCCAAGCAGATCGGCTATCCGGTGCTGCTCAAGGCCAGCGCGGGCGGCGGTGGGCGCGGCCAGAAGATCATCCGCACGCAAGACGAACTCAAAAAGGGTTTCGCTCAGGCGCAGGAAGAAGCGCGTCTGTACTTCAGTGACCCTGACCTCATCATGGAAAAGTTCCTGGAGGAGTTCCGGCACATCGAGGTGCAGGTGATGGGCGACGGGCAGGGGCACGTCATCCACATCGGCGAGCGCGACTGCTCGATTCAGCGCCGCAACCAAAAACTGATCGAAGAAGCGCCCAGCAACTTGCCCGCTTCGCTGCGCCAGGAAATTCTGGACGCGGGCGTGCGGCTGGCCAAGCACGTCAACTACGCTGGAGCCGGGACGCTGGAATTTATCGTCGACCGTGACGGCGGCTTTTATTTCATGGAAATGAACACCCGTATTCAAGTCGAACACTGCGTTTCGGAAATGATTTCGGGGCTCGATTTCGTAAAAATGCAGCTTCAGATCGCGGCGGGGGAAGGCTTACCCCTTCAGCAAGAGGACATCGTGTTGCGCGGCCACTCGATCGAATGCCGCCTCAACGCCGAAGACCCCGACAAGGATTTCCGGCCAGCGGCGGGCAAAATTCAGGAAGTCTATTTTCCCGGCGGCCCCGGCGTGCGCGTCGACAGCCACGTGTATGAGGGCTACAGCATTCCGCCGCATTACGATTCGCTGATCGGCAAGCTGATCGTCTGGCACGAGAGCCGCGATCAGGCCATTGCCCGTATGAGACGCGCCCTGCAAGAAGCGGTCATTGGCGGCCCCAAAACCACTATTCCGCTGTACATCCGCATTATGGACAATCCCTTTTACAAGCGCGGCGCAGTGATGACCAATTTCCTCAAAACCCGTATGGACATGTAAGGTTTTGGGCTTGTTGATCAACATTTGAATCTGTGTGAGGTCGATGAGGTAAAAGCAGAGGGCGCTTCGGCGCTCTTTTTTGCTGCTCGTCTTAAACTGAAGCGGTGAGTGAGCTTAGCCGCCGTGACGCCCGGCTCTCGCAGGTTGCCGTTTTGGCTTGGCCGCTTGACCCCTTACTGGACGCTTTTGCGCTGCCGAACACCGCCGCCATGCTGGATATCGGCGCGGGGGAAGGCCAACTCCTTGAGCGTTTGCGCCAGCGTGGGCACAGCGGTCTGCTGATCAGTCTCGACCCTGTGCAGAGGCCGGGGCAAGTAGCCGGCCACGCTGAAAACTTGCCCTTCCCCAGCGCCCAGTTCGACGCGGCGCTGCTGATTCGCGTGTTGCTGCATGTCCCTGCTCCGGCGCGGGCACTCGCAGAGGCTTGGCGCGTTCTGGACGCTGGCTGAGCTTTTAGGTATTGAACCAGAAGCAGCAGACAAATACTCCTTGCCCCACCTTACTGCCCGTCTTCTAACCTCAGCACGTCCCCGAACGGAAAGCCGTTATCCTCCAGCCCGCCCGCTGGCACCACCCACAGGGTCGGCACGCGGGGAGCGGCTGTCGGGAAGTCGCCGTAGCCGTCGGTCAGGTAGATAATCACGTCCGGCTCGGCTGTTTCGGCGGCCTTGAAGACCGGCCTGAAGTCGGTGCCGCCGCCGCCCTGGGGCGCTGGAACCTCGTCACCCGCCCGCAGCTCATAAGGGCCGTAGGCTTCGGTGTCGGCGTAGTACAGCGTGGCCTGAACGTGCGGATACGCGCCCAGAACACCCTGCACCTCGCCAATCAGCGCCCGCACCGCCTCGTCGTCCACGCTGCCGGACGTGTCTACTGCGATCAAGGCACGCAAACTTTCGTCGTCCAGCGCTTCCAGGTACATCCCGCGCCCGATAAAGCGCCGATCAAAGCCGCCGAAGTCCACGGGGGTGCGGGCCAGAAAGCGCCAGAGTTGCGATTTCCAGTCGAGTCTGGCGGGTTCTAGGCGGCGCAGCTCACGGTGCAGGCCCAGCGGGTCGTCGCCCTTTCCGAGCATGGCTTCCACGCTGCGGGCCTGAGCCAGCGCCTGTCCCCATTGCCGCTTGGCATCGTCGCCAGAACGCTGGCCTTTGGGCGGGGCGTCGCTGGGCGGGCCGTCCATCAAATCGTCGTCCCCGTCGCTGCCGCCGTTGCCCTCGCCGTCTTCGCCCTCACCTTCACCCAGCGCGGTATAAACCTCCTCCACGCTGAGCTGCTCCATGTGGTCGTCGCGCGGCGCGTCCGGCGGGATGGGCAAGCCCGCCTGCGCCACCATGCCGTTGACGATCAGGTTGGCGGCGCGGTTCCATTTCTTTTTTTCGCGGGGGCCGCGCCTCGGCACGTGAGACAGGGCCGCGTGAAGGACTTCGTGCAGCAGCAAACCGTCAAAGCTGTCGGGCGTGAGGGTGGCGGCGTTTTCGGGATTGACATAGACCCGCTCGCCGTCGGTTCCGGCCAGCAGCACCTCGCGGCTCGGCACGATGTCGGCGTGCAGCAGCAAGGTGGCAAAAAAAGCGCTTTTGCCGCGCAGCCGCAGCCGTGAGCCGGAGACGAGGCGCTCGAACTGGGGATCAGACATGGGCAGGGGGCACGTGAGGGAGTGGGGAAGTTGCTCTGAAGGCGACTCCACTCACGCTTCCGCCAGTTCCGCTGCGTTTCCCACCAAATCGGCGAGTTCGGGGTCGCGCTGCATCAGTTCCACCAGGTCGGCGAGGTGGCCCTGCGCCTGAAATTTGCTCACGAGGGTCGCCACGTAAAGCTGCAACCACTCCGGCCCCGCGCCCGCTGCCAGCCAGCGAAAAGCGTTGTAGGCCTGCGCGGCGTCTCTGGCGCGTGCAGCCAATCCCACCACCGCCGCGTAGCGCACGCTGGGTTCCGGCGGCAGTCTCAGGCCCAGCCCGCCGCCGTCGAGCACGTCACCCAAGTCGGGAAGCTGCTCGTAGAGGCGCACGAAGGCCACGAACTCTGCGCCCGCCGCTTCACCCACTGCCGGCGCGACGTCCAGCTTCCCGCGCCACAAAGCCGAGGCCATTTCCCAGGCGCGGGGACTGGGCCAAGCCGGTTGGGTGGGGTCAAGGCGGTGGAGCAGTTCGGGCCTGAAGGTCAAAAAGGCGATGATCTGTTCGTGCAGGCTCTTGCCCAGCGCGTAACTGCGCCACGAATCAAAGTCGCTGCGAACCGTCAGATGCAGGAAGCGGTTGGCGAGCGGCGCGGGCATGTCGAACACGCTGGCGCGGTCTTCTTTGCGGTTGCCCGCCGCCCAGACAAACCAGTGCGGCGGCAGTTCGTAGCTGCCCACTTTGCGGTCCAAAATGAGTTGCTGAGCCATGCCCTGCATGGTGGGCGGGGCCATGTTGACTTCGTCCAAAAAGAGAATGCCGCGCCCGCCGGTCGGCAAAAATTCGGGGGGATACCAGCGCGAGATGCCGTGCTCAGCCACCGGCAGGCCGCGCAGATCGGTGGGCGCGAGTTGCGATAAGCGCACGTCCACGAATTCAAGGTCGTTGGCGGCGGCGATTTGCGCCACGATGCTGGATTTGCCCACGCCGGGCGGCCCCCAGATCATGGTAGACAGCGGCAGATTTTGCTCGACGATGGCCGATAAGTAGCGTTGCAGTTCAACAGGGGTCAGGGACAAAGAAGTTCCTCCGGTGCGCGGCTCACTGTCGCGGGCCACAAAGTCAGGTACGAGCTTAGCGCCTGCGGGTTGCGGCAAAAGGGCAGTGAGGCCGCAAGTCATAAGACGGGGTCAGAAAAGTGCTTTAAAGTTGGGCGTCCCTGCGCCGCCGCCTGCTCCATGACGGGCCGCTTCATTTCGTTCACGGCGGCAACGCCCAAACACCGTGCCAACACTCAAAAGCCCCAACCCTCTAGCCGCTATACTTTGACTCAGTTCAAATTGACTTCGCTCTCCTTCCCGTTCCCGTTTGCCTCGGAGGTTTACCCGTGCTGCCGCTCAGTTCTAAGATTTTGTTTTTTGTGTTCGCGCTCGTCTTTGGGGGTCTCGGCGCTTGGGGCTTTTACCGACTTTATCTGCGGATTCGGCGCGGTGCTCCCGCTTCCGAAACGCGCTTTGATGTGCTGGGCGGGCGAATCGTCTCGGCGCTGGTGGTGGCACTGACCCAGGAGCGCACCTTTCGCCGCCGCAGCACCATCAGTATCTTTCACGCTTTTATTTTCTACGGCTTCGCTTATTACCTGTTGGTCAATTTGGTGGACGGTCTGGAAGGCTATTTCCATTTTGTGATCACGTCCAACCATATCTGGGGCAAAATCTATAACTCGCTGGCGGATATCTTGAGCTTCTTGGTGCTGTTGGGTGTCGTCGGCTTGGTGGTGCGCCGCCTTTTCTTGCCTTCCAAACGTGACTTCCGGTTTAACGGCAAAAGCCTGCTGCACCCACTGGTCAAAAACAATTACATTCTGCGCGATTCTTTAATTGTCAGCGCTTTTATTTGCTTTCATGTCGGCAGCCGTATTCTTGGGCAGGGCGCTAAGTTAGAACTGGAAGGCGGTGACGTTTGGCAGCCCTTTTCAAGCTGGGTGGGCAGCACACTGTTCGGCGGCGCTTCTGAGTCGGCGCTTTACAACTGGCGGGTCTTCGGCTACTGGGGAGCGCTCGGCTCAGTGTTGGCCTTCTTGGCTTACTTTCCATATACCAAGCATATTCACATTTTCATGGCTCCGCTCAATTACGCTTTCAAACGCACCGCCAACTCCGGCACCTTGCCGCCGATGAAAGGTCTAGAAGCGGCAATGGAAAGTGAAGATCCCAAAATCGGCGTAGAAAAGCTGGAAGACTTGGAATGGCCGCGTTTGTTAGATGCTTACGCCTGTATTCAGTGCAACCGCTGTCAGGATGTTTGTCCGGCCAATGCCACAGGCAAGGCGCTGAGTCCGGCGGCATTGGAAATCAACAAACGGATGCAGCTCAATGAAATTGCCTCGCATCCCAGCCCCTTTACGATGAAAACAGCCAGCTTTGAACAGGGTGGCCTGACTGAACTGCCGATGCTGGAGTTTGCCATCAGCGAGGAAGCGGTCTGGGCCTGCACGACTTGCGGCGCTTGTATGCAAGTCTGCCCGGTTCAAGATGAACAGATGCTCGACATCATCGATATTCGCCGCCATCAGGTGATGGTCGCGGGCGAATTTCCGCCGCAGCTTCAAAGTGCTTTCCGGGGTATGGAGCGGGCGCAAAACCCCTGGGGCCTGTCGCGGGACAAGCGGTTCGAGTGGGCCGACGGCCTGAAAGTGCCGACCATCGACGAAAACCCCGAACCCGACATCATCTACTGGGTGGGCTGCGCGGCCAGCTACGATCCGGGCGCTCAGAAAGTGGCCCGCAGCTTTGTGCAACTGCTCGACAAAGCTGGGGTGAATTACGCGGTGCTGGGCAAAAAAGAAGCCTGTACCGGAGACAGCGCCCGCCGCGCCGGAAACGAATTTTTGTATCAGACGCTGGCTGAAGAGAATATTCAGACGCTCAATCAGGTGCGGCCCAAACTGATCGTGGCGACTTGCCCGCACTGCATGAACATCATCGGCAACGAGTATCCGCAGCTCGGCGGGCATTACCAGACCATGCACCACACCGAGTATTTGGAAACACTGGTGGCGGGCGGGCAGCTCCAAACCGCGCCGCTCTCGGCTTCGGTGACGTACCACGATCCTTGCTATCTGGGCCGCCACAACGGGGTCTATGACGCGCCGCGCCACGTCATTCAGAGTATGGGCATCGAAATTTTGGAATTGGAGCGCAGCCGCGAGAATTCGTTTTGCTGCGGTGCGGGCGGAGCACAGTTTTGGAAGGAAGAGGAAGCAGGCGAGCAGCGCATCTCCGACAACCGCTTTGAGGAAATTCAGAGCCGCTTGGACTCTGCTACTGCCGCTGCCAAGGAAGGCAAGGTGTTGGCGGTGGGCTGCCCCTTTTGCAAATCCATGCTGGCGAGCACACCCACCAAGCAGGGCCGTGACGACATCGTGATCAAGGATGTGGCCGAACTCCTGCTGGAAAGCGTGCAACGGGCGGCGGGCGAGTGGCAAGAAGCCGCGCCTGCCCCCGCCGCTGAGCCGGTGGCCGTGCCGATTGCCGAGCTTCCCGTCGCTGACGGACACGGCGAAATTAGCGCCGACGCGCCGGACGCGGTGGTGGGCGAGACAGCTTCCGAAGTGATCAACGAGCAGCCGGAAGAACCGGCCCAGCCCGCACCCACCCGCAAGAAATGGGGCCAGAAGGATGAGGTCAGCATCGCGCCTGTGGGGGACGTACCGCCAGCCGAAGCCGAGCCTGTTCGCAAGAAATGGAGCAAAAAGGACGACGTGAGCGCTGAAGTCGCGCCCATTGAAGCTCAGCCGGTGGGCAGTGCCGAGCCTGCGCCGACCCGCAAAAAATGGGGCCAGCAAGATGACATCAGCGTTGAGTTGCCGCCCAGTGAAACCGCTGCACTCAGCACCGAAGCGGCTCCCGTTCGCAAAAAGTGGGGCAAGGCCGCACAGGATGACGTAAGCGCCGCGCCTGTGGTCGAAACCCCTACGCCTGAACTGACTTCGCCTACTGCCGAGCGTCCCAAATGGAAACCTGCTCAGGCCAAAGCCGAGCCTGCTCAAACTGGGGAGCAAGCGGTGAGCGAACCAGTACCTACTGCCACCGAGCGCCCCAAATGGCAAGCCGGTAAACCTAAAGCCGAGGCAGACACGAAAGAGGTTGAGTCTACTCCAATCGAAACGGCTCTCCAAGCGGAAGCAACTGCCCAAAATGCAGAGCGCCCCAAATGGAAGCCCGCCGCTGCCAAAGCGCCCGCGCCCGAGGCCAGCGAACTGAAAGCCGTTCCCACGCCAGCCGTTCAAGCGGAATCTGTTCAGCCTAGCCCGGAGACTCCTCCCGCTGAGCGCCCCAAGTGGCAGCCCAAAGCCAAAGTGGAGGCCACATCAGCGCCAACGCAGACGGTGAACCTCGAACCCGTTCAAGAGAAACCCACCGAAGATTTGGCCCAGCCCGACGCCGTCACCCAGCCTGAAACAGGGCGCAAAAAGTGGACGCCTAAGAAGTAATTTTGGGTTTCGCTTTCGTTTATCCCGTTCTCCTTTCTAATCCCACATTACCTGTACGGGTTTCGGGAGTAGAATGGTCGCATGTGGGTTTCGACCAAAGCTCAGTACGGCCTCCGCGCACTCATTGACATCGGTCAGCGGCCAGGGGCAGCCGTGCCGCTCAAAGATGTCTCGGATCGCCAGGGCATCAGCCAGCATTACCTTGAGCAAATCGCCGCCAACTTGCGCCGCGCCGGATTTATTCGCAGCGTGCGCGGCGCTCACGGCGGGTACATCCTGTCGCGCCCGCCGCAGCAGATCAGCGCTTGGGACGTGGTGGTGGCGATGGAGGGCAGTATCGCGCCGGTGGCCTGCGTGGAAGACGAGCATTCGTGTGACCGCACTGGCGGCTGCTCCACCGAAGGGCTGTGGCGGCGAGTCGACAACGCCATTCGCGGCGTGCTCGGCAATGCCAGCTTGGCCGATTTGATGGCCGAAGAAGTGCAGGCTCAGCACGGGCAACTGGTGCAGTTCGGGGCGTTGCCGCCACACCTGTAGGGAACTGAAGGGCAAAGTAGGCAGCCGCGCCGCGTTATCCTGCTCGGTATGTACGCTCGCCTCAAACCGCTTCTTTTTCAATTAGACGCTGAACAAGCCCACCACCTGACCATGACCGCCTGCGCGGTGGCGGGGCACGTTCCGGCCTTGCCGACGCTGCTCGGCGCACTGACCCGCCCTGTTGCGGGTCAGCTGAGCCAAAACCTGTGGGGCCTACCCTTCGCCTCGCCCATCGGCTTGGCGGCGGGGCTAGACAAAAACGCTGAGGCAGTGGGCGTGTTTTCCAATCTGGGCTTTGGCTTTTTGGAAGTCGGAACCGTGACCCCGCGCCCTCAGACGGGCAACAAGCAGCCACGCCTGTTCCGTTTGCCGAGCGATGAGGCGCTGATCAACCGGATGGGCTTTAACAATCTCGGTCTGGAGATGCTGGAGCGCCGCCTGCGAGGCCGCCATGCCGTGCCGATCTGGGCCAATATCGGCAAGAACAAAGACACGCTCAACGAACAGGCGGCGGACGATTACCGCGCCGCCGTGCGTGTCCTCTACGGTGTGACAGACGGCTTTGTCATCAATGTCAGCAGTCCCAACACACCGGGCCTGCGGGCCCTGCAACACGCCAGCGAGCTTCACACTTTGGTGTCGGCGGTGCTGGACATGGCCGAGGAGCAGCGTCTCAAAACCTTAAAACCCAAGTTGCCTATTTTGGTCAAGTTGTCCCCCGATTTGGATGAGCGCGACTTTGAAGCCAGTGTGGACGCCGTAGCGCGGGCGGGAGCCTCGGGCCTGATCCTCTCCAACACCACCCTGAGCCGTGAGGGACTGAACCATTCCAGCAAAAGCGAAAGCGGCGGCCTGAGCGGCAAACCGCTGACCCGGCGCAGCACCGAACTCGTCAAACAGGCTTACCGCCAAACGGGTGGAACTTTGCCGATTGTCGGCGTGGGCGGCGTGTTCACGGCTGAGGATGCCTACGCCAAAATCCGTGCTGGAGCCAGCTTGGTAGAGGTTTACACCGCCCTGATCTACGAAGGGCCAGCACTGCCCAGCCGCCTGAATGCTGGGTTGCTGGAGCTGCTGCGCCGCGACGGCTTGACGCATATCAGCGAAGCGGTGGGAGTGGACGCCTAGGAGAGGTGGGGAGTGGGCTGGAATTACTGGCCGCCTTCATTAATGGGCCGCTCAGCGCACCTTCACTCCTTTCGTCGCTGGCTGCTTGCTCAGCCACGCCACGAACCTTTGCACGCTTTCCTGTTCCAGCAGGGCGTCTACTGAGTTGAGTTCTCCGGCCAGCTCGGCGTTGCTGAAGGTCTTGTGTAGGAATTTGTGGCAAGCTCCGCACAGCATCACGGTGGGCAGGGCGTGGATTTTGACGCCGCGCCGCCGGCCCTGCGATTTGGGAATCAGGTGGTGCTCGGTCAGGCTGGGGGTCTGCCGCTGGCACAGGCCGCAGCGCGGCGCGTCGGTGGGCGGCGGCGGCCAATCCGAGTGGGGTAGACGGCGAGGCACTCTTCAGGATGGCGCAGTACGCAGCGGGGAATGGTGGCTTTTTCTAAAATGCGTATTGGGAAACGTCTTTCGGAAGCGGGCGGTGGCGGAGTCTACGCCCTTTACGGTAATGACAAAAAAACCGCCCCACATTGGGAGGCGGTTTTCTTATTGATTTTTATGGCTTGCCGATTACTCGGCGGAGATGCGGGCCAGCGCTTTTTCGTCGCGCAGGGTGATCTTGCCGTAGCCCGCGCTGATCACACCGTCGCGGCTGAGTTCGCCGACCACTTTGGTGACGGTTTCGCGCACGCTGCCCACGGCGGCGGCCAGTTCGTCATGGGTGGCGTAGATCATGGTTTCGCCGCTGTCGAGCTGGCTGGCCAGTGCCGTGTCTTTGAGTTCCAGCAGTTCGCCGGCGATGCGTGCCCGCAGACGCTTGCCCACGAGGCGGTAAATGCTTTCGTAAGCGCGTTCGAGCGTGCGGACGAGGTGGGTGGTGACTTCGAGGTTGTCCTCGTTGCTCATCAGCGCGGGGTTGATCACGTCCACGGTGCTGTCGGTCACGGCTTCAGCGAAATACTGGCGGTCTGAACCGGCCAGGGCTTCTTCACCAAAATACTGACCGGGCTTGACGTAGCGCAGGGTCAGGCCATTGCCGTCGTCGTCCATGGTGTGGATTCGGACGAGGCCGCTGGCCACCCGGTAAAGCATTTCGGACTTGCCGGGATAGAGGATCACGACGCCGGGGCGGTAGGTGATGGTGTCGACAAAAGTTTTTTCGAGGAGCATGGTTGTGCCTCCTGAGGCTGAGTGGTTGCGGAGCCAAGTCAATCCTGGCGATGAACACAGTCTACACTTAAGTCACAATTTTGTAAACAGTTTTGTTTCTTTAATCAATGTTTAGATCACAAATGTAAGAAGTCTGACATGACTCACATTCTTTGCCTTCTGATTTGGCAATACTCAGAAAAAGCAGCGCTGGGCGCTCAAGTTTGATGAGTGATTCCTAAAGTGAAACGTGAGCAAAGCTCCAGATGATGTGTAGTTGGTGAGTCAGAGAGTACGTGGCCGACAGACCCATAAAAAAGAGCAAAGGCTGCGAATGGCCTTTGCTCTTTTTGTAGACTTTTACGGCACTTACAATTCGTCTTCGCGGCGCACCGAGAAGGCGCTGATGACACGGTCTTTGTCCTGAATATTGATGACCTTGACGCCCTGCGCATTGCGGCCCGTCACGCGGATGTCGTCCACGCGGGTGCGAATCACGGTGCCTTTCTCGGTCAGCACCATCAGTTCCTCGTTGCCACCCACGCGGGTGAGCGCCACCAGGCTGCCGGTTTTTTCGGTCACGTCCAATGTGATGACGCCCAAGCCGCCGCGCCCTTTGCTGGGATAATCACCGACAGGAGTGCGCTTGCCCAGACCGTATTCCGAGACGGCCAACAGTTCACTGTTCTCGTCGCCGCCCGGTACCAGCGTCATGCTGACCACTTGGTCGCTTTCGCCCTCGCGCAGGCGAATGCCGATGACGCCCTGGGTGGCGCGTCCGGTGTCGCGCACTTCGGCAGAGTCGAAGCGCATGGCCTTGCCGTTCTTGGTGGCCAGCACCACATGGTCGCCGTCTTGCACGATGCCCACGCCGATCAGCTCGTCGTTGTCTTGTAAGTTGATGGCGATCAAACCCGCCGAGGAGATGTTGGAATACTCGGTGATCAGGGTTTTCTTGATGATGCCGTTCTTAGTGGCGAACACGAAGCAGCCCGCTTCATCAAAGCCGCCCACGCTCAGCACCGAGGCGATATTTTCTTCCTCGCGCAGGCCCGGCAACAGGTTGCGGATGTGCGAACCCTTGGCATCGCGCCCGGCTTCCGGCAGATCGTAAATCTTTTCGTGGAAGACGCGGCCCTTATCGGTGAAGAACAGCAGGTAATCGTGGGTGCTGCCGACAAAGACGCGGGTGTTGATGTCTTCCTCGCGCAGTTTGCCGCCCGACGAGCCGCGCCCGCCGCGTTTTTGTTCACGGTAAGCGTCCAGATTGGTGCGCTTGAGGTAGCCCGCCCGCGTCATGGTAATGACCATATCTTCCACGGCGATCAAGTCTTCGCGGTTGATGTCCTCTTCGTCTTCGGTGACCACGGTGCGCCGCTCGTCGCCGTACTTTTCGCGCAACTCGCGCAGCTCCTTGCGAATCTCGCGCCACAGCAGCTTTTTGTCGCCGAGGATGCTCTCCAAACGGGTCACGATGGTCATCAGTTCGTTGTACTCGCCTTGCAACCGCTCGCGCTCCAGGCCGGTCAGGCGTTGAAGGCGCATATCCAAAATCGCCTGCGCCTGAATGTCGTCGAGGGCAAAGCGCAGCATCAAACCGTCTTTGGCCTCGCTGCCGGTGTTGCTGCGGCGAATCAAGGCGATGACTTCGTCGATGTGATCGAGCGCTTTAAGCAGCCCGTTCAGGACGTGCGCCCGCGCTTTGGCCTGCTTGAGCTCGTAGACGGTGCGGCGCGTCACCACGTCGGCGCGGTGGGCCAGGAAGTACATCATGGTGTCGATCAGCGGCAACACGCGCGGCTGGCCGTCCACGATGCTGAGGTTCATCACCGTGAAGGTGGTTTGCAGTTGGGTGTATTTATACAGCTGATTGAGCACCAACGTCGGCATGGCGCTGCGTTTGAGTTCCACCACGATGCGGACGGGGTCTTTGCGGTCTGATTCGTCGCGCAGAGCCGAGATATCAGGAATCTTGCCGGCTTTGTACATGGCCGAGATGGTCTGAATCAAGTTGGTTTTGTTGACCTGATAAGGAATCTCGGAAATGATGATTTGGTGCCGCCCGTTTTTCTCTTCGATGCGGGCCTTGCCGCGCACCTTGAGGCCGGAGTGTCCGGTCAGGTACGCTTCCCGGATCCCGCTTTTGGAAAGGCGGCCGCCGGTCGGAAAGTCGGGGCCGGTGACGTGCGTCATCATTTCGTCGAGCGTCATCAGCGCGGCTTTTTCCTGCGCGGTGTCGCCGGGCTTTTCGGTAATGGCCAGCAGGCCGTTGATGATCTCAGTCAGGTTGTGCGGCGGGATGTTGGTGGCCATGCCCACAGCAATGCCCGACGCGCCGTTGACCAGCAGATTCGGGAAGGCGGCGGGCAGCACGCTGGGTTCTTCGGTGGTCTCGTCGTAATTGGGCTTGGAGATCACGGTTTCTTTTTCCAAGTCGGCCAGCACTTCCTCGGCCAGTTTGGTCATGCGGGCCTCGGTATAGCGCATGGCCGCCGCCGCGTCGCCGTCCATGCTGCCGAAGTTGCCCTGCGGATCAACCAAGGTGTAGCGCATGTTCCACCACTGCCCGAGGCGCACCATCGCGTCATAAATAGAACTGTCGCCGTGCGGATGGTACTTCTTCATCACTTCGCCGACCACGGCCGCCGATTTGGCGTGCTTGTGGTTGCTCAACAGGCCTTCTTGCAACATGGCGTACATGATCCGGCGCTGCACCGGCTTCATGCCGTCGCGTACGTCCGGCAGAGCACGGTCAACGATAACGTTCATGGCGTAATTGATAAAATTGGTCTTGACTTCGGTGGTGATGTCAACAGGTAGGATTCCAGTCATGCATACTCCAGTTGGGGCCGCGCAGGAGCAGCTTTGTGAGCAGTCCATGCGGGTGAGGTGAGCCGTCAGCGAAGTCTACCACAAATTATGCTGTGAGCAGAATAGGGAAGCAGCTTGGCAACCTGTCCAGTATAGCGCAAAATCCCAGACTTTGCTTGTCGGTTTGCTCGTCTGGGCGCGGGGATTTGGCGACTTTTGAGGAATTGAGCAGGCTCTTAGGCCGGAACTTCAAACAGCCGAGGTTGTTGACTGGAGAGTTGGCTGCCCTGCTCACGCTCTGCTCCACCAACAAATTGCCTGCCGATAGCCAACCCCAGTCCTACCGGTACAGCGTTGCCAATCTGGCGGTACTGATCGCTGAGGCTGCCGCAAAACAGCCATTCATCAGGAAAGCCCTGAAGTCTGGCCGCTTCTCTGACACTGATGGGCCGGTGCTCGGTGGGATGACACATATCGGTGGCTTTCTGGGCCGGACTGGTGGTCACGGTGGGTGCAGGCTTGTCCCAACTCAGACGGCGGTAAAAGCCGACTTTGCCGCCGCCCGAATGGTACGCGCCGCCCATCGCCGCTTGCTGAAGTTCAGGCGGCAGGCTGCGCCAGTTGCCACCTTCAGGAACCAAACGCAAATACTGGAGCCGGGCTTCGCTGTACGGTTGGAAGTGGGGATGAGGGTCGTCGAGGTTACTCAGCGCGTCGCGCAAGGTGCGCCACCTCGGCAGCGAACCCCCGTGCTGAGCGTGAGTGGCGGGCGGCAAAGCCAGCGCTTCATGATCGCGTGAGCCGAGCAAGATAACCCGCTGGCGGCTCTGGGGCACGCCGTAATCTGCCGCGTTGAGCAGGCCGTAAACAAAGCTGTAGCCAATTCGCTGAAACTCGCTCAAAATCACTTCAAACGCCGAACCGCGCTGCTCTTCGGGACTGAGCGTTTTAGAAGCAGGGCCGCGCTCTGAAATGGGCCGGTGCTGAAGGGTGGCCGACAACAGACCGCGCACATTTTCCATTACGAAAAAGCGTGGTTGCAGGTCGTTGACCAGCCGCAAATAATCTCTGAAGAGGCTGCCACGCGGATCGTTGAGCGCTTCACGCCGCCCAGCAGTGCTGAATGGCTGACAAGGTGGCCCGCCAGAAACAAGAGTGACCTCACCGCGCTGAAGACCCGTGGCGCTCAGCAAGTCACCTGCGCTGACCTGCTGAATGTCGCTAAAAACGGGAAGCGCAGCTTGTGTGTTTTGACGGATGGTGGCTCTGGCGGCGCGGTCAAGTTCAACGGCGGTCAAAGTGTCAAAGCCTGCTGCCGCCAGCCCCAAATCAAGCCCCATCGCCCCCGAAAAAAGCGAAATATGGGTGAGGGCGTCTTTCATATTGAGAGTTTAGCGTTTGGCGAAGCGGCAGCGTAGTCACGGATAAATTGGTGAAAGCCTGCTTCGCTCAGAGGTTGCGGCAAACTTGCTGGAAAATCAGCCCATTTGGTCGCGCCACTTGCTGCGTTGACCCTGTACCATTTCTGAATAGTGGTGCCGGTTCGGATGGCCGCCGAGGAACTGTTCTCGCTGTTGCTGCGATTTTTGATTTGCAGAGCGGTAGATAGATCGCTCCGAATAAAATCCACGGCCCGTAGACTATTGCCCGCGCACCAAATCCAGTCGTGGGCTTCGAGTTCCTGTGCCAAGTACCGCTCTAGCAGTGCGCCAAGCAGGTTTTCAGCCGCCATCGATTGACGGTGAAATCTGCTCGCCAGCTTCAAACGGTTTTGATCGGTGAAGCCGGCAGCAAAAGCACTCAGAATGATGTCTACGGCAGGGTCGGCGGTGGTGGCACTTTCACGCAAGATCAGTTTCTTCTGACGTTCAGCAGCGTAACTGCCGATCAAGGTGCGAAAAAATGCGGCTGCCTCCTCATCGGTGCTGCTGAACGTGAGTTCTTTCTTGCCAAACCTGGGAAAAGCACTCAAGGCTGTGCTCTGAAGGCCGTAGGAGATCAATGCTTGGAGCTGCGGCGTCCAAGCCAACGCGGCGTCATGTGCGGCAGCCTGAGCCACCTTGAGGAGATGTTGTTGTGGAAGCACGTCAGGAGTCTAGCGCCCTCGCTGCTTACGCGATTTCTCCAGTGAAACGGACAAATTCGGGCTGGCCCGGCAGATGGAAGCGGCAACTTTGCGGTGGGCGTACGTGTACCCCCAGCTCAGCTCACGCCCCGCCACATCCAAACCCGCGTCTCCCGCTTAAAACATAATGAGCCGCTCACCCCCTTGGGCGCTCAAGCAAGGGCGGAGTCACCCCTTTTGGGGTGGCCCCCGCTCTTTCACTTTTCACTGACCTATTGGACTCCACCGGTCAACTCGTCATAAGGACAAAGCGGATGCTGAAGCTTGTTATTGGAGGTGCTGCGGTGCTGGGATTGTCGTTGATGTGGTGGCAAAAAAGCAAATCTGCTCGGCCCGTTCGGCGGGTCAGACTCCCGGAAGTGGAAGTCGTGCCGCCCGATCCGGTGGATTTTAAAGTCCCGCTCCAACAGGAGCGAGCGGCTGAGGTGCACAGAGGAAGCAAGGTGATACGCTGAAAGTGCGTGGAAGACACTGACGAAGTGCTGATGAACCGAATGGCTGGCGGCGACGAAGCGGCCTTGACGGCGCTGTATGGGCGCTACGCTCCGTATCTTTACGGCCTGGGCCGCCGGATGCTGCGTCAGCAAGACGACGTGGAAACCTGTGTACAAGACGCTTTTTTCAATGCTTGGAAGGCAGCAGGCCGCTTTGATCCCAGTCGGGCCAGCGTCAAGACGTGGCTGGTCACGATTGCCCATAACCGAATGCTTCAAGCGCTCCGAGACCGGCCCGAAACGGGTCTAGACCTCGAAGAGTGGGACGCGCCGACGGCCTCGCCAGACCGCATCGAGCAAGTCATCGCTCAGCGGGCAGTGGATATTCTCGGTGAACCGGAAAAAACGCTAGTGATTTTGGCGTTTTATCAGGGCTTTTCGCACAGCGAACTCAATGAGCGCACCGGTCTACCACTGGGCAGCATCAAAACCTACTTGCGCCGCGCCCTGGCGCAAATGCGGGTCTTTTTAGAAACGCCGGTGGCTTCACCCGCCTCCGTACCGCCCCTTTCCCCGAGCGTTCCGTCTATCAATCCGGCCAAAGGAGGTCAGCAAGATGCCGAATAACGTACAGTCAGAACCATCAGAGTCGGAGAGCGAATTTGAAGAGATGCTCAGCTTGTATGCCTTCGGCTTGCTTGACGCAGGCGACGCCGCCCAAGTCGAGCGTCGACTGACCTCTGAACCACGCTGGCAAAGCGAGTTGCGGGCCTTTCAAGATACGCTTTCAGCGCTGGCTGACCCGGCTCCTGTGCCTGCGGGCAGCGCTGAGCGGCTGCTCAAGCGGGTGCAGGCTGAGGCCCAGCAACATGCACCGCAGCAGCAACACCCGCAGCCCGCCAGTATCTCTGCCAACCTGCCGATGCCCCAGCCGCCGCTCTCTGAGCCGTCTGACACCGAACTGCTTGTCACCAGACCGCGCCCCGCTTACCTCGGCCCGCTGCTCGCTTTGGGGCTGGCCGCCGCTGTGGCCGCCGTGCTGCTGCTGCCGCGCCTCAGCTCCTCACCCGAACAGCAACTCGCCAATTACCAAACCCAAGCTGGGGCCGTGACCACCCAACTGAACACTAAAGACGGGCAGAAGCTGGGTACAGCCGTCAGGCTCCAAGATGGCCGCGCCTTTGTGCTGCTGGCCAAGGGCGCTCCGGAGGGCAAGGCTTACCAAGCGTGGCAAGTTTTGGGCGCGGCCCCCGAGTCGCTGGGTGTCTTCAATGGCCGCAGCTTCCTGACCGCGCCGCTGAGTGGCAAAGTGACATTTGCAGTCAGCGTGGAGCCGCCTTCTGGCAGCGCTCAGCCGACAACCACGCCCATTTTGGCGCAGGTGCTTTGAGCTGAACGTTCACAGAAAAAGCGGACACTAACCCAAGGCGCAGGCAGAGAGCAGGAAGCCCGCGCTTGCGCTTTTTCCAATACTTTACGTTCCGCTCTCTCCCGCTTCTTCGCTCCAAGCCCGCACCACTTTCAGGTGTTGCCCGTCGCCGTCCACGACGGCCACCAGTGCGCCGCTGAGCAGCACCGTAAAGCGGCCCACCCGCGCGTCGGTGGGCCGCTTGCCTTGGCGCAGGTGCAGGGCCATCTCGGGCGTGGCTTCCAGAATCGGCAAGTCGATGGCGCTGAGATCAGGCAGCCCCGCCGCCTCACCAAGTTGCTCAAGTGGCGCGGCCTGAGACAGCTCGAACCTTCCTGCCCTAGTGCGGATCAGGCCCGACAGGTGCGCCGGAACGCCCAGCGCCGCGCCCACATCGCGGGCCAGTGAGCGCAAATACGTGCCGCTGCCGACCCGCGCCCAGACCAGCAGCGTGGGAAAGTCGCCCAGTGGCGGCGGCAAATGAATCGTGATCCCTACCGGGCTGGCGTTCCAGCGTCCATCTGGTGCGGGGCAAAAGGTGCGTGGCGCGGCGCTGAGGCTGCCGTAAATGCCGAGCAACTTGAGTTCGTGTAGTGTCACGCTGCGGGCGGGCAACTCGATTTGCCCTCCAGCGCGGGCCACCGCATAAGCCCGCACGCCGCCGACGTGCAGAGCGCTGTACTGTGGCGGAATTTGCTGCTGCGGGCCGGTGAAGCCCTGTAAGACGGCTTCGATGGCTTGGGCGTCTAATTCGGGCACGAAAGCCGTCTCGGTGACTGGCCCCTCGGCGTCCAGCGTCGGGGTGGCTGCGCCCAGACTGATAAAGGCCAGATAATCCTTGCTGTCGCGCTCCATGAACTGCACCAGCTTGGTGCTGCCGCCCACGCACAGCACCAGCACGCCGGTGGCCAGTGGGTCGAGTGTGCCGGTGTGCCCGACCTGCTTGGTGTTCAGGATGCGCCGCGCCCGCCCCACCACATCGTGCGAGGTCAGGCCCAGCGGTTTGTCAACGACGTAAATCGGCATCGGCGTCAGGCTAGCACAGTGCATGCTTCGTCTCAGCGCGGCAGCACATCTAAATGCTGAGGAGGCGCTTATGTCTTTTTACCGCAAGCCCAAACGAATTTGAACTCCTCTGCGCTCTTGGAGAGTAACGTGAAACCATCTATAAAAAGCCTAGAAAAAATTGAGGGTTCGCTCCATCTCAACCTAGAATCTGTCAACACAGAAGCCGCTAACACTTCACCTGCCCCGGCAGGAAACAGCTTGACTTGGAAGATCAATGCACTGGAAGAACGCCTGATTCATTGGTGGGCGCTGCACGGCATCATGCTGCTGAGGATTTCGCTGGGATTGGTGTTTTTCTGGTTCGGCGTGCTTAAGTTCTTCCCGGGTATCAGTGTGGCGCAGAACCTTGCCACCCACACTATTTCGGTGCTGACCTTCGGCTTAATGCCGCCTGCGGTGAGTTTGCCGCTGCTTGCGACGTGGGAGTGCGCCATTGGGCTTGGTCTGCTGACCGGACGATTTTTGCGCCTCACCTTGCTGCTGCTGCTTGCGCAGATGGCCGGAACTTTTTTGCCACTGCTTTTTTTTCAGCGCGAGACGTTCAATGTCTTTCCCTTGGTGCCCACCCTCGAAGGCCAGTACATCATCAAAAATCTGGTGTTGGTGTCGGCCGGACTCGTCATCGGCGCGGCGTCGCGGGGCGGCCGCATCATTTATGACCCGGGGGCGCTGGCAGTGGCCGAGCGCCTCCAAAGTCTGCGCGGGCGCTACCGCCGCCGCTTTCACCGCGATCCCTAAAGAAGAGGCGAAGGTGCCTGCACCCAAAGGCGGATGCCCAGGGGCTTCCCAAGCAAATTATGTGTAGAAACTGGCTTTTAGAATTCGGTGAGGCATGAAAAGATAACGCTGTGGCGCGGGTAAATTTTTGCATAGGATCTTGGAGTCTGGCGGCGCTGTGCCGCTGAGCCGAGCGCCACTTGCTTTTCAAACCGAGCCTGCACCGCTCCTCGGGGCGCAGCGCCGCGTCATCACCCTCTACACCGAGGAGGCCGCCGCGCTCACCGATGAAGGCGGCTGGCTCCGTCAGCTTCTGACAGGAATGCCGGAGATGCATTTTCAAGTGCGGCTGCTGGCCCGCACTGCCCCGGGCCACACGGCTGCGCCCTTGCCTGTTCTGCTCAACCAGCCGCTGCCACACGCAGCCGAAGCTCAAATCTGGTCACTTTTTGCGCCGGAACCGCAGCGCCCCACTTTTTCAGCCGCCGAAAAAAGTGAAGTCGAAGATGCCCTGGCCAGTTTGGTCACGGGCCTGTGTGTGCCGGACGCCACCGCCTTCACCGAGAGTTTGCAGGCTCTGAGCGAGCTGGCCGGTTCAGGTTCACTGACGGCCATGTTGCTGAGCGGTCAAGCGGCGCGGCAAATTTTGTGGGCCTGGCAGCAGGTGGCCCGCCCCAATTTGCGCCCGCGCTTGCCGGTGCCCAGCATCACCGACGCCTTGGCCCTCGCCGAGTGGCTCTGCGGAGCGCTGCGGCCTCTGGCGTATTCGCCGCCCGCCGCCGAGCTGGCGCAGGCGCAGGGCAGCGGCGCGGCAGGTTTGGCGGCGCTGCACGGCCTGTGGCGGCGCGGCACGCCGTTTATCTTGCTGGAGCCGCAGGCCACTTTGCGCCAGCATTACCTCGAATTTCGCCGCCGCCGCGTGCCGCTGGGCCAAAAAATCATGCAACTGCGCTTTGAGCGCTTGCTTTCGCGGGCGGTGTACCGGCAGGCCAGCAAGGTGGTGGCCGGTTCGGCGCGGGTGAGGCGCTGGCAAGAGCATCTGGGTGCGCCTCCAGCCCGCACGCTGCTCAGGAGCGGCGGCTTGCAACTGACCCGCGCGGCTTGGGCAACCCAGCCCATCAGCCCTGAGCCGGAACAAGCGGCGGTGGTGTGGTGCGGCGAGTGGCGGCCCGAAGAGCAGCTCGAGACGCTGCTGAGGGCTTTTGATCTGGTGCGCCGTCAGCGGCTGGACGCCCGCCTGAAGTTGTTTGGTCAGCCGGTGGCGGGCTTTCCCGCTTACCGGGCCTGGGTTGGGGAGTTGATTACCAGCTTGCGCCTTGAGCGCTGCGTCACGCTGGAAGCGCTACCCACCGACCGGGCCGAGGTCTACCGCGCCGGACAACTGGTGGTGCTGACGGGCTCGGCTTATGAAGTGCCCTCAGCACTCTTGGAAGCCATGACGCTGGGCCGGGCCATCATCGCTCCGCGTGAGGAAAGCTCGGCGGAAGTGCTGGGCGAAGCGGGCGTGCTGTGCGCGGCGCAGGACTTGCTGGCGCTGTCGTCGCACATCTTGCGGCTGCTGGAAAACCCTCCGCTGCGGCGCACGCTGGGGGAAGCGGCCCGCGCCCGCTCAGTGCTCTTTTCCTCCGACGGCTGGCTGGATTTGCAGCGGGAACTGTGCGAACAGATCTTTGGCAGCGCCGCCGAAACCGATTGGGGCCACAAGCCCTGGGCGGAGACGAAACTCGATCTCGGTTTTCCCGACGACCTTGAGCTCGGCGATTTTGACTTCGGAAGAAATTCGTGAGTTTGTTTAGCCGGCGCGGGCCCGATACCCTGGAAACCTCGCCGCTGCCCGAATCACCTCAGGAAGCTGAGCCGCTGCATCTTGACCAGCCGCCGCCCAACGACTTGCTGCGGGCGCTGGCAAAGCAGCTTCGCCTTGAGCGCCGCCAAGCCGCCGACCCCGAGGAATTGGCGGCCGTTTTGGAAGAAGAAGGCTACAGCGACGAAATTTTGCGCGGACGCTACAACCTCGGCGGACTGTTCGACACCGCCGAGCAGTTGTACGCCCTCAAAATCGGCCCGCGCCGGGCGGCGAGTTTAATCGCTCTTTCGCTGCCGTCTCGTCGCTGGCTGTGGCGCGGGCCGCTGCTGCTGCTGATCGGCGGCGCGGCGCTGGGCAGCGCTCACCTTTTGGGTCTGCGGGAAGCGCTGAGCGCTTTGGCCGCTGCAGGGGTGGCGGCTTGGGGCACCGGCCTGCGGCTCTCGTGGCTGCGGCAAGTCTCGCAGCTCGCTCCCCAGCGGCTACGCCCCCGCTTACTGTGGGGAACGCTGGCGGGCGGCGCTTTGGGGGCGCTGGCGACGCTGCTGTTGGGCCGAGCCTCGCCGGAGACGCCCGCGCTGCCCAGTGCCGTGTTGGGAGCGCTGCTGGGCGGCGGCTACAGCGCCGCTCTCATTTCGGCGGGCGTACTACTGGCGCTGGCGCGTTGGCCGTTGGTGGTCGTGGTGTTCGGCGCAGCTTGGGTGCTGGCCTCGGTGCTGTCTTCGCCCGCTCTCGGCGGCAGCGGTTGGGGGAGTATGGACTGGGGGGTCGTCCTCCTGCTGGCCCTGGTGGGCGCGGCAGTGGGAGCGGCGTTGTGGGCCACTCAACCGAGTTCGGCACAGCAGGGTTCGGCACAGGGAGGTTCAGTACAGTGGAATCCGGCGCAGTGGGGCGGCCGGCCAGCCGACCAAGCAGGCGGCGCTCCGGTGCAGGCCGCCGCGCTCCCCTTGCCGCTGGGTGCCCGCTGGGCCGAGTTGCAAAATCAGTTCTCTGGCCTCAGCGCTTGGCCGCTGATCAGCTACGGCTGGGCCTGTGCGCTGGCTTTCGTGGCGCTGGCGTGGCGGGTGGGGAGCGGCGTGCTGGTGCTGCCGCTGCTCTTGTTCGGCGCTTTGGAATGGCTCTCGGCGCTGATGCAGGCCCGTCTGCGCCAACTGGCTCAGCGTCACCAAGATCCGTCCAAGCTCCGGCGCGGCGCACTTTGGCCCGCGTTCGGTGCGCCGCTGCTGCTGCTGCTGCTCAGCGGCCTCCTCGGCACGGCCCTGCGCTGGCTGGGCTTGATCAGCGCTGAGACGCAGCCAGTACACCTCTGGGGTGCGGCGGTGCTGAGCGCGGCCCTGCTGCAAAGTACTTGGCTGGCCCGGCAGCCGCATCAGTGGCCCCGCTTGGCGGCGATGTGGCTGACCGGCGCGGGCCTGCTGGCCACCTCGTCGGTCAATTGGTGGGTGCCTCTTTTGCTGCTCACGCTGACGCTCACGCTGCTGTGCGACGACGCTTTAAGTGACTTGAGCACCTACCGCTGAGCTTGGCCGCTACACTCAAGGGATGTCCCCTTCCCCTCGGCGCATCGGTTTGACTGGCTCTATTGGCGCGGGCAAAAGTACCCTGGCCCGCTTGCTGCGTCAGCGCGGCTTTACGGTACTGGACGCCGACGAGCAGGCCCGCTTGGTGACCCGTGAGCCGGAGACCCTCCGCGAAATTGAAGCCGCGTTTGCGGGCGTGGTGGTGGACGCAGAACTTGACCGCCCCGCCCTCTCGGCCCGGGTGTTCGGCCATCCTGAAGAACTTGCCAAGCTCAACGCCATCGTTCATCCCCGTGTCAGGGCAAGAATGGCCGCGCTGGAACAAGCCGCCGCCGCAGCAGGCGCAGGCACCATCTTTCAAGACGTGCCGCTGCTGTTCGAGGGCGGCAGCCAGCACCTGTTTGACGTGGTGCTGCTGGTCGACGCGCCGCTTGAAGTTCGCCTAGAGCGTGTGCTGGCCCGAGACAACCTCAGCCGCGAGGCGGCCCTGGCCCGAGACGCGGCCCAAATGCCCGCCGCGCAAAAGCGTGAGCTGGCCGACGCGGTGCTCGACAACGGGGGAGACGAGGCCGCTCTCGCCGCGCAACTGGACGAAGTGCTGGCGCGGCTGGCGTTGAGGCCGTGAGCGGTTAGAACCTTGATTACACCGCCGGATAAAGCTGACCGGCAGGCACATTAAACGTGCGCTCAGCTGTTTCGCCTGCCACCTTCACCAGTGCTTGCAGCAGCGGCAAGCTGGCCCGCGTGGCCAATACCGATAACCCCAGGGAGCGTTCAAGTGGCGCGGGTAAAGCCAGCACCTGAATGCCGGGCAACAGCGGCTGGGCAGTCAGCACCGACATGATGCTGACGCCCAGCCCGTGCTGTACCATCCCCAACACCACGCTGTCTTCATCGATGTGCTGCACTGCCGATGGGCTGACGCTCTGCGCCTGCAAATACTGAAAGACTTTGACAGCACACGAATCGTGCTCAGATGGGAGCAGAAGCGGCGTATGCCTTAGCTCGGCAAACTGAAAGGGGTGAGGGCCGCGTTGTTTGGAAGTCAGCAGCACATATGGATCGCTGAGCAGCGGCCAGCTCAGCAGCGGGCCCGAGAGCGGCAGCGAGGTCAGCACGGCGTCGGCTTGGCCACGTTGCAAAAGTTGCTGGGCGTGCGAATCGCTGGAAACGGCCAGCACAGTGACGTTGACCGCTGGGTAAAGCTGTTTGAGGCGGGCCAGTATGGCGGGCAAAACGTAGGTGCCGATGCTGCGAAAGGTCGCCAGTTTTAACTCCCCGCTCAGCTTATTGCCGTGTTCACCGCCCTGCAAGGCTTTTTCCAAATCGTCGGCGGCTTGCACGCTTCTCAGGGCGTGTTCAAAGAATTTTTCTCCAGCCTCGCTCAGCAAAGTGCCGTGTGGTCCGCGCTTAAACAAGGTTTTGCCCAGTGCTTTTTCAAGCGAGCGCACCGCTTCGCTGAGGCTGCTTTGCGACATGCCCAGTTCGGCAGCAGCGCTGGAAAAGCTGCCCTGCTCGGCAACACTCAAAAAGACCCGCAGTTGTGAGAGGGAAGGACCGGCCATAGCAGCAGTTTAGGGGGTGCGCCGCTGGCCCTATCGGAAATGCCGAAGGCCACCTCATTGCGCCGCCTTGTTTGCCGATGGCCTCCCACGGCGGCTGGGCGCAGACTTTGGGCATGACAACTTTAGACCATCAGGTTTTAGATCAGCGGGCCTCGGCGGGTGCAGCGATTTTTGGCAGCGCCTTTGTAGAAATCCTCAACCCCAGCGGCTCGGCGGTGTGCCTGACAGGGTTTACCACTCGGTTGTAGTCGGTGGCCCGCCTCGGCGACCAAACTTTGGAAGCGCGGCCCAGCGCTGGCCCGCTGCGGGTTGCCGAACTCTTGGCCGGCTTGCGGGCGGCGGGCCTGACCCCACTGGGTGTGCGTCTGCGGCCTGATTTGCTGTCAGCAGGTCTGCCTGTAGCGGCCACGCCTCAAGCGCCCGCCTTGCGCTGCCCAGCTCACTCGCCTTTCCCCAATCCATAAACCGCCAAAAACCTCGCCACCCGCGCTGCTAAGGTCGGCAGCGCCGAGACTTCGCCGCAGACCCAGTCCGGCGCGTAGTTGCGGCAAACCGGGGGGCGATCCAGGTAAATCTGGCACAAGCAGCCCGCGCCGAGATGCTGGCAAGGCACGCCCAGCGGCTTGCTGAGGGCGGCGATGTCGGGGGCCGCGCAGCAAGCGCCGCAGCCGCTGCACTCCCGCTGCCAAGCGCTGCGCGGTGCGAAGTCACTCGGAGCGGTAAAAAGGTCGTGGGCGCGGGTCATTTCGCCGGTTTAGCTGCCGTAGCTGCCGCCGCAAAAACTGGCGTGCGCCTGCAAATTGACGCCGCCATTCGGGAAAAAGGTCAGGCCGGTGGCCCGCTGCACTTCGTCCACCGTGACGGCGTAGCGCAGGAAGTTGCTGCGGGCGGGCGGCAATTTGCGGTTGGGCAAAATAAACGCCCGCGCTCCATTGCCGGACACCACGATTTTGTAAATGGAACTCGGCACCGCCACTTGGTCGTCACCAATGGTCTTGGGTTTGCCTTCAAAAATGGGGCCGGTCATCACATAAAGGCTGCCGAGCTGCTTGGCGCACGAGCGGGTGGCACTCTCCAAGCTGGCCCAAATGCCGCTGTTCATTCCCGAGTCCTGCGGCACCATGTTGGACAGATAAAACGACTGGTTCATGGCCTCGTCGCTGCTGGTGAAGTCGGCGGCGGGGGCCATGTGGCCGCGTGCGTAGCCAGATTTCCGGTAGTCGTTGAGCGACGCACTCTGCGGGGCGCTGAGGTCGGGATCAGGCTTGAAGTTATCGGCGCGGCTGACTGAGCCGTCAAACTCATTGGGCTGCAACTTCTCGGCCACCACCAACGGGACTTTGCGCTGCGGGTCGTAGACGCTGATGTATTCGTTGCGGCACAGCTTGATGACATCGACATTGGCCTGCGGCTGTCCGGCGGCAAACTCGTCGGTGCAGTTGTCGCCGCCGCCCGACGCCGTTTTTTTGGGGCAGCCGACCAATAAGGCGCTGAGCAAAACGAGTCCAGCAGCGCTCCAAAGCTGCTTGGCCGTAGGTTTGGATAGGGGAGGCTTCATGTACTGGCCAGTTTAGCGGCTCAGACCCTGAGGTGTCGCTTTAGGCGGGGGCATCGGCTGAGAAATCCAGCCCGTAACACAAACTGTTTTCCATCCCGGCGTAATAACCGAAGTTGGCAATCCGTGTAAATCCGGCGCTTTCATAGAGGCCCAGCGCTTCCTTTTGGAGGTCGCCGGTTTCCAGCACCAAGCGGCTCAGGCCACTTTCGCGTGCCCACCCGAGTAGTCCGTTCAACACGGCGCGGCCCAACTGGCGGCCTCTGGCGCTCGGCAGGGTGTACATCCGTTTAATCTCTGCTGTCTTGAACAAGAAATCGTCGCCCAAGGGTTTGAGGCCGCCAATGGCCAGGAGTTCGCCGTTCTCCTCGTACCCGAGCAGCACGCCGCCCGCCAGCGCTGCCGGATCAAACGGCTCGGTGCGCTCGTCGGTGTCGTCGTAGAGGACTCGGAGTTCGCGCTGCTGCTGAAGCATCAAAGCGTGGGCGCGTGTATCGTCAATGGAAAGCGTAAGCAGCGGCATGAGCGCAGTCTAGTGCGCCGTTTGGCTTAGCCTGCTCCTGCGCCAGACAGCCGATAGGCAAGCTCGCCAACAGCCCCTAGACTGAGTAAGCAGTCAGGGGCAAAGCGCGGTGTAGACACTCCGAAATGGCCCCTGATTCAAACCTAAACCAAGTTGGTCGGGCCGAAGGTTCAGGGTTATCTTCATGAAAAGAATCCCCCCTGCTCCATTCCTTGTCCGGCCAATTTTTCTGTGAACTGGCGCTGAGGGCCGAAGCGGTCACGGTTATTTCACCCACACCCCCTTTTTTGATCGCCACGTTGGCACTTTTGGGGCGGAAGCAGAACGTTCAACTGCTCTAGGTTCGATTCCTGGCTTGAAATGGCCCTTTACCGTGGCCCAAACCCCTTGTCCTCAGCATCTTTCCTTTTGGGTTTGGTGCGGCGTGCAGGTTTAGTCCAGCAGTCAAGACGCCCGGCAACCCGTCGGGAGACGGCGGTGCAACTCCGCTCAGCCTGCTTTATTTTCTGCGTGCTTCAAGCACAACACCTGGGACGGTAGCTCAGTTGGTAGAGCATGTTCCTCTGGCATTTCCTTGCCCTGCTTACGAACTGGGCCGAAGCCGCGAGGATTATCACTTTTAATGACACGGTCGTGGGTTCGAATCCCACCCGCCCCACCACTTCCCTGCATCTCGGTGCGACCTGAACCCCGCGCCCGCCTCACCCTTTTGCCCTGATAAGGAGGGCCGCAACCATGAAAAACCCATCCGCCATGAAAACCCTGCTCAGCGCCGTCAACCCCCTCCAGCGCCACCAGCGCCAGAAGCTGGACGCCTCTCAGGTGCAAAACAACGCGGGCGGCTTTGTCTACGCCCTCAGCGACGCCTCCCGCCTGACCCGCTTTTTGGTGCTGGGCACCGAGGGCGGCACCTTCTACGCCGGAGCAAAGGCCCACACCGTGCAGGCCACCGACTTCGTGCGCGACTTGGTGCAGCGCGACGCGGCTTTGGCCCTGCGCTTAACGTTGGAGGTGGCCCGCGCTGGCCGCGCACCCAAGCCTGACCCGGCGCTGCTGGTGCTGGCGCTCATCGCCAAGACTGCGCCCAACGTGGCCGACCGGCAAGCGGCTTGGAACGCGCTGCCGGAACTGGCCCGCACCGGCACCATGCTGCTGCACTTTTTGGCGTTCACGCGGGCGCTGGGCGGCTGGGGACGGCTGACCCGCCGCGGCGTGGCCAATGTCTACGAAACACTGAGCGTAGAGAAGCTGGCGCTGTGGGCGGTCAAGTACAAGAGCCGCGACGGTTGGGCGCAGGCTGACGCTCTGCGGCTGGCCCACCCAAAAACCGCCGATCCCATTCGCAACGCCGTGCTGAAGTTCATGGTGAGCGGTGAACTGAAAGTGAAGGGCGACAAAATAGAAGGCGACAAAATGGAAGGCGACCGAGTGGACAGCGATACGGCTCCAGCCCTGCGCGTCATCGAGGGGCATGTGCTGGCCCAATCAGCCACCAGCGACGCCGAGGCGGCCGCACTGATGCTGGAGTACGGTCTGCCGATGGAGGGCGTGCCGACCCACCTGCGCGGCGCAGAAGTTTACCGGGCAGCCACCCAGACCGGCGGTTTGACCTGGCTGCTGCGTAACCTCGGCAACCTCAGCCGCGTGGGGGTGCTGACCGTCAACGACCGCGCCCTGATCGACGCGCTGATTGCCCGCTTGACCGACCCCGCCGCGCTCAAGCGTGGCCGCATTCACCCGCTTGACGCGCTCAAGGCCCGTTTGGTCTACTCGGCGGGTCAGGGCGTGCGCGGCAGCGGCACCTGGTTGCCAGTTCCCCGCATCGTGGACGCGCTGGAAGACGCCTTTTATACTTCCTTCGGTGCGGTGCAGCCTGCCGGAACCCGTCATTTGCTGGCGCTGGACATCAGCGGATCGATGACCGGCGGCCAGGTCGCGGGCGTGCCGAACCTGACGCCCAACATGGCGGCGGCGGCCATGAGCATGTTGGCCCTGCGGAGCGAGCCTGAAGCGCTGACGATGGGCTTTGCGGATCAGTTTCGGGCGCTGGGCATCACTCCCCGCGACACGCTGGAAGCGGCCATGAAAAAGGCGCAGTCTGCCAGCTTTGGGGCCACCGACTGCGCCCAGCCTATGTTGTGGGCGGCGGGGGCAGGCGTGGACGTGGACACCTTTGTCATCTACACCGACAACGAAACGTGGGCGGGCCAGGTTCACCCCAAAGTCGCTTTAGACCGCTACCGCCAGAAAACCGGCACCGCCGCCCGCTTGATCGTCGTGGGCCTGACCGCCACCGAGTTCAGCATCGCCGATCCGCAGCGCAGCGACATGCTCGACGTGGTGGGCTTCGATACCGCTGCTCCCACCCTGATGAGCGCGTTTGCGCGGGGCGAGGTTTAATTTCGCTAAACAGAGCTGGGCCGCTTGGAGACTCGTCCGGGCGGCCCACCTCCTCATCGGGCGTCATTGACCGACGTGCGCCGCTCCTCACCAAATCCCCGTATGCTGAGCGTATGTCTAGCCAGAACAGCTTGAATAAGAACGTCGCCCGTTTGGGTCTGCCCGCTTTGCTGGGCGGCCTGATGCTCAGCTCCTGTGCGCCCGTTCTGGGCAATGTGATCGATACCTCGCCTTCGCGCAAGAGCGCCGGGCCGCTGATCGTCGGTCAGACGTGGGCCATCAGCGGGCAGCTCTCCGGCACTTCGCTGAGCAAAACGCTCTCGGTGCCGACGCTGGTCGAAGTTCAGGACGGCAGCGGCACCCTCAGCGTGGCTGACCAGGCCACCGCCGCGCAGGTGCCGAGCGGAAGTTACCAGTACGTGTCGTACACCAACAGCGACCAGCTCAAAAAAGCCAGCTTCGTGTGGAATGAAGCGGCGGCTGGCGGCGGCGTCAACCGCTACGAGTGCTTGTCCAAGAACGTGGAGAGCTTGCCGCTGACCGGCGTGCTGACCCTCAAGCGGCAAAGCGAATCCACAGTTTTGGTCGGCACCTGCACCGCCACGCCCACCAATCCGCCGCCGCTGCCGACCAAGTAATTACTGACTTGCCCCAAGTCCCGCGTCTGCATTGCCCCAACCAGCAATCAACGCGGGATTTCTTAATTTGGTGTTGCCTCTTCTGGAGATTTGATGAGTTTACCGTCCGTCCTTAAACCCGCGCTGACACCCTTTATTCGGTTCGTGCAAAATGAAGCGTTCGCAGGCGTACTGCTGGTTTGCGTGGCCATCTTCGCCTTTGCTTGGGCCAATTCGCCCTGGGCCGCCAATTATTTCGATCTGCGCTCCACCTACTTCAAATTGACGCTGGGCAGCTCAGAACTCAAACTTTCCTTGGAACACTGGGCCAACGACGGTTTGATGGCGGTGTTTTTCTTGTTGGTGGGCTTAGAGATCAAGCGCGAACTCTTGATCGGTGAGTTGGCCTCGCGCCGGAAAGCGACCCTGGCAGTGGCCGCCGCCGCAGGCGGAATGCTGCTTCCGGCGGGCCTTTATGCGCTCGTCAACGGTGGCGGCGTGGGCGCGTCGGGCTGGGGCGTGCCGATGGCCACCGACATCGCCTTCGCGCTGGGCGTTCTGGCGCTGTTGGGCTCACGGGTGCCGCTGGGCCTCAAAATCTTTTTGACGGCGCTGGCTATCGTAGATGATCTGGGCGCAGTGCTGGTCATCGCCTTTTTTTATACTGCTGGCCTCAATCTGGCTTTTTTAGCGCTGGCCGCCCTGACCTGGGGGCTGGCCCTCTTTGCAGGCTGGCGCGGGTTGTTCAGCCTCAAAATCTATGCGGTGCTGGGCGCGTTCCTGTGGTTTTTTGTGCTGGAATCTGGCCTACATGCCACTCTCGCTGGGGTGCTGCTGGCGCTGGCGGTGCCGATTCGCAGGCCCGATCCGGCTGGTTACTTGGCCTCGCTGAATGCCGCGCCGAGGCCCACCGAAGGCGAGGAAGAAGAAGC
This sequence comes from Deinococcus psychrotolerans, assembly GCF_003860465.1. Lineage (NCBI taxonomy): Bacteria > Thermotogati > Deinococcota > Deinococci > Deinococcales > Deinococcaceae > Deinococcus > Deinococcus psychrotolerans. The sequence continues at coordinate 359,152 of NZ_CP034183.1, forward strand.
CCGCCTGCTCGACCTCGAAGACCTGTTGGAGCGCTCCCAAAGCCCGCTGCACCGACTCGAACACGCCATTCACCCGTTCGTGACTTACGCGGTGCTGCCCGCCTTTGCCCTGATGAATGCTGGGGTCGCCATTGGTGGCGGCGCGGGGCTGGGTGTGGTGTCACTGGGCGTGCTGCTGGGGCTTCTGCTCGGCAAACCGCTGGGTGTGGTGGGCTTCGCGTGGCTGGCGGTGCGCTTTAAGCTGGCTTCTTTGCCTGACCGCGTCCACTGGGGCCACATGGTCGGCGCGGGGCTGCTGGCAGGCATCGGCTTTACCATGAGCTTGTTTGTCTCCAATCTGGCCTTTGGCAATGAGGCATTGCTGACCCAGGCCAAACTCGGTGTGCTGCTGGCCTCGGTGCTGGCGGCGGTGCTGGGCGCGGGCTGGCTGCTGGTGGTCAGCAAATCCGGCGTGGAAGGCGAAGCGCTGGACGGGGCAGTGAGCGCGGAGTAGGCCAAGCGCCGCCTCAATCCCGTACACTCGGCGCATGACCGGCCCCCGCAAAACGTCCAACCCAACCCGAAAACTTAAGTTGCGCCGCCCCGAGCCGCAAGCTCCGGCGGCTCCCAAAGCGGGTTACTTTGAGATTACCCCCGCCGAATTGCCGCCGCGCTTAGACCGCCTGACGGCCCTGACCAAATCCGGCGTGCGCGGCGCTCCGGGTATTGACGGCGCTCAGGCGCTCCTGACTGAAACTCTGATGCGCCAGCGGGTCAAAGGCGAGGTGCTGGATTTGACGGCGCTGGGCGGCCTGCTCGCCAGCTTGACCGGCGTGACCTTGCGGGCGGTGGAGGGTTCGGCCCCCGCGCTGGCCGCTTTGAGCGCAGCCAACCTGAGCCCGCAAGTGGCCGCTCCCGGTGACACGTTGGAGCGCTCGCCCACCGTCACCCTGATTTTGGCTGGTGACAGGGGCAACGCTTATATTCAGGCGCAAGTGGCCTGGGCGCACGCCTGCACGCCACCGGGCGGCATCCTGTACTTGGCCGGCGATAAAGACAAAGGCTTTGACCGCTACGTTCGGGCGGCGTCGGCCGTCTTTGGCATTGGCGAAACCATCGCCAAGGACGGCGGACTACGGGTCGCCAAACTGGTGCGCCGTCCCGGCCCCACGCCGCCGCAGCCCGCACCCGAAACCTACGATCATGACGGCCTTAAAGTGGTTGCCCTGCCCGGCGTGTTCAGCGCGGCGAAAATAGACAAGGCCACTGCGCTGCTGCTCAGAACGCTGGCTGACCTAGAACTGAGCGGCAAAACCGTGCTGGATTTGGGCTGCGGCGCGGGCGTGATCGGCGCGTGGGCGGCCAAGCAGGGCGCTGCCGTGACGCTGGCCGACGCCGATTTGAGCAGCGTCAGGAGCGCCGAGCAAACGCTGGCGGCTAACGAACTCACGGGCGACGTCATTCACAGCGACGTGGACGCCGATTTGGGTGAACGCCGCTTCGATTTGATTTTGTCTAACCCGCCCTTTCACGTGGGGCGCGGCGTGGTGCTGGACGTGGCCGCCGAATTTCTGGCCACCGCCCAGCGCCGCTTAAATGCCGGGGGCACAGCTTACTTTGTCGCCAACGACTTCTTGCCCTACGAAAAGCCGCTCTCCAGTTGGGCCACCGTAGAAGAGGTGGTGCGGGAGGGCGGCTTCAAAGTGCTCAGGGCGGTGCGCAAGTAATTTGGTGCTCTGAGCCGGACGCTTACTTGAAGGTTTTTAAGTAAGCCTGGAGCGCCACCAGCTCAGTTTTGGTTGGCGCTTTGCCCTTGTCGCCCGCGAAGCCGACCTTGCCCCAAAACGGCATCGGCGCTTTGAGCATTTTGCCGTGGTCATCTACATTTTTGAGCAGTGCCCGCTGGAAGATCGCCGCGCTCCAGTTGGCCACCTCGCCCGACAGCTTGGGGCCGAGGCCGCCCTGCGCTTTGGCTCCGTGGCAGGCCGCGCAGTTGGTTTGATAAATGCTCTGGCCCTGTTTGAGATCGGCAGAAGCGGCGGAAGCGGCGCTGAGCAGCGCGGCGGCGGCAAGAATGGGAAGTCGCATACTTAAGCTCATGCGCCAAAGATAACACTCAGATGAAAGGAGCAGCGTGAACGGGCCGCCCGGTTGATCTGTCCCGCTTCCGGCCCCGCTTTCTTGCTTAGAATTCTGGCTATGGAAACCTTCGCGTCCTTCAAAGTCGGCGGACAAAAAATCTACGGCATGGTTCACTTGCCCGAACCCGATCTGACCGGCACTCCCAAACCTCAGCACGGCTTTGCTGGCGTGGTCATTTTGCACGGCTTTACCGGCAACCGGGGCGGCGATCACCGTTTGCTGCCGCTGCTTTCGCGCTACTTGGCCGAGCGCGGAATCGCCTCGCTGCGCTTTGACTTTCGGGGCAGCGGCGAATCCGAGGGCGACTTCTCAGAAATGACCGTCAGCCGCGAAGTGGAAGACGCAGTAGCCGCTTTTGAGTACTTCAAAGACCTGCCCGAAATTGACCCCGAGCGGGTGATGTTGCTGGGCTTCTCGATGGGCGGATTGGTCGCCGCGCTGGCTGCGCCGCAAGTGCGTCCGCACCGGCTGGCGCTGTGGGCACCGGCTTTGCCCGAGCTGTGGCTCAAAATGCTACCCGGTGGGTTTGTGCCGCCCGCCATCATGGATCAGGGCGGCTGGCCGATTAGCCGCGAGTTCTTTTTGGAAATGCCGCGCCTGAATCCGCTCAAAGCCGCCGGGCAATTCGGTGGGCAGGCCCGCGTCTTTCACGGGGACGCCGATAAAACCTGTCCGCCGGAGTACGGTGTTCGCTACGCCGAGGCGCTCGGCTGCGACTGCATTGCCATTCCGGGCGGCACCCACACCTTCGAGAGCTTGGAAAGCACCGAGACGCTGTATAAGGCAACGGCGGCGTTTTTGCTGGGAGGGTGAGTTTTGGCCAGACGGTGTAGGGTGGCGACCACTTTGTTGCCGTTGTCCGTCTCCGCCATCATGCCTACTGACCTCCCTGCCCCGACCCGCTAAGCTGTAACGCACCATGATGTCTAATCGCTCCGACCCAGACATAACCGTGCGGGCCGACCATCTCCGCAAGGCGTACACCGTCACTGAAAAGGAAGCGGGCTTTCTGGGCAGCCTGCGGGCCTTCGTTCGGCCCAAAACGCGCACGGTGGAAGCGGTCAGGGGCGTCAGCTTCGAGCTGACCGGCGGCGAGATGGTGGGCTTTCTCGGCCCCAACGGCGCGGGCAAAACCACCACCCTCAAGATGCTCTCGGGCCTGCTGCACCCGTCTGGCGGCGCGGCCAGCGTGCAGGGCCACACGCCGCAAAAGCGTGAGGCGGCCTTCCTCAAACAGATCACGCTGGTGATGGGCCAGAAGCAGCAACTTATCTGGGACTTGCCCGCTCAGGACAGCTTCCTGGTCAATCAAGCGATCTACGAAATCTCTGACAGCGATTACAAAGCCACCATGCGTGAGTTCGACGAGGTGCTGGACTTGTCGGGCATTCTCAGCAAGCAGGTTCGCAAACTCAGTCTCGGCGAACGGATGAAATGCGAGCTGGCCGCCGCGCTGCTGCACCGCCCCAAAGTCCTGTTTCTGGACGAACCCACCATTGGCTTGGACGTGAACATGCAGGAGCGCATCCGCGAGTTTGTGCGTGAGTACAACGCCCGCTTTGGGGCCACCGTGATGCTGACCAGTCACTACATGGCTGACGTGACTGCCCTCTGTCAGCGCATTCTGGTGATCGACGGCGGCGAATTGGTCTTTGACGGCGATCTGGCGGGCCTGACCACCGGCCCCGACGCCCGCAAAACTGTGCGCCTGCAACTCAGCAGACCAGCCACCGCCGAGGAACTGGCCCGCTACGGTGAGGTGGTGCGCTTGGACGGCTTGGACGCTGAACTGACCGTGCCCCGAAGCGAAGTCAGCGCCCGCGCCGCCGCCCTGCTGACCCACTTTGAAGTGGCCGACCTGACTGTGGAAGACCCGCCGATTGAGCAGGTGATCGGGCAACTGTTCAGAAGCGAGAAGAAGCCTGAACTCGTGAAGGAACTGGCGTGAACTCTTCTTCAGCGCACCATATCTGGCGAAAATTCAAGGTGCTGATGGCGGTGCAGTTTGCCCACATGACCGTCTACCGCGCCGAAATCGTGATCTGGATGTTGTCGGGCACGCTCAGCCTGATTATGGGCCTGATCTGGATGCAGCAGGCGTCGTCGTCGCCAAAGGGTGAAATCGGCGGCTACACAGCCCAGGACTTTGCTTCCTACTTCATCGCCACCTGGGGCACGGCGCAGATTCTGGTGGTGTGGGTGGCCTGGGAACTCAGTTTCGACGTGCGGCAGGGCACGCTCTCGCCCAAGCTGCTGCGCCCGATTGATCCGTTCTGGATGCACTACGTCGGTCACTGGGCCGAGCGCATCGTCCGTCTGCCGCTGATGTTCGTGCTGCTGGTCATCTTCGCCCTGCTGACCGGAGCGCATTACACCACCGACGTTTCGCACTGGCTGGCGTACCTGATGCTGGTGCCGCTGGCCTTCACCCTGCGTTTTTTGCTGGAATATTCCATTGGCCTGCTGGCCTTCTGGTTTGAGGCCGCCGAAAACTTTCAGGAACTCATCTGGGTGCTCTACGCCGCGCTGGGCGGGCTGCTGGCCCCGATCAGCTTGTATCCGGCAGCGGTGCAGACGATCGCCTACGCCACACCGTTTCCGTACATGCTGAGCTTGCCCTGCAACCTGCTGACTGGCAAAGCCGATCTGGGCGACGCTCTGCGCGGCTGGCTGATTTTGCTGGGCTGGACGCTAACATTCGCGGCTTTGCGGGCGGTGCTGTGGCGGCGTGGCGTGCGGAAATACGGAGCGGTGGGCGCGTGAGGCGCGGTGAGGGCAGCAAAGTTCCTCTCATCAGGGCTATGAAGTGAGATTCTTCCGCCTCCTGCAAATCTACCTTTCTGCCAGTCTCAGCGTGCAACTGGCTTACCGCGCCAACTTCTTCGCGGCTCTACTGAGCAGCTTTGCCAACCTCGCCACCGGTTTGCTGGGCGTGTATCTGTTTTACAGCCGCCCCGAAATCAAGGAGCTTGGCGGCTGGAACTTGGAGGCAGCGCTGATGGTGGTGGGCTTCTTCACACTCACCGAGGGACTGATCAGTGTCTGGCTGCGGCCCAACCTGACTCAGCTCTCTGAAGGTATCCGCACCGGCACGCTGGACTTTTTGCTGCTCAAGCCGGTGGACGCGCAGTTTCAGCTCTCGGCCCGCAACCTCAATTTGCTGCGGCTGCCGGATATGCTGCTGGGCTTCGGCCTGATCGTCTGGTCGGCGGCGGCGCTGGGTACGGTCACACTCGGCGGGGCGTTACTGGCTGCCGTGCTCTATCTCAGCGCGGTGGCGATGGTCTACGCGATCTGGTTTATTCTCAACACCTCGGCCTTCTGGCTGGTCAACGTTCAGAACGTCACCGAGCTGTTTCAGGGGGTCTTCAGCGCAGGCCGCTACCCGCTGCAAGCGCTGCCGCTGTGGATTCGTCCGGTGCTGACCTTCGTGATTCCGGTGGCCTTCATCACGACCATTCCGGCTCAGGCTCTGCGCGGCGAGTTGGGACAGGCGGCGCTGTTCAGCCCGCTGGTGGCGCTGGTGCTGCTGGTGTTGTGCCGGGTGTTCTGGCTGCGGGCGCTGGGCAGCTACACCAGTGCCAGCAGCTGAGGCTCTGTTGGTTGGAACATTCTCAAACGACTTCCGCTGCCTGCGCTACCCTCAGAGTATGACCGCTCCCCTCCAACTGGCCGCCTCGCCCGAGGACACGCTGTACAAGCGTATCGGCCCCGAGGTGCTTCACGATCTGGTGACCCGATTTTACGGCCACGTCGCCCAGCACCCCGACCTGATTCCCATTTTCCCCGCTGACCTGAGCCTCACCGCCCGCAAACAGGAGGCCTTCCTGAGCGGCTTTCTGGGTGGGCCGCCGCTTTACCATCAGGAGTTTGGACACCCCCGCTTACGGGCACGGCACTTGCCGTTTGAAATCACCCCGACGCGGGCGCGAGCGTGGCTGGCCTGCATGAATACGGCTATACACGAAACTCCCGACCTCGCGCCCGACGCTGCCGCCGAACTGTTCGCCGCCCTGAGTCGCACCGCCGCCGCGATGGTCAACACGCCGGAACCCGCATGAGCGAGTTGGAACTGATTCACGCCGACATTCTCTATACCGGCATGGGCCTTCCTATTCGGGACGGCGCGGTGGTCACGGGAGGCCAAACCATCGCAGCAGCGGGCGACTTGGAGACGCTGCGCCGACAGTACCCGCAAGCCGATCTGCGCCGTACAGTGGGCGTAATTGCCCCGCCGCCAATCAACGCCCATGCGCATTTGGATATGTCCGACTATGCTTTTCAGGCGCTGCCGTATTTCCAGTGGATTCCTGAAGTGGTGATCGCTGGGCGGCTCTCACGCGGTCTAGCCGGAGCCAAAAAGGGTCTGGCCCAAGTCCAACACAGCGGCGTGGCGGCGTTGGGGGACATCGTCTGGCCCGGAGCGCCGGAAGTGATGGAGTGGTTGCTGAGCGAAGCTGAACTCAGCGGCGTGGCTTACTGGGAAGTGCTCGACCCCGACCCGGCCACCGCTGACGCCACCTTCGCTCAGGTGATGCAAGACGTGCAGCGTTTCCGCAAGCTGGAGCGCCCCGGCGGGATGCGGCTGGGCCTGTCGCCGCACGCCACCCACACCGTTTCATCCAAGCTGCACCGCCTCTTGGCCAACTTTGCGAGGCGTGAACACCTGCCGCTGCAAATCCACGTGGCCGAGCATCCGAGTGAAGTGGAGCTGGTTCAAAGTGGCACTGGCCCGCTTGCCCAAAGCTTTGCCCGCATGATTTCGTTTACCTCGCCCGACCTGACCTTGCCCGAAGTGCTGGGCCGCGCTCCCAGTCCCGACCTGACGCCCGTCTCGTATCTGGCCGAATTGGGCGTGCTGGACGCCAAGCCCACCCTGATCCATATGGTCAACGTCACCGACGAGGACATCCGCACGGTGGCGCAGGCTGGAGCCAATGTCGTGACCTGTCCGCGCAGCAATGCCAATCTGGAATGCGGCACTTTCCGCTGGACGGCTTTCGTGGCGGCGGGCGTGGACGTGGCGCTGGGCACCGATAGCGTGGCGAGCGGCGAAACGCTGAATATCTTTGACGAAATCGCGGCGGCGCGGCGCATTCACGCCAACTTAGACCCCCGCCTGATCGTGCGGGCAGCAGTCAAGGGAGGCAGCCGGGTGCTGGGAACGAAAGTGCCGTTTCTGCGGCGGGGCGAAGCGTGGAGCGAAGGGTTTATCTGGCCGGAAGCCTAGATCACTTCCCCCACTTCTTTAGCTGGTTCCAGTTTCGGCTCCAGCAAGGGCGCACTGCCCAGGCGGTTGATGCCGTCAAAGGCGGCGGTCTTGTAACACTCGGCCAGCGTGGGATAGTTGAAAACCGTGTTGACGAAGTAATCCACCGTGCCGCCAAACGCCATCACCGCCTGCCCGATGTGAATCAGTTCGCTGGCCCCGGTGCCGATGATATGCACGCCCAGCAGTTCCCGCGTATCCAGGTGGAAGATCAGCTTGAGGGTGCCCTGCTCGTCGCCGATGATCTGGCCCCGCGCAATTTCGCGGTACTGGGCCTTGCCGATCTCGTAGGGTACGCCCGCCGAGGTCAGTTCTTCCTCGTTCTTGCCGACGGTGCTGATCTCAGGAATGGTGTAGATGCCGTAGGGAAACAGCTCCGGCACGCTCTGAGTCGGGACGCCGAAAGCGTGACAGGTCGCCAAGCGCCCCTGCTCCATGCTGACGCTGGCCAGGCTGGGAAAGCCGATCACGTCGCCCACCGCGTAGATATGATTCACGCTGGTCTGGTAATGCCCGTTGACGCTGATGCGGCCCCGCTCGTCGGCGCTGAGGCCCGCTGCTTCCAGGTTGAGGCGCTCGGTGGCTCCCACCCGGCCAATCGCGTACAGCACCATATCGCTCAGAATTTCCTTGCCGCTGGCCAGCGTCACCTTGACCCGCTCGCCGAGGCGGTCTTGGACTTTTTCCACCACTTTCACCGCTTCGCCCAGCCGCAAGGTCATGCGGTTCTGGCGCATCTGGTAGGCCAGCACGTCGGTGATCTCGTGATCCACGAACTCCAGCAGGCGTGGGCGCTTGTCGATCAAAGTGACGCGCACCCCCAGCGCGGCGAACATGCTGGCATACTCGCAGCCGATGACGCCGCCACCGATAACGGTCACCGTGCGCGGCAAGTTCTGCAAATCCAAAATGTCGTCGCTGATAATGATCTTCTGGCCGTCGAAGGGAATTTTGGGGTCGCGGGCCGCTTTGGTACCCACCGCGACGACAATGGTGTGGGCCGTCACGTCACGCCAGCCGTCGCCGTGGCCGCGCACGTCGCGCAGCCGCACGGTGTTCGGCCCCATGAATGAAGCCTCGGCGTTGATGCTCTCCACCCGATTGCGGTGCAGTTGATTGCGAACCACGTCCAGCTCGTGTGACATCACGCTACTGGTTCTGAGCAGCAGGTCTTGCACGGTGATGTCATCTTTGACGGCGTAGGCGGAGCCGTACAGACCGCGCTCGTTGTAACCGCTCAGGTGCATGATCGCCTCGCGGAAGGTCTTTGAAGGGATGGTGCCGGTGTTGATGCACACCCCGCCGATGACCGCCTTGCGCTCGACCACCGCCACTTTTTTGCCGAGTTTGGCTGCCTGAATAGCCGCCCGCTGCCCGCCGGGGCCAGAGCCGATCACCAGCAGATCGTAAGTGAACTCTTCCGGGTGGGCGGTGTGGGGCGGCAGTGGGGTGTTGGCAGGCGAAGGGTGAGTAGGCACTGGCGTCATGGCGACCTCTTGGCAGGTGAGTGGAGGAGACGAAGCAGACGGAGCTGAGCTTACACGAACAACTTCACGCAAAGGTCAGCCATACAAAAGCCGCCCAGCAGCACACCGTCTTTTATTGTGTCGTGCCGAGTGCCGCTGAGGGCGGTTGCTTGTGAGAGTCGGCACTTACATGATTTTTGTCGCTTCACCCGCCGACCAAGCAGTAATGCTCAGATCGTTGACGCCCATTCCCTTGACCTTTTCCACCAACTCACCAACTTCTGGCTGATTCAGGTGAACTTGCATGGCGTCCATGCTCTCCCACTGCTCGCTGATGATAAATCCGCCGGGCGTTTCGAGATTCTCCGAAACTTGATAAAGCAGGCAGCCCGGCTCGGTGCGGGTCTGGGCGGCGAGGTCGCGCATCATGCTGCGGGCAGTGTCCAGGGGGGCTGCCGGAAACGTCAAAGTGCCGTGTGAAAGAATCATGCTGAAACCTCCGAGGATAGGTTGTGGCTGAGTTGCTGACCTCCAGTTTAGCTGGTCTGATACGCAGAAGTGGTTAAGGCGCGGCTTCCCTCTGGAGTCTGTGAAGGCGGTTGCGTGAGTTCAGAGCGCCCCGCTTGCCATCAGGCCGTCATCAGATTGAGATTGGTCTGGAGTCATACCCTAAGTTATGATTTCGCTTCGTTCGTTGACTGTGCTGGGCTTTTCCGCCGCACTGCTGAGTGCTTGTAACAGCGCAACTCCGCCCAAGCCTGCCCCCACTCCCGAAGTGACGCCTGTGCTGAGTGGGCAATTGGTGGGGATAGGCAACACCACCGCCAGCTTGAGTGGCAACAGCAAAACGCTGGCCGTGACCTCGGTGGACGCGGGGGGCAACTTCACCCTGACGCTGCCGACTTCCGCGCAGCTTTCGGGTGACAAGACCTCGCTGACAGCGGGCTTGCTGGCCGATCTGGGCTGCACAGGGGTACTGACGCTCGGTGATCCCAGCGCCAAAGGGTACGCCTTTGCCACCCTGACCGCCGGCAACGGTAAGGAATACGCCGATGCTACCGTAACCAAAACCCTGACCACCCGCACCCTGAAAGGCCGGGCCTACCTCTACGCCGATAAAGCCACTACGCTGGAGGGGCCGCTCAACTGCTCGGCGGCCACCGGCTACCCGACCACCGTGCAGGTCAGTATCGACGCTTTGGCGGGTTGGAACACGCTGGCCATCAACATCACCGGCTCGCTGGGTTTTGGCGGCATCAGCGTCGGCGGCACGGTGGGCAACGGCGCGGCCTTGCCAGGCAGCTTGTGGACAGATGTGGACAGTCTGCGGGCGCAGCTTGCCCCCTGAGTGCAACCAGAGCGTTTGTCATTCCGGCAGCGAGCACTTTACACTTCGTCTCATACGCATTGCAGTTGAGGGGCCACCTGCACGGCGTTGCGCCCAACCGCCTTGGCCGCGTAGAGGGCATGGTCTGCGGCCTGTAGTGTGGCTGTCAAATCAAGCTCGCCGCTCAGTACGGTGATTCCGAAACTGCCGGTCATGTTCAGCCCCGGCGCGATGTGTTCCCAGTTGGCGCGGTGCAGGGTGTCGCGCAGATGCTCGCACAGGCGCACGGCCTCGTCGAGCGGCGCTCCGGTGAGGATCACCACGAACTCCTCACCGCCCAGCCGGGCCAGCATGTCGTCACTTCGCAATTCCGCCGTGAGCAGGCGAGTGACCTCGGTCAGCACGGCGTCTCCGGTGATGTGCCCGTACAGGTCATTGACACGCTTGAAGTGGTCGAGGTCCATCAGCGCGATAGCACTGACCGGGCCGCCGCTCGCCGCACGGTCACGCAGTCGGGCCATTACCTGCATCGCCTGGGTGCGGTTCGGAATGCCGGTCAGGGGATCGCTCAGGGCCGCCTGCGCCATCGCCTGAGCATGAACCTTAGCCTCACGGGCCTGCTGCGCGATCTGACCGACCAAGGCACGCTGCTGGTGGTAATCGCGAAACAGCCGCTCCACCCCGCGCGTCACTGCCCGCTGCGTCTCGAACGCCTGCTCAAAGCGTCCGGCGTGGGCGTAAGCCTCGGCCAGTGTTTCGCGGGCGCGTGTCTCCCACAGGCCGTTGGCCGCCGCCTTGAAGTGCTCAATGGCCTGCTGAGCGTCATCAATCGCCGCCTCCAAATCGCCGATCTGCCCGCGCACCCGGCTGCGATCCAGCAAGGCACGGCCATAGAGCACCGGCACGTCGGCCTGCCCGGTCAGGCGCACATGTTCGTCAGCGAGTTGCTGAGCCGCCTTCAAATCGCCCTGCCACAGCGCGTAGCGGGTCAGGGCGTCCAGAACGGCGGTGGCTTCCAGTGAAGGTACGTCATTGCCCTCACGCTCCATGCCGCGCAGGAACGCCACCGAGAGCCGCAGTTGCTCCGCCGCTTCTGGTTGCTCGGCGAGCGGAATCTGAGCGCTCAGCAGCGCCTCGGCAGCTCCCACCACAAAGTTGATGTGGAAGGTGTTGAGCAGACCGACCGACTCGGGCAGCGCCAGTCCCCGGACATGCTCGGAGCGCAGCAGCCGGATCAGCACCAGCACGGCCTCGACGTAGTTGCGGCGCTCAAGTTCGTAGTGCGAGGTATTCACGGCGACCAATGCCACTCCACGGTCATCGTGATGTTCGCGGGCCAGCTCATCCGCCAGCGCAAATTGCACGCTCGCCCCCAGGTCGTCGTAGGATTCGGCCTGCACCAGCGCCAGAGCCACGTGCGCCTTGACCTGCAAGGGACCGTCCTGGCAGGCACGGGCCAGCTCCAGCGCACTCAGGGCGTGCGTCATGGCGCAGGCGGCTTCTCCCAGATCGATAGCGATGTAAACGGCGTCGCGGTGAAGCAGAGTACGCTCGGCAGCACTGATTTCCGATTGGGTGAGCTTCTTCTCCACCTCTTGCAGGGCTGTGCGCCGGGACAAGGTCATTAAGCGGGTCGACATGCCGTTCACGCCAGCCGCCCCGCAACGCCGCAACGCCGCTGCATCACAGAAACACCGAACATGCTTGCTCCAAATTCACGAACACCTCCACGATCTGCGGATCGAACTGGCTGCCCGCGCAGCGTTCAAGCTCGGCCAGCGCTTCCGACTGGGGCCAGGCCCGTTTGTAGGGCCGCTCGCTGACCAGCGCGTCGTAAACGTCCACCACGCTGAAGATGCGGGCCAGCAGCGGAATCGCCTCACCTGCCAGCCGATCTGGATACCCAGAGCCGTCCCAGCGCTCATGGTGATGGCGCACCACTTCCCTGACCGCACGCGGCACAAACACCTCGTCCCGGAGCATGTCGTCTCCGACCACCACATGGCGCTGCATCAGCCGCCGCTCCGCCGCCGTCAATTCACCGGGCTTACGCAGTACGTCGTCACCCACCGCCACCTTGCCGATGTCGTGCAGGTAAGCACCCCAGCGCAGATGCTGCAAGTCTTCTGGCGACTGCCCCAGCGCTTCCCCCAGTTGCAGCGCCAGCGTGGTGACACGGTCGGTGTGGCCGAAGGTATCGCCGTCACGGCCTTCGAGCACCCGGCCCAGCGCCCGTAAAGCCGCTTCGCGCGTCTGATGCAGATATTCAAGTCCGGCGGCGCGTTCCAGCGCTTGATCGATGCGGGCCGCGACCATGCCGAGCAGGGTCATGATTTCGCCGGGGGCTTCGTGACGGTGACGGGTATGCATCAGGCCGATCACGCCCACGACCTGCCCGCGTGAACGCAGCGGCGCGGCGGCGGCGGTGTAAATGCTGTGAACACGTGCGCCGCTCCAGCTCATGTAATCGGGCACCAACTGCGGGCTGCCGGTTCGCAACACCTCCGCCACCAGGCCCGCCGGTGGATGCGGCTCGCGTAACTGGGCAGCGCTGGGTGGGCCCTCATACTCTTCACCCTCCAGCACCGTCAAGGTGGCTTGCCCCTGGGAATCGATGCCGAACACCGCTCCGGAAGTAAACCCACTCACTTCAATAAGCGCTTGCAAAGCCAGCCGGGCAATCTCTTCAGGCCGGGTCAGGCGGTCGAGCTCCGGCGTCAGGGTGGCGAGGCGCTCGAATTGCCGCGCGGTGACCTGAGCGTGTTCGAGCGCCAGCCAGCGGCTGTAGGCCACTCCAGCCGCCTGTCCCAGCAGCAGCAGCGCCAGAGCGTCTGCCGCGTCCAGCCGCTCTGGGCTGTCGGTGGTATCGGCAGACAGCACGCCCAGCACCTGACCTTCCGGGTCGAGCAGCGGCACTCCCAGGTACATACCCGCCTGAGCACGCCCAGAGACGAAATACGCCTCGGCTATGTCCTGCGCCCGCTCAACGCTCTGCACCTCGCCCGAGTCAAAGACCCGCCAGCCCAGCGCCTCACCGCGCCTCAACTGCCGTCCGGTGGCCTCCTCGGCCAGATGACCGCTGGCGGCGACCACTTCCAACACGTCCAGCCCGGGCCGGTGCAGCAGCACCATCGAGGTGGTAGCCCGCGTGATCTCCAGCGCCAGACTGACGCAGCGCCGAAAGACATCCTCGGAAGACTGGGCCAGCAGCACCACTGTCTGCGCCTCCACACCGGGCTTGGGACGGTGCGGCCCGGAGGAGCGGTGCCGATTCGGGGCGGCAGACTTGACGAGGGTAGATTTCAAGTCCGCCTCCCTTGCCGTGTCCGGCAGAGCCGTTGACCCACACAAAAGAAGAAAAAGCGGCGAGGCATTGGCCCCAGTATACGTGTGCCATCTTACAGGCTTCTCATTGTGAAGACAGGTCAATTCACTCGGAAGGGTGGGCCGAAAAACAAACAGGTGATTTGTCTCTCTCCCCAGAAAATGAAGTTTGTCTTGTGCTGGAGCGACTTTACCCGCGAATCCGCTCCAGCAGGGCTGTATACCGCTCGTCTTTTTGCTTGCTCGCTGCTCTCACCCAGGCGCTCTGCGACCCTACGCTGACAAATCTTTCTTTGGCCCGCGTCAGGGCGGTGTAGGCGAGGTTGCGTGAGAGCATCGGCATGTGGGCTTCGTGCAGCACACCCAGCACCGTGTCCCACTCGCTGCCCTGAGCGCGGTGGACGGTGAGCGCGTAGCCGAGTTGCAAATTGAACAGTTCGGCCCCGGCGAGTTCCACCACGTTGCCGTCAAAGTCCACCTGTAACTTGCCCCGGTCTTCGCGCAAGACGGTGCCCAGCGTGCCGTTAAAAACCTCATTCTGATAATCGTTTTTGGTCTGCACCACGATGTCGCCCGCCCGCGCTTCGCCGTCGGCAATCCGGACGCCGCCCACTCCAGGATTAAAAATGCCCTGCAAATGGTGGTTGAGCGTCTCCACTCCCAGCGGCCCTTTGCGCATCGGGGTCAGCACCTGCACCTTGCCGGGGCCGCCGAGTTCGCGCACCAGCAGGGCTACCCGCCGTGCCCCCACGTCGGCGTCGGTGGCCACAAAGTGCAATTCGGCTGGCCCCCACTCCGGCGCTTTGCCACTGAGTAGGCCGTGCGCTGCCTGAATAATCGGATTTTTGGCGGCCTGCCGGTAGACCTGTGAGAGCCGAATAGTGGGCGCAACCTGCGTGATGGCGTGCAGCGGCAATCCGGCGTCCACTGGGGGCAACTGGTCGGTGTCGCCCACCAGCAGCACCCGCGCTCCCGGCGACACGGCATTGAGGAGGCTCAGCATCAGAGCGTCGCCGCACATGCTCACCTCGTCCACGATAATCAGGTCGTAGGGCGCAGGTTCGAGGTGGTTGTGCCTGAAGCCCTCCGGCCCGTAACCGAGCAAGCGGTGAATGGTGCTCGCACTCCGGCCCGTGACCTCGCCCAGCCGCCGCGCCGCTTTGCCGGTGGGGGCGCACAATCCCACTTCCAGGTCGAGCGATTCGGCGAGGTCGGCCACTGCCCGCGTGGTGGTGCTTTTGCCGGTGCCGGGGCCGCCGGTCAGCACCACCAGCCGGTTATCTTCTAAGAGGTGTAGCACGGTGGCCTGCTCCTCGGACAGCCCCTTGTCCGCGCCTCCCGGCACATTCCATTCGCCGGTGGGCGGCGTGGCGATCAGGGTGCGGATCACGCCCGCCAGCCGCCGCTCGGCCCGCAGCACCGGCGGCAGATAAATCCGGCCCTCGTCGTCTTTGAGACGGCCCAGCTCTATGGCGTTGTCGAGCGCCAGCATGGCTTGTTCCGGTGAGACGCGGGCGTAGTGGCCGACGCCTTTTTCAGCCCGGGTGCGCGGCAAAAAGCTGTGCCCACCCTGCTGAGCGGCCTGCTGAATGGCGTACACGGCGGCGGCGGTCAGGCGGCGCGGGTCGTCGCTGGTGATGCCCTGCTCCTGCGCCAGTTTGTCGGCGGTCAAAAAGCCGATGCCCTCTACTTCGGTCAGGGCGTAGATATCGGCGCTGAGGCGCTCGGCTGCCGCTTCGCCAAAGTGCTTGGTGGCCCGCTGCGCCTGCGAGATGCTCAGGCCCAGCCCCTGCAACGCCGCCAGAGAGCGCCGCTCGCCGCCCTGAACGCTCCAGCTCTGGGTCATCTTGAAGAGAGTGGCCTGGGTAATCCCCGGCACTTGCAGCATTTTTTCTGGCGTCTCCGAGAGCACTTCGAAGGTGGCGGAACCAAAGTGCGAGGCGATTCGCTTGGCCAGCACCTTGCCGACGCCACCCACCCGGGCTTCCAAGTAGGCCGCCACGCCTTCTTCGGTGAGGTCGCTGGGTGCGGCTTCCAGCACCATGTTCAGCACCTTGTACTGATAGCCGTACTCGCGGTGCTCTTCCATGCTCACTTCGGCGGTGAAGCTGTCGCCCACGTCCAGCGGCGGCATCAAGCCCACCACAGTGGCGTCGTCGTCCTCGCCTTCCTCGTTTTTGAGGGTCGCCGATAGCACGGTAAAGCCGCTGTCGGCGCGGTAACGGACTTTGTTGACGCTGCCCGACACCCGCAGATGCTGAGCTTGGGGAGTCAGGTGTTGCTGGGTGGGGTCGGCGGCGTTCATTCTGTTGTCAGCATATCAGAGTCAACCGATCTCAGAGTCAACCGATTGGGGTCGCCAAGGTCGCTGCCGCCCGCTCATCTGCTGGCTAGCCGCCGCCTCAGCTCGCGCCGCTATACTGACCGGCGTGTTTTCGCTGCTTGCCGCCCTCCTCCTGCCTCTTCCCGCTGCGGCCGTTGCTCCGCCGCCGGCCTTGCTGCTGAGCGTGCCTGATCCGGCAGGGGACGCCAGCGGCGACGGCAGTTATCAGTTGCCCACTCGCCCAGCCCTCAGCGCTTCGACACTTGATCTGCGCTTGTTTAAGGCTGAAAACATCGGCGGCAAACTGCGCCTGAGTGTGTCGTTCGGGGCCGTTGGCAATCCCTGGAACGCGCCCGCTGGCTACTCCGGCGCGGTGCTGGATATTTTTGTCAAAACGGCTCCGGGCGGTGTCAGTGACTTGACGGGTCTGGGCCTGCGGGTGGCGGGGTCGTCGGGCTGGCAGGAACATTACCGCCTCGACGGTTTTCAGGTGCAGCATTTCAGCGCTCCGCCGCAAACTGACCAAGCTGCCGCCCAACCCCTGCGCCCCGTCCTCGCTCCCGACGCGCCGCGAGTCACGCTGCAAGGCACTGAGCTGACCTTGGACACTGGCCTCAAAGCGGGCGAGTACAGCTACTGGGTAACCAGCAGCGTCTACAGCCCCTTCAGTCCCGACGGACTTTTGCGGCCCGGCGGCGACACTTCGGCCAGCGGCCTTCGGAGCGCCCGCGAAGGCACGCCTGTTCCAGTGGATGTGCTGCTGAGCGGCGATCAAAAACAGGTCTACGCGACTGGTGTTTTGCCCGCTGTCGGTCAAATCCGTGACACCCGCTCCGTGATTTTGCTGGGGCTGGCGATTGCCGGACTTCTGGCGGCGGCTGTGCTGAGTGTCCTGGCGTGGCGGCGCGGCGCTTGAGGCTTGGCAAGCTGAGTTTCAAAAGTGCTCAAAACGGCGCGGGCTGGGTGCTGCTGGCGGCTTTTTTGTGGGGGCTGCTGGGTATCTTCGGTAAGTTCGCGCAGGCTCAGGGCCTCGGGCCGCTGGAAGTGGCCTTCTGGCGGGCGCTGCTGGGCGGGGCCTGCTTTGCCCTCAGCGCCGGGCTTCGCCGCTCCCGCCTACCGCGTGGCCGCGATCTGCTTCTGACGATTCTGTTCGGCTTGGCGGGCGTCAGCATTTTTTACGGCAGTTACCAACTGGCGGTGCGGGCAGGCGGGGCGAGTCTGGCCTCAGTGCTGCTCTACACCGCTCCCGCGTTCGTGGCGCTGTCCGGTTGGCTGTTCTGGAAAGAGCGCCTCGGGCCGCGTGAACTCGGCGCAGTGGTTCTGACGCTGGGCGGCGTGGCGCTGATTTCGCTGGGTGGCGGCTCGGGCGTGCAGGTGTCGGCGCTCTCGCTGGGGTGGGGCCTCACGGCTGGCCTGACCTACAGTTTGTATTACCTCTACGGGCGGGTCTTTTTTGAGCGTTACGATCCGCAAGCCCTTTACGCGGTGGCGCTGCCCGTGGGGGCGCTGGGTCTGCTGCCGTTCGTGCCTTTTGCTGCCAAAACGTCCGTCGCCTGGTTTAACCTGGGCTGCATTGCCCTGCTGTGTACCTTCGCCGCTTATACCGCTTACAGCTTGGGCCTCCGGCGGCTCAATCCCACTCGCGCCAGCGTGATCGCCAGCTTGGAGCCGGTGGTGGCGTCTGTGCTGGCCGCCCTGCTGTTTGCCGAGCGCCTCAGCCCTCCGGCCCTCTTCGGTGCGGCGCTGGTGATCGGCGCGGCTTTGCTGTTCAGCACCGCTTCCAAAGTGCAGCACCCGGCGGCGGGATAAAAGGTTGGGGCAAGGTAAGCGGCGACAGGAAGAAGCGGGCGCGGTGGTGTTAAATACAGGGGTGTTAAACGAATATGTGGTCTTTGACCTCGAAACCACGGGCCTGAGTCCCGAAAAAGACGCCATCGTAGAAATCGGCGCACTCAAAATCAGAGACGGCCAAGTTCGGGAAAGCGAGCGTTTCGAGTCACTCGTTCGTCCCCAGCGGGCCGACGGCTCGGCCATGCCGATTCCCTGGCAGGCCCAGCGCGTTCACGGCATCAGCGACCAGATGGTGGCGCAATCGCCGCTGCTGGGCGCGGTGCTGCCCGACTTTCTGGCTTTCGTGGGCGGCGCAGCGGTGGTGGCCCACAACATCTCCTTTGACGGCGGCTTCATGCGGGTGGCGACCCGTCGGCACGGCCTGAGCTGGACACCTGCGCGTGAGCTGTGTACGGTGCAGCTCTCGCGCCGCGCCTTTCCCCGTGAGCGGGCGCATAACCTGGGGGTGCTGGCCCAGCGCCTCAATCTCGAATTTGCTCCCGGAGGCCGCCACCGCAGCTTCGGGGACGTGCAGCTGACGGCTCAGGCGTTCGTGCAACTCATGCAGATGCTGGAGACGGTGGGAACAGGGGAGAGAGAAAAGCTCAAATCCTGGTGAGGCGGAGTTTGGTGGAGCCGGGCACGTTCAAGGCTGTTCATGCTGCCCCCTGTTTACCCCTTCCAGAACCCGCCCCCTCTTTGCTACACTGCTAAAGTTGCACGGTTGCCGCCTCGCCCTGCCAGCTTGAACCCAACTCACCAAGCGCAGGAAGCAAGAACGCGAGCGGCAAACCCGTCCCAGAGGGAGAAATACACTATGGAACTGAAAGCCACCCCCAGAAACACCCAAGACAAGCTGCCGGTGGGCATGATCCCCGCCGTCGCTTACAACAAAGAGCACAATGTCTCGTTTACCATTGACCTCAAAGCCTTTGACCGGGCTTTCCGTGCTCAGGGCACGGCGGGCTTGTTCGATATCACCATCGAAGGCGGCGAAACCTTCCCCGCACTGGTCAAAGCCGTGCAGATGGACAAGCGCAAGCGCGTCGCGCAGCACGTCGACTTTTTCATGGTCACGTACGGCCAGCCGATTGAAGCCAGCGTGCCGGTTCACATCAAAGGCAAGAGCCAGGGCGAAGTCATGGGCGGCTTGGTGGACATCGTCACCCACAGCCTCAGCATCATTGCCCCCGGCCCGCGCCGGATTCCCCAAGAAATCGTGGTGGATGTCAGCAAGCTCAACATCGGCGATCACATCACCGCAGGCGATCTCAAGTTGCCTGAAGGTGTCAAACTGGCCGTCGACGAGAGCATCATGATCATCAGCGTCTTGCCGCCGCGCCTGACTGCCGAGGAAGCCGAAGCCGAAACCCAGGCCGCGCAGGTTGCGGGCATGGTCGCGTCCGGCGAACTCAGCGAAGCCGCCGCCGAAGCTGTTCTGGAAGGCGAAACCAGCTTGGAAGAAGCCAAAGCCGAGAGCAGCGAGGAAGTGGCCAAGGAAGAAAGCGAAGACGACTCCAGCAAAGCCAGCGAAGAGTAAGCCTTACTTTCGAACCAAGAGCGCGGTTCCTTCGGGGGCCGCGCTCTTTGATTTGGGTGACAGTTTGTAGGCGAAAGGATGAATGTCACTCTGCGGTATGGTGGAATTTAGATGCCGTTCTAAATCTTCATGGCACTTTTATGACATGCATTCTCAACTGATAATCGCTGTATATCAGTTTCTTGCCGTCTTTGCTGAATATCGGCCCATAACAGGCATTTGGATATTTCTTTAGGATCTTACCTGTTTTTGAGTCTCTGAGTGCGATTGTGCCGTCGCCGAATTTTGATTCTGGTAGATCGTCTGGTTTATCGGAAGCCGAACAACGGCTGGTTCCAACCGCGTCTCCTGTCACATCTCCGCGTGTAGCCAGGTACTGTCCATCTGGGCTGAAGACAGTCTGGAAGATGCCAAGTTTCTGACCTGTGAGTTGGTACTGAATTTTTCCCGTATCGAAGTCTCGCACCCAGCCAGCCGATGACAGCCTGTTAACCTTGACAGGTCTAGGCTGAAGATAAATGACTAGACCCCCGGCGACCAATCTTTCATCTGGACTGACTGACGTTGAACTTGAGACAAAATCGCCTTGATATAAGGCTGCTCCAATACTATTATCTCGCTCATCAATTGTCTTGTAGATTGGTTTTCGCGTGAAATTTATCGATCTAGTTGGCGATTCTGTAATTCCCGATCTATAGACTTTTACATCATCTACTGAAAAGACAAATATTTTTCCATTTTTTGTGAGTCTCGCATCAGCAGACTCCCAACCAATTGATACGTTTTTCGGGTTGCAGATTTGTAGCTTGTCATTGAATTTTAGATTCTCTAGTTTAAGAAATTCTATCTCACACAAGCCGCTGATGACCAAATAGCGACTGTCCCCAGTAAAATTTCCACTGAGGCGTCTATTCGAAATAGGATTGGGCATAATCTTTTCGTCTGTGCCGATACTGTACAGTCTGGAGTTTATTATGGCGAATCTGCCACTCTTATCAAAAGTGACAGGGGATAGCGAAGATCTATCAGTCATTAAATTTAATCGCGCCTCGTCGAGAAAATCTAAATGATGCACTTCGCCGATTCTGCCGTCAGAGCTCAATTCCAAGGTTCTTAAAGAAAAATCTCTAAAATCGTAGATATCTAAGTACCTGAATCCTCTGCCAAGCGCACTGTAAACATAACTGTAAACACTATGACCGTCAGGTGAAAGTGCCGAGATGGGAGCATGGAGAGAAACGATCTTCTCCGCTTCGCCCGCTCCCAATGTCAATGACAAACATCCGCAAAAGATTTTGCGTAGGATTTGATGCATCCCTAAGTTTAAAAGAATCAACCCGCCACTTCTTCCAGCACCGTCAGCCCCGCGTATTTCAAAATCAGGCGTTTTTGCCCCACGCCCGGAAAGTACACCAGCACTTCGCGCTTGTCGCCCTGGTGAAAGCCCTGAGTGAACACCCCATCGCCAAATTTGGCGTGCCTCAGCCGCAGCGGTTTGGTTTTGGCCACCACCTTCTGAATCTCGCGGCTGGGAATGCCGAGGCGGGCGCTGACTTCTGGCAGTGACAGGCCCTGCAAATCTAGCAACTCGCGGGCCTGAGCTGCCCAGGAAATCGGCCCAGCGTTTGGCGTCTCGCTTGTGGCAATGA
>NZ_CP034183.1:387500-507500 GCF_003860465.1 Deinococcus psychrotolerans
GCCGAGCGTGGCGGGGCGCATTCTCGACCCCGAGTATCAGCGGCGGGTGCAGCAGGAGCTGGACAAAAATGAAGTGGACGTGCGCTGCGGCGTCAATGTGGAGGCCGTAACTGTCATGGACGGGCGGGTCAGCGGCGTGCAGACGTCCGGCGGCCTGGTGCGGGGTGACGTGTTGATCGTGGCCGTCGGCGTGCGGCCCAACGTGGCGCTGGCGCAGTCAGCGGGCGTGGGTATAGGTAAGACGGGAGCCATCCGGGTCAGCAACCGCCAGGAAACCAACGTTCAGCACATCTACTCGGCGGGCGACAACACCGAGAGTGTCAACCGCGTGACCCGACGCAAAGTGCATGTGCCGATGGGCCTGACCGCCAACCGGATGGGCCGGGTGGCGGGCGTCAACATGGCGGGCGGCGAAGCGCACTTTCCCGGCATCGTGGGCAGCGCCATCTTCAAGACCTTTGATCTGGGCGTGGCCCGCAGCGGCCTGACCCAACACGAGGCCGACGCGCTGGGCCTCGACGCCGTGAGCGTGGACGTCGAAAGTACGGATCACGCCGGATACTACGTGGACGCCGCTCCGATAGCCGTGCGCCTGACTGCCGAGCGCGGCACGGGCCGCCTGCTGGGGTCGCAGATTCTGGGTCATCCCAGCAGCGTCAAGCGGATAGACGTGATCGCCACTTTGCTGCACTCCCGCAGCAAAATTCGGGATCTTGCCGAAGTGGACTTGGCCTACGCCCCGCCCTTTTCGAGTGTGTGGGACGTGCTGCTGGTGGCGGCAGGCAAGCTTCATAAAGCCGCACAGCAGCCCAACAAAGAAACGTCGATGCCCTGAGGCTGGGGAGAGGAAACAGCCCCAAAACGAGCTGTAAAACGAGCACGCTTTTTCTAATCACTCCGTCCCCTTGTGCTTTACCTTGCAGATGCCTGCGGCGTCAGCGTCCTAGCGTAGGGCCATGTCTGTTTCTCCCTTTGCCCAACTGATTGTGATGGGCGTGTCCGGCTCCGGCAAAACCACGCTGGGGCGCGGCCTCTCGGCGCATTACGGCTTTCCTTTCTTGGATGCCGACGACTTCCATACTCCTGAAGCCAAAGCCAAGATGGCAAGCGGTGAAGGGCTGACCGACGCCGACCGCGCTCCCTGGCTGGCCCGCCTCAAAGCGGCGCTGGACGAGTCGGCGGCCAAAAGCGGAGGTGTGGTGCTGGCTTGCTCGGCGCTCAAGGCCAGTTACCGGACAACACTCGGCGGCCCGCAAACGGGTTTTGTTTTTCTGGATGTGCCGCCCGAGGTGCTGCGCTCAAGGTTGGAGGAGCGCCAGGGCAGTTACGCCAAAGTCTCACTGCTGCCCAGCCAACTCGCCGCGCTGGAGGAGCCGGACGCCGGAGACGCGCTCACTGTCCACGTCAAAGCGGACGAGGACGCTGATCTGGTCTTGGCAGACGCCCTAAGGCAGTTGGACGCGGTCAGTGGCGAATAACACGGCGATGGGCGGCGGCAAAAAGCCCTCCGAGCGGCCCCACAAAGTCTGTCCGGTGTGTGGTCGCCCGTTTGCCTGGCGCAAGAAGTGGGAGCGCGACTGGGACAAAGTGATCTACTGCTCTGACAAGTGCCGCATGAAGGGTGTGACCAAATGACCGCTCCCGTGCGCCCCGCTTACGGCCTGGTGTGCATGACGCAGGGGCCAGAGTTGCGCTTCCGCACCATCACCCTCAAGCGTTACCGGATGTTGGACGTGGCGGAGCGCTACGCCGCCCTGCGTGACCTCTACGCGTCCAACACCGCCAAGTTGAGAAGCGCGGCGGGCTACTGCGCGGCGCGTGGCATCCGTTTGTTCAGGATGTCGGCGGCCCTTTATCCGATGCTCGATTTGCTTGACGATCCCACCGGAAAAGCCGTGCTGGACGAACTGGCCGCTGAATTGTCGGCGGTGGGGCAAGCCTTCGCGGAGGCGGGCGTTCGGGTGCTGATTCATCCCGATCAGTACATCGTCCTCAACTCGGAGCGGCCTGAAGTGCGCCAGAGTAGCTTGCACCAATTTTTGACCCACGCCGACGTGCTCGACCGGCTCGGCTTCGAGCGCAGTCCTTACCACTGCATGATCCTCCACGGCGGCAAAGGGGGGCGTGGCGAGGTGCTGGCCGAGGTGATCCGCGATCTACCTGATGCGGCCCGTTTGCGGCTGGTGCTGGAAAACGATGAACGCGCTTACAGCCCCGCCGAGCTGCTGCCAGTGTGTCAGGCGACGGGCATACCGCTGGTGTTCGACGCGCACCACCACGTCGTCCACGACAAGCTGGACAATCAGGAAGACCCCAGCGTGCGGGAGTGGGTGCTGCTGGCCCGCTCCACCTGGACGCCGCCAGCGTGGCAGGTCGTTCACCTCAGCAACGGTA
This sequence comes from Deinococcus psychrotolerans, assembly GCF_003860465.1. Classification (NCBI taxonomy): domain Bacteria; kingdom Thermotogati; phylum Deinococcota; class Deinococci; order Deinococcales; family Deinococcaceae; genus Deinococcus; species Deinococcus psychrotolerans. The sequence goes on from NZ_CP034183.1 coordinate 389,895, forward strand.
TCGAGGGGCCGCAAGATCGCCGCCACAGCCACCTGATTGCCGATCTGCCCAGCGCTTACTTTGACGTGCCGTGGATTGAGGTGGAGGCCAAAGGCAAGGAAGAAGCGGTGTTGGGCCTGATGCAGCGGGCGGCGGAGGGGAGCTAGATGCCCGCCAGTTCGCTCAATTTCAGCACTGTGCGCCAGTTGCGCGTTGTTGCACCGACTTTGAGTTTATCGGGGTTGAGTTTGCTGTGACCCAGGCCGCCGGGCGTGTGAAGATAAAGGTGCAGCCCGTCATGCGTCCACTCGTCTGCGCCGCTGTTGACGGCTCGCAGCGCGGCTAGGCCCGCTTCACTAGGTTCAGCGTCCAGAAACGTGACGTGCACCTTGCTGCCGTCAGCTTCGGCCTGTTGGAGGTAGGGATTGTGAAGGGTAACGGCCTGCCAATCTTCGGCACTTCGCAAGGTGACGGGCACGGCAAAACCAAATTCGCGCTCGATGGCGGCTTCCAACTCGCTGCGGCTGACCTGTCCCTCAAACACCAGATTCCCACTTTGGATGTAGGTTTGCACTTTGGTAAGGCCCAAGCTTTGCGCTACCGCCTTGAGTCGGATCATCGGCACTTTGCGGTTGCCGCCCACGTTGATGCCGCGCAGCAGGGCAACCGTCGGCATCACTCAGTGCCCCGCCGTGATGGGCGCTTCACCTTCGCCCGTGTAGATGTGCTGCTCCCATTTAATTTTCCTGGCTCGCCAGATGAAGATGAGCATTTTGGCGGTTTCTTCCAGCCCACGGGCGATCAGCAGGCCCCAGAAGCCCAGTCCCAGTGGAAAGGCCAGCAGGTACGCCAGTGGCAGGCCCACCACGAAGGCGGCCACCGCGTCACCGATCAACACGCCACGGGGGTCGTTTGCGCCGGGCAATATTCCGATGCCCAGCAAGATGTTTTGCACTTTGATGATTTGAAAAGCGGCGTTGACCAGAATAGAAATGAGGGCGATATGCCGCACGTCTGCGTCCACTTGCGGAAATAAGACGCCCAAAAGCGTCGCGGTGAGGGCAAACAGTGCCCCCGCTCCCAGCGCCACCACCAGACCCGAGCGCCGGATTTTGTGTGCCCAGGCCTGAGCGCCCGCTGCGCTGCCGCGTCCGAGTGACTGGCCAATCAGTACGGTGGCTGCCGAGCCGAGACCCAGCGAGGCCACGATAAAGACGCCCTCCAGGGTGTTGCTGATCTGCATGGCGGCCAGCGTGTTGGTGCTGATTCGCCCGGCCAGGAGCGCGTAAAGGAACGTGCCGCCGCTCCAGGCCAGCTCGGTGGCGGCCATGGGCAAGCTCAGCGGAATCAGTGGAGCGAGAACGCTCTTCCAGTTGGCCAGCGTGCGCGGCAAGGTGGCGTCCAAGATGCCGCGCCCGTAGGTCTGCCAGGCCAGCAAGCCTGCCCGCAGAGCATACGACGCGGTGGTGGCAATGCCGACGCCCACCACGCCCAGCTTTGGAAAGGGGCCGAAACCGGTGACCAGCGCGTAGCCCAGCACGGTATTGAGAATGACCGCCACGATGGTAATGGTCATGGGCGTGCGGGCGTGGCCGGTGGAACGCAGCGCCCCGCTAAAAATGGCTGCTGCCGTGACCAGTGGCAACGAGATGGCGACCACACTCAGGAAGGGGCCGCCTGCTCCGGCGACTTCCGGCGTGGCTCCGATGGAACGCAAAAAGCCTGCGCCGCCCAAGATCAGCGGCACGGCCAGCACACCCGACACCACCACGCCCAGCACCAGCGCCGCACCGAACAGCCGCGAAGCTCCGGATTTGTCGCCTGCCCCGTGCGCCCGCGCCACCAGAATGCTGGTGCCTGCGCCGATGGCATTGAGCGTGAAAAACAAGATCAGGGTGACGCTGTTGGCAAAGCCCACGCCCGCCACCGCCAGTGTGCCGAGCAGCGCCACGATAATCTGGTCAACGAGGCCCAGCGCCAACTGCGCCACAAATTCTAAGCTGACGGGCAGGGCAATCTTGACGAGTTCGCGTGTGGGAGTGGGGGGCGCGTGTTCGGCGGTCTGGGCAGCGGACAGGGAAGGGGAAAGCAAACTCACCCGCACAGTCTAGGCGGGTGAGGTGGGCAGCATGTCAGAGTGGGAAGTAAGGCAAATGGCTTAGTGGAGGGGGTGATTGAGCAAAGCGGTCGCCCTCACTTTTCCCGAATGGCCCAGCCTGCCGCCCGCACCGCGCCGATCAGCCGCTCCATAATCGGGTCGACTTCGCTGTCGCTGAGGGTCTTCTCGCCCCTGAAGGTGAGGCGCACGGCGACGCTACGCTGCCCGGTCGGAATCTGCTCGCCCACGTACACGTCAAACGGTTCCAGGCTTTCCAGCAGTGGCCCGGCTTCTTGCCTCAGCAGCGCGGCCACCTCGCCGTAACTGACCGATTGCGGCGCGATGACGGCCAAATCACGCCAGGCAGCCGGAGCGCGGCTGGGGTCGCTGAAGGCCCACTCGGCGGCGGGCAGCGGCAAACTGACTTCCAGCAGGTAGGTGTCGCCCTTCAGGCCGTAGCTCTGGGCAATCTCGGGGTGGAGTGCGCCCAGCCAGCCGACTTGTTGCCCGTTCCAGACGACCGCGCCCGCGATGCCGGGGTGCAGCGTGGCAGGTACGTCCGCGCCGCGCAGCTGGCGAATCTCCAGGCCCGCGCCCTGCCCCGCCGCCAGCGTTTCCAGCAGGCCCTTGAAGGCGGCGAAACTTCCAGCCACCCCCGCTTGATGGGTGTTGGGAGCCAGCGGCCCGCGCAGCAGCAATCCCAGTTTCTCGATTTCGCCCGAGGCGGGGAAGATGCGCCCAATCTCGAACAGCAGCGCCCGCTCACCTTTGGGGCGGTTCTGGGCAGCCTTCAGCAAACTGGGATAAAGGGCAGTTCGCAGGCCGGTGCGCTCCGCCGTCAGCGGATTTTGCAGCTTGACGCTTGGCGTTTCGCTGCGGGCCTGCTCGGCCTCGGGATCGCTGGTGAAGGTGTAGGTCACCACTTCCTGAGCGCCGAGTCCGGCCAGTGCGCCTTTGAGGCTGCGCCGCGCCGCGCTGACGGCTCCCGCGCCGTGGTTGTCGGGGTGGGGGCTGAAAGTGGGCAGGGTTTCGGGCAGCTCGGCGTATCCGTGCAGGCGGGCAACCTCCTCGGCCAGATCCTGCCAGACCACCATATCGACCCGCCAGCTCGGGGGCGTGACGGTCAGGGTGTCGCTGTCCTGTTTTACCTTCGCGCCCAGACGCATCAGGATGTCCACCATTTCGTCGGTGTCAACGTGCATCCCCAGCAGGCCGCGTACCTGTTCGCCGGTCACCTGAATGTCGGCAGGGAGGTCGGGCGTGCCCACCGTGGTCAGGCCCGTTTCCGCTATGCCGCCGCCGTACTGGGTGAGCAGCTCAGCCACCCGGTTGGCTCCGCGAGGCGAGAGCACCGGGTCAACGCCGCGCTCGTAGCGGTACACCGCGTCGGTCTTGAGGCCCAGCCGGGTGGCGGTGCGCCGCAGCAGCACCGGGTCGAAGTGCGCCGACTCGATCACGACTTCCGAGGTATCGGCCCGCACGTGCCCGTGGTCGCCGCCCATGATGCCCGCGATGCCCAGCACGCCGCCGTCCGTCTGCGGAGTCTGGGCAGTCTGGAAGGCGTCGGCCACGCTCATCACGCCGCGCTCGCGTCCGTCCAGAATCAGCAAATCTTCCGGCCCGACCTGATGCTCGCCGCCCATCAAATCCTTGACATTCTCCCCCTGCCGCAGACCGAACGACACCAGAATCTTGTCATTCGTCACGTCGCGGCGGTCGTAGAGTGCCGTTGGCTGGCCGAGCTCCAACATCACGTAGTTGCTGCTGTCCACGATCAGGTCAATCGAGCGCATGCCGGCCAGGGTCAGGCGGCGCTGCATCTCCACCGGCGCGGGGCCGTTGTGCACGCCGCTGACGGTGCGGGCCGAGAAATGATCGGAGCCGAAGCGCAGCTTCTTGCTGGGGTCGCGCTCCAGGGTGACGGCGCGGGGCGGCAGGGTGACTTCAATCTGGCCTTTGCCATTGGCGGCCAAGCCCATTGACGGCTCTTTCAGCTCCAGCTTGAGGAAGGCCGCCAGATCGCGGGCCACGCCCAGCACGCTCAGGGCGTCGGCGCGGTTGGGGGTGATCTCGATGTCGAGCACGCTGTCGGCGGCCCACACATCGGCCAGGGGCGTGCCGACCGGGGCTGTTCCCGCCGGAAACAGCAGCAGTCCGGCGCTGCTCTCGCCGATGCCGAGTTCCTTGGCGCTGGCGGCCATGCCCCACGACTCCACGCCCTGCAAACTGCGGACGCCGTACTCCATGTCGCCCAGTTTGGTGCCGGGCACCACCAGCGCCAGCATCGTTCCGGCAGGCAGGCCGACCGCGTTGGGTGCGCCGCTGGCGATCGTGCGCGGGCCGTGTGGGCCGGTATCGAGCGTGAGCTTGGTCAGTTGCGTGCCGGGCATAGCGGCGGCCTCGGTGACGGCCACCAGCAGCACCCCGGCGGGTGGGGCGGGGGCGTCGTCTATGCCTTCCAGCGGCAGGCCGAGTTGAGCGAAGACGGGTTCAAGGGTATTGACGGGCGGGAGGTGGGGGATCAGTTCTTGGAGCCAGGAATAGGGAAGTTTCATGGGTTGTCCTCAGGTTTGAATGTCAGCGCTGAAAAATGTTGTCTCGGTGGAAAGTCAGAAACTCTTGATTGGGAATGAATCTCTTGGGCAGCGTGATTCGTATGCCTTCAAATTCAAGAAAAGTAGATCGGAAAAAGCCTTGTTTGACATCCTTGTATAATGGCGAAACTCTCAGTCTCCAATCTTCCGATATGGTGATAATGCCTTTATCGAAGGCTTGATCGTGGATACTCGACAAACATAATCTATTCATTGGATTAAGCCGATTGGCCTTATCTTTTGCCCAAGGTAAAATATGGCTTGCTCTGAGTAAGAGTGGAATATCAAGTCCAGATATACAGCATTTTTGATCATACGCCGTGAGTACGGCTCTTCTAAAGACCATCTGTCCTACACGAGCTTGGCTCATTACTGCTCTCTCCAGACCCTCACAACTCATATTGGAGTCAGCAGATTCAAGCGGCAAGGAGTCAGGGAGTAAGCTCATGCTGGCTGATTTTATTTCCTCAAAGAAGCTTTCCCAGTCACTTTCCATTTCCTGCCACAGTGATTTATCTAACTGAGATACATTGACGAGGCCAGTGGCAGCTAGAGATGTATCCAAGCTGGCTAAATTGCAAAGTTTCATAGCCAAAGCTGATGGGGTTCTCTCCAATTTCTCGGCAAGTTTGATCACTTCTGGATTGCTTCTATGAAATTTCCCAAATGGTGTTACGAGATAAAACTCAAAAGCTACAAGTGTTTCTAAGCGTGTCCACGGTCTTCTTGTGCTAGTTTTTTCCTCTCCATTCACCCCAGCGTTCCCCTGAACTGCCCGATCACCTTCGGGTCGTTGGCGTAGAAGTAGCGGATATCGGGGATGCCGTACTTGAGCATGGCGATGCGCTCCGGCCCCAGCCCGAAAGCGAAGCCTGTCTTGCCCTCGTAGATGCGCTCCTTGCCCGCTGCCTCGCGCAAATCGTCCACGGCCTTAAACACATTCGGATGCACCATGCCGCAGCCGCCCAGCTCCAGCCATTTGCTCTCGCCACGTGGGTTTTCCCACCACACCGCGAAGTCGGCTCCCGGCTCGGTGAACGGGTAGTAGCTCGGTTGAAACCGGACTTTAGCGTTCGCCCCAAACAGTCCCCGCGCCATCTCGGCCACCGTGCCCTTGAGGTCGCTCATCTTGATGCCGTCGCCTACCACCAGGCCTTCGAGCTGGTGAAACATGGCCTCGTGGGTAGCGTCGGTGGCCTCGTAGCGGTAGACCTTACCGCGTGCCACGATCTTGAGCGGCGGCGTGTGATCCACCATGTAGCGAATCTGCATCGGTGAAGTGTGCGTCCTGAGCAAGCGTCCGTCCTCCAGCCAGAAGGTGTCCTGAAGGTCGCGGGCGGGGTGATACCAAGGCACGTTCAGCGCCTCGAAGTTGTGGTGCTCGTCTTCGACTTCCGGCCCTTCCACGGTATCGTAGCCCAGCCGGGTGAAAATCTCAATGAGGTCGTCGTACACGCGGGTAATCGGGTGCAGGCCGCCGGCAGGCAGGCTCAACCCCGGCAAGGTCACGTCAATCGCTTCCGAGGCCAAGCGGGCGTCCAGCGCGGCGCGTTTCAGCACCGTCTCGCGCTCGGTCAGGGCGCTGTCTAAGGCGGCCCGCACGGCGTTGATCTCGGCCCCGCGTGCTTTGCGCTCGTCGGGCGGCAGCTTGCCGAGGCTGCCGAGTTCCTTGGTGACCAGGCCGGACTTGCCGACATATTTGGTCTTGACTTGTTGCAGCGCCTCGACGTCAGTGGCGGTGGCAATTTCTTGCAGTGCTTGTTCTTGCATACTTCTCCTCGTTCGGTCTGGGTGCGGCACAAAAAAAGCCCCGCCTGCAATGACATACAAGCGGGGCAGCGGGCGCTGGACTTTAAGCAGTCAGCGCGGCCCCGCGTTGCATAAACGGCGAAAGTGTACCGGAGCGGGGCGACATCTGCTTAGCCTAGCCGCTGAGTTGGTACGGGTCAAGGTGTAGGGCGAGCGGCGGTGTAGACTGAGGGCAGTGAGCGCAGGGGAAGCCCGGTGACGGCCTATTTGGCCCATTCCGGCACTGTCGCGCAGCGGTAAGGAAGCCGAACACGCACGAGCACGGCCTTCCGAGTCCGAATGCCTGCCTCGCCGCAGCGGCCCGCGCAGGGCTGACTGATGCAGCTTACCCCTCGCGGAAAGGGAAACGCTCGGCCTGTAATCAACAGACGGCTGGACGCTTATTTCCGCCCCCGATGCCAGTTCGGTGGGGCGGCTTTTCGGTTGGGGAGGAGGACTCCTCATGAATAAAGTGATTTTTCTCAGTGCCGCGCTGCTTGGCGCTGCCCACGCCACTTCTTACCCGCTGACCCTCACCGACGATCTGGGCCGCAAAGTCACGCTGAAGGCCGAGCCGATGCGGATCGTCAGCTTTTTGCCCAGCGACTCTGAGACGCTGTGTGCCATCGGCGGCTGCGGCAAATTGGTGGGCGTCGACGAATACAGCGACTTTCCCGCCCAAGTCACCAAGTTGCCCAAAGTCGGCAATCTGTACCAGCCCAACATCGAAGCGGTGGTGGCCCTCCGGCCCGACATCGTGATCGTCAGCAAATACGGCGACCTGATTCAGCCGCTGACCAATGCCGGAATCACTGTAGTGGCGGTCAATCCTGAAACCTATGAAGAAGTGTTTTCCAAAACAATAATCCTAGGCAAAATAATCAACCGGGAAGCGCAGGCCAAAGCGCTGATCATTCAGATGCGTCGCGACATCGCCAAAGTTGAAATCTTGACCAAGAACGCCGCCAAAAAGCCGACCGCTTATTACGAAATTGACCCCACGCCCTACACGGTTGGCCCCAACTCCTTTATCGGCGTGCTGCTGACCAAAGCGGGGGCCATCAATATCATTCCGGCCAGTTTGGGCGACTTTCCCAAGATCAGCCCTGAATTGGTGGTCAAATCGGCTCCGCAGTTTATTTTTGGAATGAACCTCGCCGCCGCTAAAGCCCGCCCCGGCTGGAACACCATCCCCGCTGTCAAGTTGGGCCGCGTGGTGGAAGACAAAGCGCTCGATCAGCTCCTTTCCCGTCCGGGGCCGCGTTTGCCGCAGGCGCTGGCAGGGCTGGCCAAAGTGGTGCATCCTGAACTGTTCAAGTAAGGTCGGGACGGGTGCAGCGCCGCAGGAGAGGGGGTGAAGTGAGCGCAGCGATTGCAGTTTCTCGCCGTCTGGCGCTTGTCTCTCTCCCCACCCTGCTGCTGCTCGCCGCCGCCCTCGTGACTGCCCTGCTGGCCATCGGCCTCGGCAGCGTCCCCATCTCGCCCGCCGAAACCCTGCAGGCCATCGGGCATGGGCTGAACGGAGCCGAACTGAGTGGCAACGACGTGATCGTTTGGCAACTGAGATTGCCGCGTGTGGCGCTGGGCTTTTTGGTGGGCGCGGCATTGGCTGTGAGCGGCGGGGCCTTTCAAGCCGTTTTTCGCAACCCGTTGGCCGACCCGTACCTGATGGGCGTGGCAAGCGGCGCGGGGCTGGGCGCAACGCTGGTGATCGCGCTGGGGCTGACGACCTTGTGGCTGCCGCTGTTTGCTCTCTCGGGGGCGCTGCTGAGTGTCTTTATCGCGCTGGCGATTGCCCGCGAAGGCGGCCGCTTGCCGCCCGCCCGCTTAATTTTGGCTGGCGTGGTGGTGGGCAGCATCCTCACGGCCTTCACCACTTACTTGCTGCTGCAAAGCGAAGACCGCATCCGTCAGGTCTTTGCCTTCACGCTGGGCAATCTGGCCTTCGCGGGCTGGCCGCAGGTGGGCCGCCTGCTGCCCTACGTGCTGATCGGCGGCGGGGTGCTGCTGCTGCTGTCCAAAGCGCTCAACACCTTGCAACTCGGAGACCTGACGGCCCGCAGTTTGGGCTTGCCGGTCGAGCGCCTGCGCCTGCTGGTCATCATCGCCGCGAGCCTCTGCACGGCGGGGGCAGTCAGTTACGCGGGCATCATCGGTTTCGTGGGGTTGGTTACGCCTCATCTGGTGCGGCGGCTGTGGGGCGCGGACTACCGGGTGCTGCTGCCTGTTTCGGCAGTGGCGGGCGGCACCCTGCTGGTCTTGTCGGACTTGCTGGCCCGCACCCTGACCCGCCCCGCCGAGTTGCCGGTGGGTGTGGTCACGACTTTGCTGGGCGGCCCGTTTTTCCTTTATCTGCTCCGGCGGCAAAAAACATAATGCTGGAGGCGCTCAACCTCTCGGTCAAGGCGGGCGACCTGCTGGCGGTGCAGCAGGTCAGCGCCGCCTTTGAACGCGGGCGCTTCTCGGCCATCATCGGGCCAAACGGAGCCGGCAAGTCCACGCTGATGCGGGCGCTGGCTGGCCTGACGCCGGTGCAGAGCGGCGAAGTCCAGTATCAGGGCCGCGCTTTGCCGGACTACTCGCGCCGTGAACGTGCCCGCTCGCTGGCGTATTTGGCCCAAACGGAAGCGCTGCCCACCGAAACCAAAGTGCGCGACGTGGTGGCGCTGGGGCGCGGAGCGGGTGAGTGGTTGTGGGGACTGTTTCCGCACCATCCGCTGTCTTTGGGCAGTCTCAGCTTGGATGATGAACAGGCCATCGACCGCGCCATGCAGCGCACCGACACCGCCCACTTTGCCGATCGAGCGGTGGCCGAGTTGTCGGGCGGCGAGCAGCAGCGCGTGTCATTGGCCCGCGCTCTGGCCGCCAATCCACAGTTCTTGCTGCTGGACGAACCGACCAATCACCTCGATCTGGCCTACGCGCTGAACTTGATCGAAACGCTGCGGCAAGAAGCGGGGAGCGGCCTGGGCGTGGTGGCGGTGCTGCACGACCTCAACTTGGCCGCCCGCGCCGATCACCTGCTGCTGCTGCATCAGGGGCGGGTGGTGGCGCAGGGGAGCGCCGAAAGTGTGCTGACGCCCCAGCATTTGGCAGCGGTCTATGGCGTGCAGGTAGACGTGATTCGGCACGGAGGGCGCTTGGTGGTGGTGCCGGAGGGCTAAGCTGGAGGGATGCGTTTTCTGTGTGTTTCGGGTTGGAACTGGATGGCGATAGTCAGCACAGCGGTGGTGGTGTCGCTGAGTTCGGGGACGGCGGACTTTTTGAGGAAGTTGCCGATTGCTCTGGTCAGTGTGGCGGCGACGTTCGTGTTGCTCACGGCGCTGGGCCGGTGGTTGCTGCGTTTCGTCCCGGAAGGCCGGTTCAAGCGCTTCTTTGTGGCTTGGTTCTGAATTGACCGTTCACACAGGCCAGTGAATGTGATCCGGCACAGGGAAGCGGTAGTTTGAGTGATACCAGTTTGATAAACTCATGTATGCGTGTTTTGGGTCTGTCGGGTTCAAGCTGGGTAGCAGTGGTTATCGCGGCGCTGATCCTTTCGCTGATGTCTGAGGCGGCGTTCGTTCAGGTCTTGCCAGAGAAGCTGATCATCACGGCGGTAACCGTCGTCTTGTCCACGGCACTATTCCGGCTCTTGTTACGCCAACTTCCGAATAGTCAGTTCAGCCCTGTTCTGCGGCGGTGGCTCGGCTGACTCTTCCCGCTTTGTGTGTTTGAATTGCGGCATAGGAACCGGAAATTCACCGGCCTCTCTCTCAATTCCGCCTACCGAATCGGACGGGGGGCGGGGACGGCTCTACGCAAAGGCAATGAATGCCCTGCGGCTCAGGCCTCTACGCCCTGCACCTTCCAGCGCTCCACGATCCGGCCCCCAAAGACATGCACCAGCAAGCCCACGAAAACCAACACGGCCCCCAGCACCTTGAGCGGCGGAAAGGTTTCTTGAAAATACAGAGCGCTGCTGACCATTCCGAACACAGGCACCAAGAGTGACAGCGGCGCGACGCGACTGGCTCCGTGCTGCTGAATGAGCCAATTCCAAACCCCGAAGCCCAGCACCGTGTTGAAATACCCCATAAACGCCACCGCCGCCCAAAAGCCGAGGCTGCTGTGCGTCAGTGTGTGGCCGATGCTGGCCCAGCCGCTGGTCAGGCCGGTCATCAGGGTCAGGGGAACCGGCGGAATCAGCGCCGACCACACCACCAAGCTGAGCATATTGGCTTTGCCCGCCGACTTGACCAGCACGTTGCTGATGGCCCAGCCGAGAGCGGCGACCAAGACCAGAACCAAGCCAACGATGCTGGTGTGGTGGTCGGCCAGCAAACCGATGACCGCCATGCCCGCAAAGGCCAGCGCTATCCCCACGATTTGGTTGGCGGGCAGCCGCTCGCGCCACAAGAAAGCCGCCAGCATCGCCGTAAAAAAGGCCTGCATCTGCATCAATAGACTCGCCAGTCCAGCGCTGAGGCCGAGCTGAATAGCCAAATACAGCAGACCGAACTGCATCACGCCCACCGCGAGGCCGTAGCCCAAAAAAGTTTGCCAACGCATCTGGGGACGCGGAATAAAAAAGATGGCGGGCAGCGCGGCGAGGGCAAACCGCAAGGCGGCCACCAGCAGCGGCGGCGCTTCACTGACGCTGAGCTTAATGACGACGAAATTGACACCCCAGATAAAAGTGATCATCAGGGCGAGCATGAGGCTACGGAGCGGCATGGACTTACTCTAGCGCCGTCACTTTGTCACAAGTCAGGGCAACGGGGAGGGCGCGAACCTGTAAGCTCAGGAGCCTATGTCTGCCCCACGCTATTTTCCCACCACCGGCCACCTGCTGATCTGTCAGAACAGCAACTGCAAAGCTCGCGGCTCCGATCTCCTTTACCGCGCCGTCTGGAACGCGCTTGAGCAAGACAAGCTGGCCTACTACAAGGCGGGCGGCAGTCTTCGCCTGACTGAATCCGGCTGCCTGGGCGGCTGCAAATCCGGGCCGGTAATGACGTGTTACCGGACAAGAGACGGGCAAATGGAAGAAGCCTGGTACGCGGCGGTGGATTTCCCGCTGGCCAGGCAGGTGGCGCAGGCCATTCACGACGAGGCCGAGTTGCCGGGTGAGCGGCGTTACGGGCCTTGAGTGCGGCGCTGACGCCATGACTGAATCAGCCAGATTAAGCTGCCGAGCAGCAGTGACGCTAGTACTAGGTGCAAGGCTGACCATTGCCTATTGGGAGAAAAACTATTCCAGCAACAGCTCAGTCCAAACCAAAATAAAATAAAGCAGAAATACTTCCATTGAAACTGAAAGTCCAACCAAGAGCGCTGCTCAGTATCTTCAATGTGATGCTGACGTTGCCAAAACCAAAGTGCCAACACAATACAACTAGAAATCAGCCAAAGGCTTACAAAGCTCCATTTCAGCGTGGGTGTATCCGCTTTGAGCGTCAGTGGCAGATACAGCCAATTCATCACAAACACCGCACTGAGGACGGGACGTCCGTACCGCCCACCGGGAAGCTGCCGCTCTGAGCTTTTGAGTGTTTCGGCGGCCACGCTGGGCATCCAAGCGGCTTTGGGTGAGGGTTGTTTGGAATCGGGATCCATGTCACCTCCGAGTATGCACCGGGCGCTCAAAAGCTGCATATTCGGTAGCTTTGCCCGCCGATTTCACTTCACTGTGATAACTGCGCTTGAGCTTAGAGGTCTACATTGGAGGAACCATGTCTCACCTCAGCGCCCAACCTCAGCCGCACGCCGCCGAAGCCCCCGGACGGCCCGGCCTCAAGCCCACTTGGACGAGCAGCAACAAAGACGCCGTGACCGGCGCACTCGGCGGCGGGCGGGTGCGGGCCGCTGTCGGCTACGGCGTGGTCAATGAAGTCTATTGGCCGTCAAGCGGCGAGCCGCAGGTGCGCGACTTAACCTTTATCGTCAAGACCGCTGACGGCTGGGTGGACATTAAGCGCGACTGCATCTACAGCCTGACGCCCCACGAAGACGGCCCGCTGATCAGCATCGAACACCGTCTGGCACGTGACCCCGCCTTCAGCCTCAAGCTGGAAATCATGCCGTCGGTGGAAAACGACTCGCTGCTGATTCGCTATGAGTTGAGCGGCGGCACGCTCTACGCGCTGCTGGCTCCGCACTTGGCCGACTCCGGCGAAGACAACACCGCTTGGATAGAAGGCGGCGTACTGTACGCCCAGCAAGGTGACGCTTCTCTGGCTTTTTTGGCCGATGGTGATTTCGGCAAAACCAGCGCCGGATTTGTGGGCGTTAGCGACGGCTGGCAGGACTTTAATCAAAACGGCGAAATGACTTGGCAACACGGCAAAGCCGAACACGGCAACGTGGCGCTGATGGCCGAACTGACTCAGCCGCGCGGCACGCTGGCGCTGGCCTTCGCCCACCACGCGGCGGGCGCGGCCATTCACGCCCGCAGCAGCCTCCAGCGCCCCTACGCCTTGCAGCGGGAAGAATTTTTGGCGACTTGGCAAACCTGGACTTCGCGCCTGAGGCTGCCGAGCGCCGGAGACGCCGAAACAGCCCGCGCCCGCCTGAGCGCCCAAGTCATTCGGGTGCACGAAGGCAGCGATTTTTCCGGCGCGATTGTGGCCAGCCTCAGCGTGCCGTTTGGGCAGGCCCACAGCAGTTTGGGCGGCTACCATCTGGTGTGGCCCCGCGACATGGTCGAGGCCGCCACCGCCCTGTTGGCCGTTGGGCAGGTCAACGACGCGGTTCGCAGCCTCAATTATCTGCTGGCCGCGCAGTCGCCGGATGGGCACTGGCCGCAAAATCTGTATCCCAACGGTGAGCCGTACTGGTCGGGCGATCAGCTCGACGAAACCGCCTTCGTGCTGATCTTGATGGCCAAGCTGCGCGACCTCGAACAAGACGACAACTTCACCCGCAGCGCTTTGGAGTGGGCGGCGCAAAGGGCAGCCGGGTATCTGGCGCGGCACGGCCCGGTCAGTCAGGAAGACCGCTGGGAAGAAAACAGCGGCGTCAGTGCCTACACCCTGGCCATCATGATCGCCGGATTGGTGGCGGCGGTGCCTTGGCTGAGCGCCGAGGAGGCCCAAACCGCTCTGGCCATCGCCGACGACTGGAACGCCCGCTTGGAAGGCTGGTGTTATGTGAGCGGAGACGACGCCCCCCTGGCCGCCAAGTACGGCGTGGACGGCTACTACATCCGCATCGCGCCGCAGGCCGCCGAGCACCCCGGCCAGCAAGACGTGAGTATTGCCAACACCGCCGACATCAAAGTCAAAGCGGGCGAGTTGGTCAGCTTGGATTTCGGGTATCTGGTCAGGATGGGCCTGAGAAACGCCGCCGACCCGCGCATTCAAAACAGCCTCAAAGTGGTGGACGGCGAACTGCGCTGTGAGACACCCAGCGGCCCGCTGTATTACCGCTATCAGCATGACGGCTACGGCAACACCGCTGACGGCGGCCCCTTTTTGGGCCAGAACGACGGCATTGGGCGGCCCTGGCCCTTACTCACCGGTGAGCGCGGGCATCTGGCGGTGTTGTCCGGCGGATCGGCGGACGAGTATTTGGCGGCCATGATGAAGTCCAGCGGCGACGGCGGCCTTTTTCCTGAGCAAGTCTGGGACACCGCCCCCGTCAAGCTGTTTGAGCCCGGCAAACCGGCGGGCAGCGCCATGCCGCTGGTGTGGGCGCACGCCGAGTTCATCAAGCTCTTGTGGACGCGGCAACACCAGCAGCCTTACGAAGCGCTGGACACCGTGCGAGACCGCTACCTGGTCGCCACCCCCGCGCCCAAAGTCACGTTTTGGACGACCAACGCGCCGGTCTTTGAGCTGACTGCAAATCTGGACTTGTGCATTCAGGGCAACCAGCCGTTTACCCTGCACTTCGGTTTCGGGGACGCCCAGCAGTGGACAGATGTCCAAGACCGCGAGGCTACTCTGGGCGTCTTCGGACTGTGGCAAGTCAAGTTCACGGCGCAGGAGTTGGCGGGCAAGGCAGAGCTGCACTTTACGCGGCGCTCCGAACAAAACTGGGAAAGTCAGGACTGGCGGGTCAAGCTGCCGTGAGTTGGGGCGTAAGTGCAGCGCCACTGGCCTCATCTGATAAAAGAATGACATTTGGAGGGGCAAAACCGCTAGCTTAAGTCATGGTTTTATCACGCTTCATGCCCAAGAACGAGAAATTCGGTGAGCTGTTCGCCGCACAGGCCCAAAATGCCCAGCAGACTGCCCACGCACTGCTTACCCTGCTGTCTGCGTCCGGCGACCTCAGCGGGCATGTCAGCACCCTGCGCGATTTGGAGCACGCTGGAGACAGCTTGGCGGGCCAGGTCACCCAGATGCTGATCGACTCGTTTATCGTGCCGTTTGACCGCGAAGACATTATTAGTTTGAACGCCGAGCTTGATGATCTGACCGACTTTATCGAAGAAGCAGGCCGCAAGCTGTGGCTTTACAAAGTTGCCCCGACAGAAGCCATGCGCCGACTCGCCGAAGTGGTGGAGCGCCAGTGCGTGGTACTGGCCAAAGCCATGCCGCTGATCGAAGACAAAAAGCGTGTGCCGGAGCTGGCCGCGCTGGCCACTGAAGTCCGCACCTTGGAAGATGACGGCGACACCATCAGCGACGCTGCACAGGCCGCGCTGTATGACGGCGTGATGGACGTGCAGCAGATGATTCAGGCCACCAGAGCCGGGGAAATCATCTCGCTCCTCGAAGACGCCTCGGATCAGGCCCAGCGGGTTGCCAAGACGGTCGAAAACATTCTGCTCAAAAACGCCTGATGACCACCGCGCTGCTTGCTCTCATCGGCATTATTGCCCTGGCGCTGATCTTCGATTTCATCAACGGCTTTCACGACACGGCCAACGCCATTGCCACTTCAATCGCCACCAAAGTGCTGACGCCCGCTCAGGCGATTGCCATGGCCGCCGTGCTCAACGTCGTCGGGGCGCTGACCGGCACCGCTGTGGCCAAAACGGTTTACAAAGACATTATCGCCCCCGACGTCGCCTCGCTGACGCTGGTGGCCGCCGCGCTGGTCAGCGCCATCATCTGGAATTTGCTGACGTGGTGGAAGGGCATTCCCAGCAGCAGCAGCCACGCGCTGGTGTTTAGTTTGGTGGGCGCGGGCGTGGCGGCGGGCGGCTGGGCAGCGGTGATTCCCAAAGGCGTCAACAAAACGCTGGCGGGCCTGGTCACTTCTCCAGTTCTGGGTTTTCTGGTTCCCATTTTGCTGATGTTCTTGGTGGTGTGGCTCATTGCCCGCCGAATGCGCCCCCGCACCGTCACGCGGGTGTTCGGGCGCTTACAGATTTTGTCGGCGGCGTTTATGGCTTACAGTCACGGCGGCAACGACGCCCAAAAAACCATGGGCATCATGACGCTGGCGGTCTCGGCCTACCTCGGCACCCGACCTGACCATGTGCCGCTGTGGATTATTCTGGCGGCGGCGGCGGCCATGGGCCTCGGCACGGCGGTGGGGGGCTGGCGAATCATCAAAACCATGGGATTCGGCGTGGTGGAACTGCGCCCGATTGACGGCTTCGTGGCCGAAATGAGCGCCGCCGCGATCATCGAGGGAGCCAGCGCTCTGGGCATTCCGGTCAGCACCACCCATGTGATTTCCACCAGCATCATGGGCGTGGGAGCCACCAAAGGCTTCAAGGCAGTGCGCTGGCAAGTCGCGGGCCGCATCGTCGCAGCTTGGGTAATTACTTTGCCGACGTGCATGGTGCTGGGGTGGGTGTGTATGAAAGTAGCGCAGGCTTTTTAAACTGATTTTCCGATAAATCAACATAAAAGCCCCCGCCGAACGCTAGCGGGGGCTTAATCTTTAGACGGCTTAGCGTCCGCTGGCAATCAGTTTAATACCGGGATTTTTGAGAAACTCCCCCATCCATCTGTCCTCAATGGTGCGAGTGTTGATAGCTGGGTCGGTAGCCGACGCTTTAACTTTGACACTCAGGAGTTTGTTGCCTAAAGGCTTGGTTTCCCAGACCAGATCAATAGTATTTTTGCCGTTTATTTCGGTGGCTTGCCAAGTTGCCTGGATATGAGCGGGAGCGCCCTGCTGACTCAGCATTTTGAGAGAATCGCCACCACTTTTTCCTCCTTTTGCTCGCTGAAAAGGGTAAAATGTATCATAATTGATAGCGGGACTAGAGTCTTCGTATGCTTTCACGAATAAATCTTGCACTGTGGTGATTCCTTTGACACCCGCTCTGGATTCATTATTTAAACCTTCATCTCCTTTTGGAAGAAGCGAGAGCAATATTATGGATTCAGTGTCACCCAACAACGCCTTGTTGCTACCTGTAAAAAGATCTGAGACAGAAGTAAATGTGGGTAAAGTTGCTTCTACAATGACCTCACCCGCTATGGGCTTAGGGGCGGCGGTCAGAGTAGGAGCGCAGGAGGCGAGCAGTAAACTGGCAGCGAACCACAATTTCTTCATAATTCTTATTTTACATAAATGTTTGGTTAAAAAAAGCCCCCGCCAACTTCAGCAGGGGCCATCATTGAGCGGCTTCTACAACGAAATCAAGAACGGGTCTTCTAACGATTCGGCAATAGCCCGAACGAAGCGGGCCGCATCTGCGCCGTCAATCAGGCGGTGATCGTAGCTGAGCGAGAGTGGCAGCATGTTGCGCGGTTCAAACGACTCGGTCTCACGGTTCCAAACCGGCTCGAAGCTGCCACGTGAAACACCCAGAATGGCGACTTCCGGCGCGTTGACAATCGGCGTGAAGGCGTAACCGCCGATGCCGCCGAGGTTGCTGATCGTAAAGGTCGCGCCCTGCATTTCGTCGGGCTTGAGCTTGCGGTCACGGGCGCGTCCGGCCAGTTCGTTGAGCTCCAGCACCATCTCGGTGATGCTGAGGCGGTCGGCATTTTTCAGCACCGGAACGAGCAGGCCGTTGGGAGTGTCCACCGCCACGCCGAGGTTGACGTAGTCCTTGTAAATCACTTGCTGGTTTTCCAAATCCAAACTCGCGCCGAACTTGGGGAACTTGCGGAGGGTGTTGGCCACGACCTTCATCAGGATGTGGGTCATGGTGAGTTTGCCGCCGGCTTTCTCCACCCTTGCGCCGAACTGCTTGCGGACTTCTTCCATGCGGGTCACGTCGGCTTTGTCAAAGTGCGTGACCATCGGAATGCTCGTCGAGGCGTTCATGCTGCGGACGGTGGCTTTGCGAATGCCTGACATATCCTCGCGGCGCACCGTGCCCCATTTGGCAAAGTCGGGCAACTTGGTGGCGCTGGGCGCGGCGGCCGCTTGCGGAGCGGGAGCCTGTGCAGCGGCAGCAGATTGCACCGGCTGGGCAACGGGCTGGGCCTGAGAAGCCTGAACAGGTGCGCCGCCTCCGCCTCCGCCTTTGGCCGCTTGCTGCACGTCCTCAGCGCTGATGCGGCCTGCCGGGCCTGCACCCTGCACCGACTTGATGTTGACGCCGAGTTCGCGGGCCAAGCGGCGCACGCTGGGAGCGGCGTGAACCACCTCGCGTCCGTCAAAAGTCTGGGTGTTGTAGGTGCCGGGTGCTGGCTCCACCGAGCCGATGGCTCCGCCCGTTTTGGCGGCGGGAGGCAAGTTGGGCTGATCGGTAATGTTGTTGGTGCTGGCTTGAGTGGGAGCTTGCTCAGCTTGAGCAGGTGCATTTTGCGCCGGAGCAGCCGCGCTGTCCGTTCCAGTTTCACCGGAAAGGGTCAGCAGTACGCCGCCGATTTTGACCGAATCGCCCACCTTGACCGACACCGAAGCGACTTTGCCCGCCGCGCTCGACGGCACTTCTACCACCGCTTTGTCGGTTTCCAGCTCCATGATCGCCTGCCCTTCAGTGATATCGTCGCCCGCGCTGACCAGCACGCTGACGATGATGCCCTGCTCGATGTTGTCGCCCACATCTGGCAAAACCACATCTTGCCCTGCGCCGCTGCTTGGCTGGCTGGCTGGCGCGGACTGCTGGGGGGTGGGCTGCTGCACGGCAGTGGGCACCGCCACCGGAGCCGATTCTACCAGCATGGCTTCATCGCCGCCGCCTTGACTGGGAGAAGCGGCAGGAACGGCCTGAGCAGGAGTCGTGTCACCGCCCAACGTCAAAATGACGCCGCCCACCGGCACGCTGTCGCCCACCTTGACTTTAATTTCGGCCACGGTGCCGCCCGCTTCGGCGGGGACTTCCACCACGGCTTTGTCGGTTTCGATTTCAATGACGGCCTGACCCGCTTCAATGGTGTCGCCAACTTGAACGAGAATGCTGACGACGGTGCCCTGCTCGATGTTGTCGCCCACTTCGGGGAGTTTGATTTCTGTTGGCATGGGAACTTCCTTTTGGGGGTGTGGGTTGTGGGGGAAGAGCAACCGCGCAGTATCCCTCCGCTCCTGCGGGGCGTCTCCCCTTGAAGGAGAGGGAGGCCCACAGAGCAGAGGGACAGGTCTTAGCGAACCACCGGAGCCAACCGCTCAGGATCAATCCCGAAGTCGCTGATGGCTTTGGCCACCACCTCGCCTTTGATCTTGCCGTCGCGCAGCAGGGCGTAGAGCGCCATCACGGTGACGTGTTTGGCATCCACTTCGAAGAAGTCGCGCAGCTCTGCGCGGGCTTCACTGCGCCCAAAGCCGTCGGTGCCGAGCGTCCACAGCTTGCGGTCAAGGTGGCCGTTGAGCCCGTCCGCGCCGAGCTTGACATAATCGCTGACCGACACCAGCACGCCGGGGGCGTTGTCTTTGCTGAGCTGCTGGGCCACGTAGCTGACTTCCTGAGTGGCGGTGGGGTGCAGCATGTTGCGGCGCTGAACGGCCAGCGCTTCTTGGTGCAGCTGCTTGTAACTCGTCACGCTCCAGATGTCGGCGGCCACGCCGTAACCTTCAAGCAATTTGACGGCTTCTTGCGCCGCGCCCATCGCCGGGCCGCTGGCGAGCAGTTGGGCCCGCAATTTCGACTTGTTCTCGGATTTCTGAAAACGGTAAAGCCCCTTCACGATGGCGTCATGCAGCCCCTCGATGTCGGGCGCGGCAGGCTGAATCTCGTTTTCGTTGTCGACCATGATGTAGTAAAAAACGTCTTCGCCGTCCACGTACATCTTTTTGATGCCGTCTTCCACGATGGCGGCCAGCTCATAAGCAAACGCCGGGTCGTACATCCGCAGGTTGGGCACCACGTAGCCTTGCAAGAGGCTGTTGCCGTCTTGGTGCTGGAGGCCTTCGCCCGCCAAAGTGGTGCGGCCAGCGGTTGCGCCGATCAGGAAGCCCTTGGCCTTTTGGTCTGCGGCGGCCCAGATCAAGTCGCCTACGCGCTGGAGACCGAACATGCTGTAGAACACGTAAAAGGGAATGGTCGGCACACCGTGAGTGGCATATGACGTTCCCGCCGCGATCCAAGAGGCCGTCGCGCCGTCTTCGGTGATGCCTTCTTCGAGCATCTGCCCGTCTTTGGATTCCTTATAGGCCATCAGCGAGCCGCTGTCGACCGGCTTGTAGGTTTGCCCACGCGGCGAGTAGATGCCGATGCGCGGCACCAGCGCGTCCATCCCAAAGGTGCGGGCTTCATCCGGCACAATCGGCACGATCAGTTTGCCCAGTTCTTTGTCGCGCAGCAATTTGCTGATGACTTGCACCAGTGCCATGGTGGTGCTGACCTCGCGCTCGCCGCTGCCCTTGGTAAACTCCTGATAAAAGTCTTGTCCCGGCACTGCGGGCATTTGGTACTCGACGTGACGGGCCGGAATTTGCCCGCCTAGCGCGGCGCGGCGCTCCAAGATGTACTTGACCTCCGGTGAATCGGGGCCGGGGGTGTAGTACTCCAAGTGCTCGACTTGATCGTCAGTAAGCGGCAATTTGAGGGTGTCGCGCAGGGTTTTGAGCGCTCCGAAGTCCAGTTTCTTGACGTTGTGGGCGACGTTGCGGGCCATAGCACTCTCGCCCAGCGCGTACCCTTTAATGGTGCGGGCGATGATGACGGTGGGGCTGCCTTTGTGCTGAATGGCCGACGAATACGCCGCGTAGACTTTATTGACGTCGTGCCCGCCCCGGTTGAGCAGCTCCAAATCGGCGTCGCTCCAGCCCTCGATCAGCGCTTTGAGTTCGGGGGTATTGAAGAAATTCTCGCGCAGTTCTTTGCCGCCGAAGGCCGCGTAGCGCTGCGACTCACCGTCGACCAGCAGCTCGAAGCGCTTGACGATGGTGCCGTTGTAGTCCTTGCTGAGCAGCTCGTCCCACTTGCCGTCCCAGACCACCTTGATGACGTTCCAGCCCGCGCCCCGGAACAGCGCCTCGAACTCCTGAATGACCTTGGAGTTGGCCCGCACTGGGCCGTCGAGGCGCTGCAAGTTGGCGTTGAGCACGAAAATCAGGTTGTCGAGGTTCTCGTAAGCGGCAAACCTCAGCGCTCCGATACTCTGCGGCTCGTCCATTTCGCCGTCGCCCAAAAAGGCCCAGACTTTGGCGTCGCCGGCGGGCTTGAGCTTGCGGTTTTCCAGGTATTTAATGAAGCGGGCCTGATAAATTGCCTGAATCGGCCCCAGTCCCATGCTGACCGTCGGAAATTCCCAGTAGTCGGGCATCAGCCACGGGTGCGGGTAGCTGGAAAGGCCGGGGCCTTCTTTGCTCAGCTCGCGGCGAAAGCGGTTGAGGTGACCCTCGTCAAAGCGCCCTTCCAAAAAGCTGCGGCTGTAGATACCCGGTGAAGTATGGCCCTGATAAAACAGCAGGTCACGGTCTTGGCCTGCGCCGTGGCCCCTGAAGAAGTGATTGAAACCGACTTCCAACAGCTCGGCGGTGCTGGCATAACTGGCCAAGTGCCCGCCGATGCCCTCACTGTTTTTGTTGGCCTTGACCACCATCGCCACCGCGTTCCAGCGGATGATGTTGCGAATTTTGAGTTCTAAGGCAATGTCGCCCGGATAAACCGGTTGATGCTCGGTGCCGATGGTGTTGAGGTAAGGGGTGTTTTGCTTGAACTGGATCGGTGCGCCATGAAAGTAAGCGTAGTAATCCAAGTCTTCAAGGAGTTGCGCGGCCCGCTCGTCTCCGGCGTTGGCCATCACGAAGGCCAGTGAGTCGAGCCACTCCTGCTTTTCAATTTCATTGAGGTTGTCGCGCTCGGTGGCGGGCAGTTTGGCTCGGGGGTGAGGCTGGGTCATGCGTACTTCCTCCAAAATGGGCGAGAGACGGCGATATTGGCTTTCGATCGCCTCCCAGTCTAGTGCTCTGTATTGCCGCCTGCCAACACTACCAAAAGCCTTCATTCACCAAATTGAGTGGTGAAAGGAGCGGATAGGGGTAAGATGAGGCTAGTGGAGTCGCCGCTTTTAACGGCACACACCACTAAACAGGAGACCTTCATGGAACTGCGCCACCTGCGCCACTTTGTCGCCCTCGCTGAAGAGCAGCATTTCGGCCGCGCCGCCGAGCGGGTCTACGTGGTGCAGCAAGCGCTTTCCAATTCCATCAAGAATTTAGAAGACGAAGTGGGTGTGCCGCTGGTACTGCGAACCACCCGCAAAGTGCAGCTCACCCCCGCCGGAAAAGAGTTTTTGGAAGCGGCGCGGGCCACCCTGGCCGAGGCCGACAAAGTGATCGAACGCGCCCGGCGGGCGGCGCGGGGCGAAGTCGGGCGGCTGACGCTGGGCTTCGTGTCGGGTTTGGTGTTCGGCGGCTTACCGGAAGTGGTGCGAACCTTCCGGCAGC
Source organism: Deinococcus psychrotolerans (assembly GCF_003860465.1). Lineage (NCBI taxonomy): Bacteria > Thermotogati > Deinococcota > Deinococci > Deinococcales > Deinococcaceae > Deinococcus > Deinococcus psychrotolerans. Next base: position 412,029 of record NZ_CP034183.1, read on the forward strand.
GCTACCCGAATGTCAGCGTAGAACTGCGTGAACTTACCGCCCAAGAACAAGAAGAAGGCCTGCGCAGCAGCCAACTCGACATCGGGCTGATGCTGCTGCCGGTGCGCGATCCCAGCTTCGTGGCCGAAGCGCTGTGGCGGCAAGACTTGGTGGTGGCGCTGCCGAGTTCGCACCCGCTGGCGCAGCGCGAGAGATTGAACATCAGCGATTTCAAAGACGAGCCGTTCGTGTTTTTTCCGCGCCAGATCCGCGCGACGTATTACGACCAGGTCATGCGCTGGTGCGCTGCGGCGGGCTACACCCCGCGCATCGTGCAGGAAGCCATCGAAGTGCCGACCCTGCTGTCTTTGGTGGCGGCGGGCATCGGGGTGTTTTTGCCGATCCGGTTTTTTCAGCGCGTTTCGCTGCCCGGCGTCACCTACCGGCTCATCGAGGGCGCTCCAGTGGTGGACATCGTGGCGGTGTGGCGCAGGCAAGAAGACAACCCGGTGGTGCGGGCTTTTTTGACCGTGGCGCGGGAAGTCTTGGCCGTGGAGCGAATCGGAGAGGAATGAAGCGTTACTGAACTCTACCCAAAGCCGCTTCCAGCGGTAAATCGTTACCGTGGGCCAGCGCTTTCAGATCATCGCCCACTGCCACATTCGGCGCGACTTTGGCCGTCAAATACTGGCCGTCCAAGGCGCGGCTGCGGGCAATGGTGACGCTCAGCCCCCGGTTGCCGGAACCGAGGTCGCTGATGGTGGTGGCGGTGTTGCCCACGCCCACCGTGACTTCGCCAAAAGCGCTTGCTCCCGCTTTTTGCAGCGTCTCGGTGACGACTTCGCTGGCGCTGGCACTGTCGGCGTTGACCAGCGTGGCCAGCTTGCCGGTCCACAGCGCCGGATTTTGGATGGTCGTCAGCGCTTCAGTGTTCTTCAAGCACACCCCGCGCCCCGCGACCTGACCGCTCTGGGCGTCGTAAAAAAAGGTCAAGTCCTGCGCGTCGATGAACTCCAAGGTTTGCCCTGCCAATTTCGGCGCAAAAGCGGCGCTGACGCCAGTGGCCTCGCTGACCAAGCCGCCCCGGTTGCCGCGCAAATCGAGAATCAAGCTGCTCGCTCCGGCTTTCTGAGCGGCCCGCACCAAATCGTGCACCCGCTGGGCGGTGCCGGTGGTGGCAAAGGAGGGCAGCCGCAGCACATAGGTGCTGCCCAGCATTCGGCCTGAGGGCACGGAGCTGCTGGAAACGATACTCGGCGTTACGGCGATGCTCAGGGGGGTGGCCCCGCGCCGAATACCCAGCGTGACGCTGCCGCCCCGGGTGATGGCCGCCGCGAGAACGCTTGAATACTGGCTGGCTGCCGCATTGTCGTCGCTGCTGCTGCGCGTCAGGGCTACGCCGTTCACGCTCAAAATGGTGTCGCCGCGTTGTAAGCCGGCGGCGGCAGCAGGGGTGCCTGCGTCAATGTCAATCAGCACCGCGCCGTCTTCGCCCGGCACCGCTGCAAACCGGAAGCCGAACTTGGGCGAAGGGGTGGGCGAGCCGCTGCCCTGATTTTTGAAGGCTTGGTAGCTGGCCGGGCTCAGGTAAAAGGTGTGGTCGTCGTTGATGGCCGAAATGTACTGCGCCATCAGGGGATCGGCGGTGCTGGGGACGGCCTGTTGTAAATTGCCGAAGGTTTTGCGGAAATTGGCTTCCCACGTTTCGTGAAGCGCTTGCAAATCCACTGGACTGAAACCGTAATAGTTGGCATTGATGAGCTTGCGGGTATCCAGCAGCAGCCCGGCCAAGGTGCTGGCGCTGGCCTGCGTTCTGAGGGTGGGCCAGCGATTGGCGTAACTCAGTTTGGCGAGGTCGCCGCCCACCACCTGTGAAGCGAGGCTCTGCACGGCACAGTTGGGCGCGGCGGGCCGGGTTGCCCGCGCCACCGTCGGCACGTCGTCGCCGCTGGCAACCGGTGGGGAAGTGGTTTTGCTGGTCGGGGTGGTCGGCGTGGTGGTGGAAGTGCAGGCGCTGAGAAGGCTCAGAGAAAGCAGCAAAAGGGCGGGCAGAGGCTGGTGAGTCATGGCGTTATTGTGCCGTATCGGGCCGCTCGGGTGGCTCAAATTTGAAGAAGACGCCTCCCACTCCACTCCACCGAACTCACCGCCCGTTCCAATCGTCTGATTTGGAGAGCGTGATCGAAGTCTTCCAGGGATTGGTTCCCTCATTCATCGGCAGGGAAGCGGCGCTGCGCTCGCCGCCCAGCCGCGCCGCGTCGAGGAGGGCCGCCGCGTTCAGCGCAAACCCGCGTGACCAAGCCGTGAGAGCAATCAAGAACCCGTACAGCACGGCGCTCAGCAGCAGCAGCACGGCTACGCCGCCGAACGCGCTCTTAAACGCGGCTGGGTCAACACCGAAGCTGGCGTCTTGCGCGAACATTGTGGGGAGCGTGCCGAGAGTAGCCACCAGCAGGGTGAAGAACGCCAAAGCGGCCAGCCCGAGCGCCAAAACCACGATGGTAAAGATCAGCCAACCGCCTGCCGCGCTGGCCACCGGCGTGACCGGCTGCCGACTGCCGCCCGCGTGGAGCGCCACTGCCGCAAAAAAGCGTTTGATGCTGGCCAGCACCAGCCAAGTCAGCACGACGGTGGGCAGCGCCTGAAGCACGCCGCTGATGGCCACCACACTCAGCTCGGCGCTCCCCAAGGTTTGGGTGGTGGCCGGATCGAGCTTTGCTGCCCACCCTATAAAAAAAGGCGCGAGCGACACGCTCAAGACGGCTGAAATCAGCGTCCACCACTGCCAAGCGCTCAGCCATTTGTTGAAGCGCCGGGCGTCACGGGCGGCGGAGCCTGTTTGGCCACTCAGCGCGTAAGTCTGCACGCTGGCAATGGCCCGCCGGGCCGCCAGAAGCGCCAGCACATACAACACGAAAAAGGCGGCAGACACCAAGACACTGCCGCCCAAAATCCAATTGACGAAGCTTTTGAGGCCGTCTGGGTCTGGCTGGAGTTCTTTCCAGAACGGGCCGGAAAATCCCCAGAAAATGCCGAGAATGCCCAGCGAAAGCACGCCGATCAGAATGTACAACCCAATCAAAACGCCCAGCGTGGTGCGAATGCGTTCGCCGCGTGTCAGGAGGGAGTGGCGGGCCAGATCAGCAGAAAAGGAAAGGGGAGGCGCGGTCATGGCTTTTATGTTGACATGCCGGCGCAGCGGGTGGTCAGCGCTCGGCAAAGCGGAACTGGTTAAGTCTCAACTGGCCCGCTACACTGCGCTTTGGCGCTCGCCTTTTTGCGAGTTTGCCGCACGAGGAGGGCCGCATGTCCAGCGACCAGAAGTTGAGTGAGCCAGTTTTGAATGCACAACCGACCCGTTTCAAGTATTTCGATCTTATTTTGGCGCTGTTCGCGGTGGTGCTGATTGTTTCCAACCTGGCCAGCACCAAAACCGCCACCGTCAATCTGGGCTTTTGGCAACCGGCTTTTGATGGCGGCACCATTTTGTTTCCGCTGACCTACATTTTCGGCGATCTGCTCACCGAAGTGTACGGCTACGCCCGTTCGCGCCGCGTGATTTGGTTTGGGCTGGCCATGAATATGCTGGCGACCCTCACCTTTGCGCTGGTCGCGTCCCTGCCCGAGAGCGTGGACAGCCCGACCAAAGGCGCATTCGGCGTGGTGTTTGCCTTCGCGCCGCGCATTTTGCTGGCCTCTACCCTGGCTTTTTTTGTGGGCGAGTTTCTCAATTCGTACGTTCTGGCCCGCCTCAAACTGCTGACGGGCGGTCGCTGGCTGTGGACGCGCACCATCGGCAGCACCTTGGTCGGTCAGGGGGCCGACACGCTGGTGTTCAGCTTGGTGGCCTTCTGGGGCGTGCTGCCCAGCGACGTGCTGTGGGGCTTGGTGCTGTTTAATTACCTTTACAAAGTCGGCCTGGAAGTGGTGCTGACGCCGGTCACCTACGCCGTCGTCTCCTTCCTCAAGCGGGCCGAGGGCGTGGACGTGTTTGACCGCCACACCAATTTCAGTCCGTTTAAATGGGGCAAGAGCGGCTCTTAGCGCAGGGAAGGGGAAAGTGTCTTTGATACGCCCCTCAAAATCGCCCGAACACCTCCGCGATTTCGTCTCGTCCCAGTCCCATACCCAGCAACACCACCAACAAAATGCGGGCTTTGTGGGCGTTCAGAAAACTGGCGGGAATCGCTCCGGCCCTCAGCAAGCTGGCTCCGCCGCCCGCGTAACCGTAGATCGGCAGCACCGGCCCGGCGTGGGTGCGGGTGGCGATGATGACGGGTTTTTGCGTCTGGGCGCAGGTTTGCTCGATTAAGGGCAGCAACTCGGCGGGCAAATTGCCGGTGCCCAGCGCAGCGATCACCAAGCCGTCGGCCCGCTCGGCGGCCTGTGCGTAGCCTTCGCCCCGCCACCCAGCGTAGGCGTACAGCACTTCCACGCGGGCGTCCACCCGGCTGGGGCGGTAAAGCGGGCGCGGCTCGGGGCGGGCAAAATAATGCAGCGCCGCTCCGACTGGCCCGTGGTCTATGCGCCCAATCGGGCCGGGATACCCTCCGAAAGCGTCCACCGCCGTGGTATGCACTTTGGTGACGGTTCGGGCGTCAAAAATGTCGCCGCCGAACACCACCAGCGGGCCGCGTCCCCGCGTCTGGGGGCTGAGGGCCACCTGCGCCGCGTCGTATAAATTGCCGGGGCCGTCCCAGCTCAGCTCCTCGGCGTGGCGCATACTGCCGGTCAGCACCACGCCGGCCGGTGTGCCGAGCGTCAGATGCAAGAAGAAGGCAGTTTCTTCCAGCGTGTCGGTGCCGTGGGTCACGACCAGTCCGCCGTAATCGGGCGCGAGGTCTTCGATCAGGCCGCGCAACGTTTCCATATGTGCGGGCGTGATGTGCGGGCTGGGCAAGTTGAAGGCCTGTACGTCGTCCACGCGGATCTGCGGGGAAATCGGCGTTTGCGGCGCTTGCTGCGGCGTCAGGCCCGCGCCGCTGGGATCGGGGCGGCTGGCAATCGTGCCGCCGGTGTGAATGACGGCCAAGCGGGAGGAGGAGAGCGACATGCCGGCCAGTCTAATGGACTTGGCTTGACCGGTGAGAAAGCAAGGCGAAAGGAGCCTGTTGCCTAGGCTCCTTTCGTCTGAACAGCTCTTTTACAACGTTTTAGTTTTTGCGGGTTTGGTCTTTGACATCTTCTTTGACGTCTTGCGCTTTGTCTTTGGTGGCCTGCGCCAAGTTCTGGATATTGGCGCGAATGTCCTTGCCAGTGTCGTGAGCTTCCGTTTTGACGTCGGCCTTCACGTCTTGCACTTTGTCTTTGGCATCGGCGCTGAGCTGTTGGGCGGTGTTCTTGGCATCCTCGGCAGCATTTTGCGCCGTCGTTTTGGTGGCGTCGGCAGCCGCTTTCACCTCTTGCTTCAGGTCTTGGGCTTTGTCCTGCGCCGTATCCTGAGCGCCGCTGACGGCTTTTTGGGCGTTGTCTTTCACTTCATTGGCTTTGTCGGCCACCGCCTTGCCAGCGTCCTGAGCAGCGGCCTTGATCTGCGGCGCGACATTCTGGGCGCTGTCTTTGACCTGTGCGCCAAGGTCTTGCGCGGCGTCACGGGTTTTGGCGGCGGCGTCTTGGACAGCTTTGGAGACGTCTTGCAGAGCGTCTTTGGCGGCTTCCTTGCCTTCTTCGGTGCTGCGTTGGGCAGCGTCTTTGACGTCGGCGGCTTTGTCGGCAATCGTGGCTCCGGCGTCTTTGGCCGCTTCTTTGACTTGCTCAAAGCCTTTGGAGGCGCTGGTGGCCATATCGCTGGCGGCGTCTTTAATGCCGAGTTCGGCCAGCTTGTTGTCGAGCGCCTTGCGGTTTTGTTCGCGGCTGAGATAGTACACGCCTGCGCCGATCAGTGCGCCGAGCAAAATAAAACGTTTGACGGGAAAGCGGTGTTGGTTACGTTGAGACATGACCTACCTTAGCGCCGATTTCTCATCTTGTGGATGAGCGGGCGTTCAGGCGGACTTGACGTAGCGTTGACCTTTACTCGTGGCTGTCTGGACTCAGCAGGCCGATGCGCCGCGCCAGGCTTTCGTTGAAAATCCACTCCTCGCCCGCTCCGAGCCGCAGCAGCAGGTTGCCCCGGTCAAGGTAAAAAGCCCGAATTTTGGCCCACGCCTCGTCCTCGTCTGCGGCCTGCTCGTCTATATCTTCCAGCGTGCCCCACAGGTCGCCGTCAAACTCCACACTTTGCAGTGCTTCGGCGTGGCCGCTGAGGATATAGGCGTCCACTTTTTCACTGCGCGGATAAAACTCGCCTTCTTGGCGCAGCTCCAAGCGGTCGTCTCGTTCATACAAACCCTCCAGCAAGGCGCTAAAGGCTTCCGGCGTCAATTCTCGTTCCATGTCCGCAGTCTACCCGCCGTGTATGCTGGCCGCACCGATGACCGATTGGCAAACCCTGACTTGGCTCAACCCGCCGCCGCGCTCACACCTAGAGAACACCCAACTTGAGGTCGAAACCGCCCCCGACACCGACTTTTGGCGGCAGACCCATTACGGCTTCACCCATGACAACGGCCACTTTTTCGCTCTGCCTGCGCCGCAGGAATTCAGCGTGCAGGTGCGGGTGCGCGGTCAGTATCAAGCGCTGTACGACCAAGCGGGTTTGATGCTGCGTGCCAATGAGCGCGAGTGGATCAAGGCGGGCGTAGAATTTGTCGGCCAGCAGCTCAGCGCCGTGGTCACACACAGCTTCAGCGATTGGAGCGTGCGCCCGGTGGGCATGCCTGACTTTTTTGATCTCAAGCTGACCCGGCGGGGCGACGCGGTGAGCGTGCAAAGCCGCTGCTTTTATGCTGAAGAAGCGCAGGAAACCGAGTGGTCGCTCCTGCGTTTGGCTTACTTTCCGCCGGAACTGGCCGCAGAGGTGGGCGTCTATGCTTGCTCGCCCCAGCGCGGCGGCTTTACCGTGATGTTCAGCAAGTTCGAGCTGGGGCCAGCCGAAGGCGGGGCGCTGTACTGACCCCGGTATTGACCGTTTCCTGGCCTTCACGTCTCACCCTGCCCCAACTCGCTCTAAACTGTTGGCTATGCCCAATTCCGCTTCGATGTTTTCTGCTTTTGCCGCTTATCTCCACCACTGGCAACGCCTGCTCAAAGTCACGCTGCTGCTCGGTCTACTCGCTTTAGGCGGCCTCGCTTGGGCCCAGTCCGGCGGCGGTTTCGGGGGGCGATCCAGCGGCGGCGGCGGCGGTTCGTCCAGTGGCGGCAGTTTTGGCGGCGGCTCCAGTCGGGGCGGCGGCGGCTATTCAGGCGGCGGGTACAGTGGCGGCGGCTACCGGGGGCCGGTCATCATCAACAACGGCGGCTACGGTGGGGGATACGGCGGCGGTTACGGCGGAGGCGGCGGCCTGAGCTTGTTTCCCATTTTGCTGATCGGCGGCATTGTTTTGGTGGTGTTTTTGGTGATGCGCCGCAGCGCGGCTTCGGGGCGCGGAGTGATGGGCGGCGGCTTGCTGGGCAGCATGAGCGGCAACGCCCAGACGGTGATGGTGCAAGTCGTCATGACCGACGGCGACGATGTCAAACGCGCTCTGCAAGCGGTGGCCCAGAGCGGCGATCCCGATACCGACGCCGGGCTGACCCAGATGCTTCAGGAAGCGGCTTTGGTAGTCCTCAGACACCCCGAGCGCTGGACTTACGGCGACGTGCAGCGTGCTCAGGGCAGCGCCAGCAGCGCCGACGCCCAACTCGGCGCGTGGGCCACCCAAGCCCGCGCCGCCTTCACCGATCAGACCACCAGCAATTACCAAAATAAAGACCCGCGCACCGGCTACCAGCACCAAGCCGACTACACCTTCAAAAAAGACGTGGGCGAGCTGTACTTGGTCGTGACGCTCGGCGTGGCGGCGCAGAGCTTGGCGCAGTTGCCGCCTGCTGGGACCACCGACGCGGCGGAAGTCCGGGCGGCTCTTCAGGCCATCTCCGCCGTCAATCCCGGCGACTTGATCCGTGCCGAAGTCATCTGGAGCCCCGACGCCGAGGGCGAATTTTTGACCGAAGACGAAGCGATCATGAAATACCCGCAGGCCAAGAAGCTGTGAGCGTGTTGCTCCGTTTGGCCCTGCCGGCCTTGACCATGCCTTGACCGTGATCTGACCTTGACTAGATTTTTGTTGACGCCGCCTCTTCCCAGCGCGTACCCTGATGAGTATGTACGCAGGCGCAGCTAACATTGTGGTAGTACTTCTTGGCTCCGGGGGTTGTCGGCGCTAAGTCCTGCGTGACGCTAGAAGCCCCCGCCCCACACCCAGGGCGGGGGATTTTTTGGATAGGGGATAGGTAGGACGAGGAGAAGGGCGCATGACCCAGCCGGACGCAGATCGACCAGAGCAGCACCCAGAGCAGCAAGAACATCAGCAGATGCAGGACATGACTGGAGCCAAGGCGCTGTGGGCCACCCTCGCCGCGCACGGCATCAGCACGGTGTTCGGTTATCCGGGCGGCGCGATCATGCCGGTCTACGACGCCCTGACCTACTATCCCGAAGTGCGCCACGTGCTGGCCCGCCACGAGCAAGGCGCGATTCACGCCGCCGAAGGCTGGGCCAAGGCCACCGGCGAAATCGGCGTATGCATCGCCACTTCCGGCCCCGGCGCGACCAACTTGGTCACCGGACTCGCCGACGCCATGATGGACAATGTGCCGCTCCTGGCCATTACCGGCAACGTGGCGCGGCACCTGATGGGCACCGACGCTTTTCAGGAGGCCGACATCACCGGCATCACTTTGCCGATCACCAAGCACAACTACGTGGTGACCGATCCCAACGAACTGCCCGCCATCGTGGCCGAAGCGATTCGGATTGCCCGCTCGGGCAGACCCGGCCCGGTGCTGGTGGACATTCCTAAAGACGTGCAACTCGCGGCGTTTACTGGCAAACTGGTCAAACCGCAGGCCGCCCCCGAAGCCATCAGCCCGCGCCCGGAAGCGATCCACGCGGCCTGCGAACTGCTCAAGACGGCCAAAAAGCCTGTTTTGATGGTCGGTGGCGGTTCGCAGGGCGCGTCCAAAGAAATCACCGAGTTTGCCCGCGCCTGGCAAATCCCCACCATCACCACGCTGATGGGCCTCGGCGCGTTTCCGGCGTCTGATCCGCTGTGGCTCGGCATGCCCGGTATGCACGGCAGCGTCGCCGCCAACCACGCCATCTCGCAGGCCGACGTGCTGATCGGCTTCGGGCTGCGCTTCGATGACCGCGTGACAGGCCGCGTCAAGGATTTTGCGCCGAACGCCCAGATCATTCACATTGACCTCGACGCCGCCGAAATCGGCAAAATCGTGCGTGCCCACTTGCCGGTCAAGTCGGACGCCAAGCAGGCTGCGGTTGCCCTGACTCAGGGCGCAGTGCCGTTTGAAGTGCCGGAGTGGCAAGCCCAACTTGACGAATGGAAAACGCGCGGCGAACACCCGACCACCTGGGGCGCGGCTCAGGCGGTGCGGCAAGTGGTGGCCAGACTGCGCCCCGACGACATCCTGACCACCGACGTGGGCCAACACCAGATGCTGGCCGCTCAACTGGCCCGCTTTGAAAAGCCGCGCCGCTGGCTGACGTCCGGCGGCCTCGGAACCATGGGCTTCGGCTTTCCGGCAGCGCTCGGCGCGGCGATGGCCGAACCCGGTGTGCAGAGCATCGTGATTGCTGGCGACGGCGGCTTTCAAATGACGGCTCAAGAACTCGCCACCCTCACCAAATACGACATCCGCAACTGCAAAATCTGCATCATCAACAACTCGTACTTGGGGATGGTGCGCCAGTGGCAGGAGCTGTTTCACGAAAAGCGCTACAGCGAAGTTTATCTGGGCGACTCCAACCCTGATTTCCTCAAACTGGCCGACGCTTACAACATCAAAGGCTGGCGGGCCGACAACAGCGCCGATCTAGAGACGGCCATTGACGCCTGGCTCTCACACGACGGCTCGGGCCTGCTGGAAGTGGTGGTGCCCAACGAACACGGCGTTTTTCCGATGGTTCCGGCAGGCGCGGCGCTGTACGAGATGATCGAAAACGAGCCGGTCAAAGTACCGGACTTGGGCGACAAAATGAATGTGATGGCCAGCGCACCAGACACCGAAATCAGCACGGAGGCCAGCCAATGACTTCACCGTTTCAGCCTGTTTCAGACCACCTCGTCTCGGCGCTGGTGCGCGACGAACCCCGCGTCCTGACCCGCATCACGTCTCTCTTTGGGCGGCGCGGTTACAACATCAAAAGCCTGTCGGTGGGCGCGACCGAAATGCCCGGCGTCTCGCGGATGACTTTTGTGGTCAGCGGAGACAGGGGCGTGGTCGAGCAGGCCATGAAGCAACTCGACAAGCTCCACGACGTAGTCAAAATCATTGACCACAGCTTGGAAAAGTATGTTGACCGCGAGTTGGTGCTGGTAAAAGTGCGGGTGGAAAACACTGAGCGCCGCATTGAAATTCGTCAGATGGCCGAGGATTTCCGCGCCCGGATCGTGGACGCCGGACACCACGCCCTGACCTTTGAAGTGACCGGTGACGAAGGCAAAATCACCGCTTTTATCGAACAGATGCGGACGTTCGGTATTCTGGAAACCATGCGCACGGGCCGGATCGCCCTGACGCGCGGCAGCAACGCCGATATTCCCAGCCATATCTACCACGACGGCGAGACGGAAACGCTCCAGCCGGTGCTGCAAAGTGCGCCGCGTGAGGGCAAGGCGCGGGAAGTCAACAATATGTTCTGAGTGGGCTCGCGGGTAGGGTGGAAACGAGTTTACTGACGTTGCCCCTCCCCAGCTCTCCCCTAGAACACCCCGCTTCCTTTTACCTTCCAAGCCCTATAGTTCTTACCATTGCTTTTCCGCCCGCCGCTGCCCGCTGGCTTTATTCGCAGCAGGACAGCGCTGAGCCGTCAGAACCAACAAGGAGACTTACATGGCCGCAAAAATGTACTACGACAAAGACGTTGCACTGACCCCCATCGAAGACAAACTGATCGCCATTATCGGCTACGGCTCACAGGCCCACGCTCATGCTCAGAACTTGCGCGACAGCGGCCTGAACGTGGTCGTCGGCCTGCGCGACGGCTCCAGCAGCAAGGCCAAAGCCGAGCAAGCCGGTCTGCGCGTGGCCAGCATCGAAGACGCCGTGAAGGAAGCCGACGTGGTGATGCTGCTCATTCCCGACGAAAACCAACCCAAAACCTACACCGAGAGTATTGAACCCCACCTGAGTGCAGGCAAGGCGCTGGCCTTCGGGCACGGCTTCAACATCCACTTTGGCCGGATCAAGCCTCCCGCCGACGTGGACGTTTTTCTGGTCGCTCCCAAGGGCCCCGGTCATATGTTGCGCCGCGTCTACGCTGACGGCGCGGGAATGCCCAGCATTTTTGCCGTGGAGCAAAATGCCAGTGGCAACGCCCGCGAGATTGCGCTGGCTTACGCACGCGGCATCGGCGGCACCCGTGCAGGCGTCCTTGAAACCACTTTCAAAGAAGAAACCGAGACTGACCTTTTCGGCGAGCAGAGCGTGTTGTGCGGCGGCGTCACCCACCTGATTCAGGCGGGCTTCGAAACGCTGGTGGAAGCGGGCTATCAACCCGAAATCGCTTACTTTGAAACGCTGCACGAAGTTAAACTGATCGTCGATTTGATTTACGAGAAGGGCTTTGAAGGGATGCGCCACTCGATCAGCAACACCGCCGAGTTTGGCGATTACGTGACTGGGCCGCGTATCATCACGGCGGACACCAAGGCCACCATGAAGGATGTGCTGACCGACATTCAGAGCGGTAAGTTCGCCGAGAAGTTCATTGCCGACGCCGAATCGGGCTTTCCGTATATGAACGAGCAACGCGGCAAAATGCGAACCCACACGTTGGAAGTGGTGGGCAAGGAACTACGAGATCAGATGCCATTCATTACCAAAAAAGAATTGGAAGTCTAAGCCAATTTAAGAAAAGCGGCCTGCCTTCTGAATTGAAGGTGGGCCGCTTGCTGTTGCTCGCAAATTAAGGGTTCGGCGTATAGAGCGGCGGCTTGCCCACTTCGCTTGAAGCGTCGCTGCTGAAATACACCCACCACACGATCTGGGCGGCGGGGTTGTTCCGCGCTTCGGTGTAAGCAGCTTCGGAAGAGTCGTTGCCCACCAGAAAATACCAGCGGTAAAACGGCTTCCAAGCATTGAGTCGGGGAAGCTGCTTCAGCATCAATTCTTTCCCCCCGCCTATCCCCTCGGCCCGGTTTCCCATACCCAAGCACTGCTTGGCCAGATTGGTCTCGGAGCTGCTGCTTGCCCCGAGGAGAGCCAACTGCTCTTCTGGGCCGCAAGGGGAGAGGCCAGGCAAACTCAGGGTGGGTTCGTTTTTTCCCCGTAAAATCGGATCGCCCGCCAAACCGACAATCAAGCGCACTGGAGCTTTGAAATCGTAGATGGACAGCGTACGCGTCCCCGTATAAAGCCCGCTTTGATCTGTGCCGTTCATCTGGCTCGTTGCAGCGATGATGGCCCGTTTTGTTCCAACAGGCGCACTGACACTCACCGCTTCAAATTGTCCGAGTATGGCCGCGACCTCGGCGGCGTTGAGCGGGGATATGCTTTGGGCCGCAGCAACTGTGCCAGCGCTTGAAAAGATCCAGAGCGCCAGCAAACGTGAAATGAGGTGCATTCGGTGAGTATAACTTTGCCAATGGAAGTGGCGGTCAACCGAGCGCTCAGGGTAAAGAACCTATTCGTTGAGGAGTGAATCACCCTGCGCTGGGGGGCAACCCAACAGCGCCTGCCGAACGCCCGCAAGATGGTATTCTAATTTCCAATGACCCGCCCCGACTTTTCCACCTACGCCGACCCGTCCGATCACTCTTTGCCCCTCATCGTCAGCGCGGGAGAAGCCCTCACCGACCTCGTGACTGCTGGCGGCAACCAGTGGACGGCCCACCCCGGCGGCGCAGCATGGAACGTGGCCCGCGCCTGCGCCCGTCTCGGGGTGCCGAGCGCGTTTGCGGGCGCAGTCGGGCAAGACAACTTTGGTGACGATTTGGTGCGGGCCTCGCTGGAAGCGGGCCTTGATCCGCGCTTCTTGCAGCGGCTCCCGGCGGCCACGCTGATGGCAGTGGTGTATTCAGCCAACCCGCCGGCTTACCGCTTTTTGGGCGAAAACAGCGCCGACTTGATGTTTGACCCGACCCACCTGCCGGACGGCTGGCTGGGATCGGCCCGCTGGCTGCACGTCGGCGGCATCAGCTTGGTGCGCTGGCCGCTGGCCGACACGCTGCTGGGCCTGATCGAAAATGCGCGGGCGGCAGGCACCAAGATCAGCTTCGATCCCAATGCCCGCATCGTCCACCGCAACCCGGCCTACTTGCCGGTGTTTGAAGCGGTGGTCAAGCGCTCGGATATGCTCAAGTTCAGCGACGAAGATTTGGCTTTTTTCTTTGCAGGCCAATCTGAAGACGACGCTCTGCGCTACCTGCGGGGCCTTAATCCTCGCGCTCCAATTATCGTGACCCGTGGGGCGCTGGGCGCGAGTTTGTACCACTCGTCGGGCCGCGTTGACTTGCCGACGGTGCTGGTCACGGTGGCTGACACGGTGGGAGCGGGTGACGCGCTGTGTGCTGGCATTTTGGTCAGCGCCACCGAGCAGCCCGAAGCTCTCTGGACGGATCATCTCCAGATGGGCCTCAAGGCGGCGGCGGTGGCCTGCTCGCACGCAGGCGCGTATGCTCCCACCCGCGAAGATTTGAACGCGCTGCACTAAGTTTTGCTCTCAACGGTGTGGAGTACAGCACTACCCCGTACCGTCGTCACGTCGGGTCTCATCTGTGCTCGGTGGCAGAAAATGCAAACTGCGCCCGGCGCATAGGCTGGTTGGTGCAGCACCCTCCACACGCCAGCACAAAAAACCCCCAACCAAGCGGTTGAGGGCTGCACTCCCGGTTAAGGGGCCTTACTTCAGTTCGACTTTAGCGCCGGCAGCTTCGAGCTGGGCCTTGAGCTTCTCGGCTTCTTCTTTGTTGATGCCTTCCTTGAGTGCTCCGCCCTTCTCGCTGAGATCCTTGGCTTCTTTAAGGCCCAGACCCGTGATGGCGCGGATTTCTTTAATGACGTTGATCTTGCTGGTACCAGCGTCGATCAGCACCACGTCGAATTCGGTTTTCTCTTCGACGGCGGCCGCGCCAGCAGCGGGGCCAGCGACAGCCACAGCAGCGGTCACATTGAACTTCTCTTTGATGGCGTCAATCAAATCGGCCAGTTCGAGGAGGGTGATGTTGGACAGATCGTCGAGGAATTGCTCTTTGTTGAAAGCCATGGTAGGACTCCTTTAATTTGAAGGGAAAAACGGGTGAGAGGGAAGAGGAAAGCGCAGTTTAAGCGGCGGCTTCTTCGAGCTGCGCTTTGTAGGCTTCCAAAAGGCCCACGAAGTTGCTTTGATGTGCGCCCAGCACGCCAACCAGCTCGGAGTAGAGCTGATCTTTGGTGCCCAGCGAGGCGATACGCGCCACCACGCTGATGTCGACGCGCTTGCCTTCGAGGAAGCCCGCTTTCATGGTCGGGATGCCTTTGTCGTTGGCTTTGGCCGCGTCGCTCAGCGCTTTGGCCACACCAGCGGCGTCGTCTTGGGCCACCACGATAGCGCTCGGCCCTTTGAGGGCGTCGCTGAAATCGGTTTCACCCAGCGCCAAGTTGATGAGGGAGTTTTTGGCGACAATAATGCGCCCGCCCTTTTCCACCACTTGCTTGCGGAGTGCGCCCAACTGCCCAGCGCTGAGGCCCTGATAGTCGACGACGAAAAACGTTTCGACGCCTTCTAAGGAAGCCTTCAGCGAGGCCAGAATGTTTTGGTTGCGTTGGTTCGGCATAGTTGCGAACCTCCTTTCTGGTCATACAGCTTGAATGAAATCGGAAAACAAGGGTGTCCGGTGCCCAGAGGCGTTCCAGACAACTCGGCGGGTGGATTTAAATCTTTTAACCGTGAGGTCAAAACCCTGGCAAAGATACCCGCTGTCTAAGGTGCCGCGAACATTGAGAGGTGCCTGAATGCACCGGGGTGCTGATGGTTGGGTATTACTGCGCTTGGGTGCTGAGCGTCAGGGGAATGCTCGGCCCCATGGTGCTGGTCAGGAAAGCGCTGCGCAGGTAGACGCCTTTGGCGCTGGCAGGCTTGGCTCCTTCGAGGGCGCTGATCAGCGCTTGGTAGTTCTCGCTGATATTGCCGCCTTCAAAGCTGACCTTGCCGATCGGCGCGTGGATCACGCCGGTCTTGTCATTGCGGAACTCGATGCGTCCGGCCTTGAGGCTCTTGACCATGCCGGCCACGTCGGTGCCGACGGTGCCGCTTTTTGGGTTGGGCAGCAGGCCGCGCGGCCCCAGCAAACGGGCCAATTTCTGACCGACTTGGGCCATCATGTCGGGGGTTGCCACGACCGAGTCGAAGTCCATGAAGCCGCCTGCGATGCGCTCGATCAGCTCTTCGCTGCCGACCACGTCCGCGCCCGCAGCTTCGGCGGCGGCCACGTTCTCACCCTTGGCGATCACGGCCACGCGCACATTGCGGCCCGTGCCGTGCGGCAGCGCCACCGTGCCGCGCACGTTTTGGTCACTCTTGCGCGGGTCGATGCCGAGGCGGAAGTGAACTTCCACGGTTTCGTCGAACTTGGCGGTGGCCAGTTCTTTGACGAGTTCAGCAGCTTCGCTGATGGTGTACTGCTTGTTGCGGTCGACTTTACCGATGAGCGCCGTGTAGCGCTTTCCGTGCTTAGGCATTGGGGCCTCCCTCGATGGTCACGCCCATGCTGCGTGCTGTGCCTGCGACCGTGTTGGCGGCGGCTTCGACGCTGCCCGCATTGAGGTCGGGCATTTTGGTTTTGGCGATTTCCAAGACCTGATTCCAGTCGAGCTTGCCGACCTTGGCTTTGTTGGGCGTGGCGCTGCCCTTGCTCAGTCCGGCGGCCTTGCGAATCAGGTAGCTCATCGGCGGGGTCTTGGTGATAAAGGTAAAGCTGCGATCGGCGAAAATGGTGATTTCCACAGGGATGATCGCGTCACCCTTGTCGGCCGTCAGCGCATTGAACTCTTTGGTGAACTGCATGATGTTCGCGCCGTATTGACCCAGCGCGGGGCCGACGGGCGGGGCCGGGGTGGCCTTGCCTGCCGGAAGCTGCAACTTCACGATGCCGGTAATCTTCTTCATTTCTTCTCCTTAGCTCCCCCTGGTGCTGCTCTGAGGGGTGCTGGCGCTAAGTTCTGCCGGTTGAGGGGATTTGGCAGCAACTTTTTTATTTTACGGATTTTTAAGCGGCTTGGCTAGTGCTGAGCGGCTTATCTGCTGATTTGCGAGAAGTCGAGCTCAACCGGCGTTTCGCGCCCGAAGATGCTGACCAGCACTTTGACCTTGGCCTGCGGCATGTTGACTTCGCTGACCACGCCGCTGAAATCGGCGAACGGGCCAGCCGTAACGCGCACCATGTCGCCCGCTTTGAAATCGGCCTTGATACGCGGCGCGGGCGCTTCCTCGGTTTGTTGGGTCAGGCCCACCGAAATAAGGAGTCGCTGCACTTCCTCTTGCGAGAGCGGCACCGGGTACGTGGTGGTGCCGACAAAGCCGGTGACGCCGGGGGTGTTGCGTACCGTTTCCCAGCTTTCACCGAGTTCGCCGGGCGAGTCGTCGTCTTCAATATCCATTTGAACGAAGACGTAGCCAGGAAACAGCAGGCGCTCGACGGTTTCTTTCTTGCCGCCTTCGCGCAGCTCCACGGCCTTTTCGCTGGGCTGCAACACCTGAAAAATCTTGGTGCCCTGCATTCCCAGCTTGCGGGCGCGTTCCATCAGCGTTTTCTCGACCCTTTCTTCTTGGCCGATATAGGTGTGAACGGCGTACCACTCGATGCTCATGGCAACACCAATTTGATCAGGATGCCGAAGACCTTATCGAGGGCAAAGACGATCAAGGTCAGGCCGATCACGAAGATCAGCACCGCTTGAGTGCCTTCGAATACCGCTTCACGGCTCGGCCAAGTCACCCGCGAGAGTTCGCCCTGGGCGTCTTTGAAATACTGCACGATGTTCATGACCTCACCTCAAAGAATGGCGGAAAAAGGAGCTGTCCTTGCGTGACTCACCATCAGGTGGGCCAGCCGAGATCAGACCTTTTTCTCCTTGAAGGGAACATGCTTTTTGGCGACTGGATCGTACTTCTTGAGTTCCAGTTTGGCCTGCGTGTTGCGGCGGTTCTTGGTGGTGGTGTAGTAAAAGCCCGTTCCAGCGGTGCTTTCCATCTTGATAATCATGCGCGGTCCGTCTTTGGCCATGCTCGTTCTCCTTGTCGTCCGGAGGTCGTGCGCCGCTCTTGCCAATCAGCATGCTGCTCATCGGTATTGGGCGGGCCAACCTTGCGAACTCCCAGTGTCCGACCCAACATCACAGCGGCGGCGTACTGGTGAAAGCCTGCGCGTAGGGCAGACAACGCTCACGAGTATACGGTGCTGGAGGCGCGGCTGTCTAGCCTTGCTCACCTTCCAGGCTGGGCAGGCTGTTGGGAAAACTGCTGACACTCAGCCGATTTTTTGCAGTCTGACCGCGTTGAAGCTCTTTGGTCAAGCTGGAAGTCTAGCTGACGGTTTCCTCTGGCCGCAGCAGCCCCGGCCAGGTGCCCGCGTAGCCGATATTCAGACCCAACGCTTCCAAATAGAGGTAGCGCAGTTGGGCCAACTGGCGCAGATGCAGCAGATCGTGGGCTTGCCACGACGCCATTAAGTCGGCGGCATTGAGACTGCCGCGCTTTGCGGCCCAGTCCGGTTCTGGCCAAGCTTGGAGCTGGCGCAGCGAAGCTTGCCGCTCCTGCAAAAATCTCTCGATGGAACTCTCCAAGCCCCGTGCGTTGTAGCGCCGCTGCCGCGCCCAGCTCTGCGGATCAATTTTGGGCCAAGCTTCCTGCGGCGCTTTGATAAGCAGAGTGAACCGGGTGCGGAAATCGGCACTTTCCTCGTCGGCAAGGTGGTTAATGATTTCGAGTGCCGACCAGCTTTCCGGTTGAGGTCGCCAGCGGGCTTCGGCTTCGGTAAGGCCGCTGGCCAGCAGGGCGACGGCATTGCCGCTGCGCTCAAGCGATTGCAGCCAGTCGGCCAGAGAAGGGACATTCGGCATCTGTGAGAATTATAACAAAACAAGCAGGGGCAAGCACACTGGCTTGCCCCTGCTTGACGAACGTTGTGCTGGCTTACTCCACGATCTTGGTGACGACGCCTGCGCCGACGGTGCGGCCACCTTCGCGGATGGCGAAGCGCAGGCCTTCTTCCATGGCAATCGGCTTGATCAGATCAACGATAAACGTCACGTTATCGCCGGGCATCACCATTTCCACGCCCTCGGACAGTTCCACCACGCCCGTCACGTCGGTCGTGCGGAAGTAGAACTGAGGACGGTAGCCGCCGAAGAACGCGCTGTGGCGTCCGCCTTCGTCTTTCGAGAGCACATACACGCTGGCTTCGAACTTGGTGTGCGGCTTGATCGAACCGGGCTTGGCCAAAACTTGGCCGCGCTCCACGTCGTCACGGGCCACGCCGCGCAACAGCACGCCGACGTTGTCGCCCGCCATGCCGGAATCAAGGAGCTTGCGGTGCATTTCGATGCCGGTGACGGTGGTCTTGCGGAGGTCGCGCAGGCCGATGATCTCGACGTCGTCCTGAACCTTGACGATCCCGCGCTCGACGCGTCCGGTAGCGACAGTGCCACGTCCGGTGATGGTGAACACGTCCTCGACGGGCATCAGGAAGGCCTTGTCGGTGTCGCGCTCAGGGGTGGGGATGTAGGAATCAACGGCGTCGAGGAGTTCCCAGACGTTGTCGACCCACTTGTCGGTGCCGCGTGCCATTTTGGGCGTAGCGGTCAAGACTTCGAGGGCGCGGAGGGCGCTGCCCTTGACGACAGGCACGTCATCGCCGGGAAAATCATAACGGCCCAACAACTCTCGGACTTCCATCTCGACGAGTTCCAAAAGTTCCTCGTCATCGACCATATCGACCTTGTTCATGAAGACAACGATGTGGGGCACGCCGACTTGCTTGGCGAGCAGGATGTGCTCGCGGGTCTGGGGCATCGGGCCGTCAGCGCTCGACACGACCAAGATCGCGCCGTCCATCTGGGCCGCGCCGGTGATCATGTTTTTGACGTAATCGGCGTGACCGGGGCAATCCACGTGGCTGTAGTGACGCGCAGCCGTGGAGTACTCGACGTGGGCGGTGTTGATGGTGATGCCACGGGCCTTTTCTTCGGGGGCCTTGTCGATCTGGTCGTAGCGCATGGTCTCGATGCTGGCGTCAATCGAGGCTGCCGTGTAGGTGATGGCAGCGGTCAGGGTGGTTTTGCCGTGATCGACGTGACCGATCGTGCCGATGTTGACGTGGGGCTTGTTGCGCTCGAATGTTCCTTTTGCCATGGTGGTTCCTCCGGTGAAGCAAAAACTTAACCTGCGCTGCTCGAAATAAAGTCATGGAAATTCGGCCCGCGCTAAGCTCTTTCGAGTGAAGGTGCGGGCCAAATATTCTTACTGGAGCTCTTGATCAGGATTGAACTGATGACCTCTCCCTTACCAAGGGAGTGCTCTACCACTGAGCTACAAGAGCAGGGAACTAAAAGCACTGCTTGAACCTAAAACTCAAAAAAGGAAAAGCGGGAAACGAGACTCGAACTCGCGACATTCAGCTTGGGAAGCTGACGCTCTACCAACTGAGCTACTCCCGCAGATGGTGGGCAGGGGCGGATTTGAACCGCCGTACACTTACGTGAACAGATTTACAGTCTGTCGCCTTTAACCACTCGGCCACCTACCCAAACTTCTCGCTTTGCCGGGGAGCGGCTCGGCGACTGCTGCATGGAGACTTGTACATGGAGCCACCCATCGGAATCGAACCGACAACCTTCCGATTACAAGTCGGGTGCTCTACCAGTTGAGCTAGGGTGGCACCTCTCCTGCTCAGAGGGGTGATTCTCTGCCTGAGCGCGGTTGCTTGAGCGGCTTTTGACCGTCTTACTTCCGGTTGGAGATAGTAGCACCCGACTTTGGAAAGTGTCAAGTCAATCAATTCTGCCGGGTGTGAGGATGGAAGCGGCGCTACCGAAAAGTTGAGCTCAGCCGCCTGCTGTGCGGACAAATTTTGCGGCCCAAGAGCTTGCCTTCAGCCGCCCATAAACGGGCCGTGTCCCGGCTGCTTGGGTGCGGATGGAGAGCGGATAGGCTCAAGGCTTAGGCCTACGACTTCTCAGGCTGTTGGGTGGGCAGCGGAGGGGAGGTAGCACAGCCCGAATGGACTGTTCCCTTCTGGAGAGCTTTACCGTTGCCTCAACTGCGCCAAATGGCTTATTTACCCGGCGGCAGAGCGGCGTAGACTATACCGTTTGGCCCGGGCTGCTTAGCCTGAGCTGCTGGCGTCCGCCGCGTATTTCGCGCTGTTTTCTTCCGCTCCCAGATTTGCCTGAGGTCACTTTTGAATACCCTGTCCACCCTTTGGCCGTACCTGAAGCTGCACCAACGTCAATTCTTCCTCGGCACGCTGGCCGTTTTCGGCGCGGGAACGGCCGTCACGTTGCCGGCTTATTTTACCCGTCTCATCATTGACGGCCTGACCGGAGCCGCCGACACCAATCCGGCCACGGCTGGCATCACGGCGGGGCAAGTGGCGCTCTACGCGCTGGGCGCGGTGCTGTCGGTGGTCGTGTCCGGCGGGCTGATGGTGCTGGTGCGGCGGCTGATCGTGTATGCGAGCCGCCAGATCGAATACGAAGTGCGCCGCGATTTGTTCGCCCACCTCTCCGGCCTCGACAAACACTACTTCGACCGCGCCCGTACCGGCGACTTGATGAACCGCTTGACCGGCGACCTCTCGGCGGTGCGCGAAATGATCGGCTTTGGCAGTTGGCAACTCTCCAGCGTGGTTGCCAGCTTCGTGGTCAGTTTCTTTTGGTTTTTCAGCTTGTCGTGGCGACTGACCCTGGCTGTGCTGGTGGTGTTTCCAGTCATTATTGGGGTTCTGTTTATGCTGGCCCGGCTCATCAGTGCCCGCTACGTGGCGGTGCAGGAGCAAAACAGCGTCATCTCGGCCAAAGCGCAGGAAAACTTTTCGGGTGCGAGAGTCGTGAAAGGCTACGCCATCGAAGACCGCGAGATCACCGAATACAAAAGCCTCAACAGCGAACTGATTAAGCGGGCGCTGCGCCTGACCACCGTGGAAGGGCCGCTGCAAGCTTCCATGAGCCTCCTGATGGGGCTGGCCTACGTGATCGTGCTGATCTACGGCGGCCGGATGATCTTGGGGTTGGTGCCGGGCAGCCCGCTGACGCTGGGCCAATTTACCCAGTTTGCCTTGGTGCTCGACCGCTTGGCCTGGCCCATGCTCAGCATTGGGATGATCACCAATATGCTTCAGCGCGGCTCGGCGTCGTGGGGCCGCCTCCAAGACATCTTCAATGCCCAGCCGTACATCAAAGACGATGGGCGCACCGATTCCAGCATCAAGTCCGTTCTCGGCGAGATCGAGTTTGATCACGTCAGCCTCAACTTCGACGGTCAGCAGGTGCTTAAAGACGTGTCGCTGAAGATTCCAGCAGGTCAAACCTTGGGCATCACGGGCCCCACCGGCAGCGGTAAAACCGTGCTGGGCAATTTGGTGACGCGCCTCGTAGACGTGAGCAGCGGGACGGTGCGGGTAGACGGCGTGGACGTGCGGCGCATTCCGCTTAGAGTGCTGCGCGAAAACGTGGCGGTCGTGCCGCAGGAGCCGTTCTTGTTCTCCGATACGATCGCTTCCAACGTCGCTTTCGGCCTCGACAACGCCAATTACGCACCGATCCCGACCCGCATCAGCGTGCTGAAATCGAAAGCGCCGCCTCCCGATGACCGCCAGCCCGACATGAACCGTGTCCGTGCGGCGGCGGAGATCGCCGGACTGGCCAGTGAAATCGAACGGTTCCCGCAGGGCTACGACACCACGCTGGGCGAGCGCGGCGTGACCCTGTCGGGTGGTCAGCGCCAGCGCACCGCTCTGGCCCGTGCTGTGGCCCGTGAGCCGCGCATTCTGGTGCTCGACGACGCCATGAGCGCGGTGGATACCGAAACCGAAAGCCGGATTCTCAGCGGGCTGCGCCAAGTTCAGCAGGGCCGCACCGTGCTGCTGATCGGCCACCGCGTCAGCACCCTGCGCCACGCCGATCACATCATCGTGATGGAGCGCGGTCAGATCGTGGAGCAGGGCAGCCACGAGGACTTGCTGGCGCTCGGCGGCCACTATGCCGAATTAGACCGCCAGCAGCGCTTAGAGGGCGATTTGAAAAGTGAAGACGAAGGCAAATTGACTAGAGACGCCCTGACTGAAGCCGCTTCCCAGATCAAACCCAGCGGTGAACCGCTCAGCACTGAAAAGGTGAAGGCATGACCCAACCCGACGAGGCCTTTCTCAAGGAGTTCGACGCGAATCTCACACGCCGGATTCTGAACTACCTGCGCCCCTACACCAAGTTGGCGGTGATCGCGCTGATCACCACCTTCGTGTTTTCGGTGGCCGCGCCGCTCTACGGGCTGATTCAGCGCTACGCCATCGACCACGCGCTGGGGCCGAAGGTGCTGACGGCGGGCAGCGATCTGGCCACCCGGCAAGCGCTTTTTCAAGTGCTGCTGAATGCGGCGCTGCTCTTTCTCGGCTTGCGCGTGCTGGATTTTTTGATGCGCTACGCTGCCACCTACGTCATCAACTATCTGGGTCAGAAGGTACTGTATGACATTCGCAGCGATATCTTCACCAAGTTGCAGCGCCTCCCGCTGGCTTTCTTCGACGCCAACCCGGTAGGCCGCTTGATTACCCGCGTCACCAGCGATGTGGACGCCATTAACCAGTTCATTACGGCGGGCCTCGTCAGCTTGATTACCAGCAGTTTTCTCATTATCGCTTACGTGGTGATTATGCTCAGCGTGTCATGGCCGCTGGCGATCATCAGCTTTTTGGTGCTGCCGATCTTGTTTTACGCCTCGGCTTATTTCCGCACCAAGATCCGCTACGCCTTTAGAGACACCCGTATTCAGCAGGCCATCGTCAACACCAAGCTCAACGAAAACATCACCGGAATGCTGACAGTGCAGTTGTTTGGCCGCGAGAACCACAACTCACAGGACTTTGACCGCTCGAACCGCCGCTTGCTGCGGGCGACCATCAATTCAGTCAGTTGGTTTTCGCTGTTTCAGCCGACCGTGGCGCTGCTCGGCGCGGTGGCGAGCTCGCTGGTGTTGTGGTTCGCCGGGCGCAGCATTCTCCTGAGTACGGGCGTGGGCAATCCCGACGCGGTGCTGGCAGCTTCCGGCATCACGCTGGGCACGCTGGTGGCGTTCAACGGCTTCGTGGGCCAACTTTTTCAGCCGATTCAGGATCTGGCCGACGTGATGAACAACCTGCAAGCGGCGATGGCCAGCGCTGAGCGCATCTTTGGCGTGCTGGACGAGGACGTGACCATTCAGGACAAGCCGGATGCCAAAACCCTGACCCACTTTGAAGGCCGGGTCGATCTCAATAAAGTCTGGTTCGCTTACGACTCCGAAGTGACGGCGGACACCCCCGACGATGACCCCCGCTGGACGCTGCGCGGCATCGACCTGCACATTCGGGCTGGCGAGAGTGTGGCGCTGGTGGGCGCGACGGGCGCGGGCAAGACCAGCATTACTTCTCTGGTCAGCCGCTTTTACGACGTGCAGCGCGGCTCGGTGGACGTGGACGGAATCAACGTCAAAGACCTCGCTCAGTACGATCTGCGCCGCCACATCGGCGTGGTCTTGCAAGATGTGTTTTTGTTCGCCGGAACGATGGAAACCAATTTGACGCTGAGCAACCCCGACATTCCCCACGAGCGGGTTATTCAGGCCTGCAAATACGTGGGTGTCCACGAATTCATCATGGAACTGCCGGAAGGCTACAACACCGAAGTCCGCGAGCGCGGCGCGACCCTCAGCACCGGCCAAAAGCAGCTCTTGGCCTTCGCCCGCGCCCTGATTCAGAACCCGGACATTCTCTTGGTGCTGGACGAGGCCACCGCCAGCGTGGACACCGAAACCGAGATGCGGATTCAGGACGCGCTGGCCAAGGTGATGCACGGGCGCACCAGCATCATCATCGCCCACCGCCTCAGCACCATCGAGCACTGCGACCGCATTGTGGTGATGCGGCGCGGGCAAGTGGTGGAGGAGGGCAGCCACAGCGAGCTCCTGGCGCAAAACGGCTATTACGCCCGCTTGCACCGCCTTCAGTACGCGCCCGCAGATGCGGCGGACTGAGCCACAACCTCACACAATGTTAGCAAGCGGCGGCCCCTAAGTTACTGGGCCGCCGCTTACTGATTGAAAGTTCAGAGCCTGCTGATCTCCCGCTTGACCGCGAACCGGACGCGCCCCAAATTGCCGACTTCATCAAAGCCGACCAGCAGCAGATTGTCGCTTTGGGGGGTCAGCAGCACCGGGCCGTCGGCGAAGTCCATCATCAGGTCTTTGAGCGGCTGATCGCCCACGGTGGCGCTGAGGCTCTGGGCCACCGCCTGCGCGGCCCTGACGAAACTGGCGTCAGGCGGCTGGGTTCCGGCGCTCCCCAGCGGGCTGCTGTCTGGGCCGACCAGGGCCGCGTAGCGCACGCCACGGGTGCTGAGAATGCGCCCGAGGGCTTCGTCCAGCTGAAGGGGATCAACGGGCATTGCTGGCTCCCGGCAACTCCAGACTCAGCGCCAACTTGGCCAGCGCTTGCTGGGCGGGGCGGGTGTCAATGCCCCGCGTCATGGCGACGGCGGCCAGGTAGGGCCCCGCCGTCACCACCACGATTTCCAGCGTCTCGGCGGTGATGGCCAGCCGCGACATTTTTCCGAGTCCGCTGGAGCGCGAGACCCGCTCAAAAGTCGCTCTGAGGGCGGTGAGTTCGGCGGCGAGCAGTTCGGTGTAGTGGCCGTAGCTCTCCAAGCTCAGCCCGTCACTGCTGCTCAGCACCGCGCCCTCCACTCCCGGCAGGTCAATGACTTCGCGCAGGTGGGCGCTCATAAGTACGTCTCCAGTTGCCTGAGGGTTTGTTGGCCGTAAATGCGGGCTTGGCCCAAATTGCCGTGGCCGTCGAGGATCAGCATCAAGAAAAAGTCTTGCAGCGGCAAAAGATAAGCGCTCAGGGTTTCGCCGCGCACGAACCACTCGCTTGGCGTGCCCCCGGAGAGGGTGAGTTCGTAGGATTGTTTGGCGGCTCGCAGCAGTCCGGCATGTTCGGCAACCAGCAGGGTGAGGTCTACATCGGCTTCGGTGTGGCCGTCCACCAGCAGACCGTCCATGCCGCCGAGAGCCGCAGCCCAAGCGCCGTCTACATCCATGACCAATTGTTTAAGGGCGTCCAGCATCGTGCCTCATCATACTCGCTCACGTCTCACCTTGGTGTCACCAAATCGAGCACGAAGATGAAAAAACCGCCATTTGCAGGCGGGCAGGGTTTGGCTGCTGATTATTTGCTGACCCGCTGGCGGCCACTCAGCGCCCGTCCCAGCGTGACTTCATCGGCGTATTCGAGCGCTCCGCCCACCGGCAGGCCGTAAGCGATGCGCGAAACCATGACGCCCAGCGGCTCGATCAAGCGCTGCACATACATGGCGGTGGCTTCGCCCTCCACGGTGGTGCCGGTGGCCAAGATCACTTCGATACCGCTCTGGAGTCTGGGCAGCAGCGGCCTGAGTTGCAGCTTATCAGGGCCGACGCCGTTCATGGGACTTAGAACGCCGTGCAGCACGTGATAAAGGCCGGTGTACTCGCCGCTTTTTTCAATGGCGATCACGTCGCCAGGCTCTTCCACCACGCAGATCAGGTTTTGCATCCTAGTCGGGTCGGCGCAGACATCGCACAGTTCTGCGTCGGTGATGTTAAAGCAGACCGGACAGGTATGCAGTTCGCGCTTGGCGTCGAGGAGCGATCCGGCGAGGCGCTCGATGTCTTCACGCGGCTGCTCGAACAGGTAAAAGGCGAGGCGCTGAGCACTTTTGGGGCCAATGCCCGGCAAGCGCGAGAGTTCGCGGATCAGCGCCACCAAACTGGAGGGATATTTCACGGCGTTCTCGCCTGCGTACGGGGGCTTTTCAGAACATTCCGCCCGGCAATCCCAGCGCTTGGGTGGCGCTGCGCTGCAACTCGTCGGCTTTGCCCGCCGCTTCCTGAATCGCCACCAGAATCAAGTCTTCCAAAGCTTCCACGTCGCTGGGGTCAACCGCTTCGGGCTTGATTTTGAGGCTCTGAATTTTGCCGTGTCCGTTGGCCGTTACCGTCACGAGGCCGCTGGCGCTGCCCTCTACGGTTTGCGCGGCCAATTCTTCTTGAATTTTGCTGGCGGCGCTTTGGGCTTGTTGCATTTGTTTCATCAGCTTTCGCATGTCCATGTGGGTTCTCCTTGAAGTGCTCGAGATTGCTTCCCAGTTTACCTCGCCGCCCGCCGGGGTACGGCGCTGCCGTTCACTGTTTAGAGCCTTTGTCCGAATGGATACCCGAGCAAAAAGCACGCTCAGCCATCCATCCTCCCAAAGGCTCTCTTTATTCCACTCCCGTTGGTCGGTCAAAAAAGAGCTTCTTTTTTGACAAATGTTCTAGCTGCTGCACCCGCCTCCACAGCCGGAACCGCAACTGCTCCCTCCATCGCTGCTGCCACCAGCATCGCCGCCGCTGTCGCAACTGCCCGAATCGCCGCTGCTGTCACCGCAAGACGAATCTCCAGTGCTGCCGCCGCCAGAGCCCAAATCCCCCAGCAAGCCGAAGAAGCCGCTGCCGCCGTTGCCATCACCACCGCTCCCACTCCGCTGCTTGCGGGGGCTGGAAAGCTGGGCCGCCACCACGACGCCCAGCAGCGCCAAGCCCGCCACCGCCCAAACGCCGAACGCATAGAGCGCCAACCCGCCCAGCAGCCACACCGCCGCCAGCAGCAGCCAGCGGGGGAGACGACGCTTGATAGGGCGCTGAGTGGGTGGACGTGAGCTGGGGAAGTGCGGATTCGGCCAAATCTGCGCATCGGGCTGGCCAAACTCGGCGCGGTAAAGCTCCAGCGTGCCGAGGTACTGCTGAGCGAAGTGGGCGCTCTCGGTTGGCGAGCCGCCCGAAGGGTCGTGGTGCAGCGGCGCAGGCAGCAGCGGGATCAGGCGCAACCAGTAATCGCGGGTGTGGGTCAGGTGTTCGTGCCACGCGGCGTCTACCGCTTTGCTGGGCGTCACGCTTTGGCCGCAGGTGGCCGCCAGCACCAGAAAGCGGCGGTACTCGCGCAGCACTTCCAGCGTAAACGGCAGCGTCCAGCCGTGCTCGTGGGCCAGCCGCTCCGCAAATCCGCTGGGGAACTCGTAGCTGAGTAGGTTGCCTTTGAGGGTGTGGGCGCTAGGAATGCTGTGAATCTGATCTTGGGTGGGAAGGCTGAACGCGGTCATGGTGGGCCTCCAGTGGCGGTGAGAAGGAAGGGAGAGGTTCCTTACTGGTGATCTTCCGCCCGACGTTTCAGCCGTTGGTCAGCCCAAGATAAAGGCTGCGCTGGCTTTTGTCAGAGCACCGTCAAGGGACGGATTTGCTATCCTTAAAAAGTTGAGTGGGCCGCCCCGATTGGAAGGGCGGCCCGCTCGCTTTGATGTGTTGGGGGAATGTCTTAGCTGTGCTGCGGCATACTCGCCGTCACGGCTGCATCTGCGCCGCTCTCAAAGCGCTCAAAGTTGCTTCGGAACAGGCCCGCCAGCTTTTTGGCGGCCACGTCGTAGGCGTCCTGCTTGGCCCAGGTCTGGCGCGGGTTAAGAATCTCCGCTGGCACGCCGCTGACTTGTTTGGGAATGGACAGCCCAAAAAACGGCTCAGTTTCGAATTCGGCTTGATCAAGCGAGCCGCTGAGGGCCGCCGAAATCAGGGCGCGGGTGTGCCGAATGCTGATGCGCTTTCCCGTTCCGTAAGCTCCGCCGCTCCAGCCGGTGTTGACCAGCCAGACCTTCGCGCCGCTTTGCTCCACCCTCCCCGCCAGCAGTTCGGCGTACTCTGCCGGATGGCGCGGCATAAACGGAGCGCCGAAGCACGCCGAAAATGTCGGTTCGGGCTCGGCGATTCCGTCTTCTGTGCCGGGAATCTTGGCGGTGAAGCCGGAAATAAAGTGGTACATCATCTGCTCGCGGGTCAGGCGCGACAGGGGCGGCAACACGCCGTAAGCGTCGGCGGTCAAAAACACCACATTTTTTGGTGTTCCGGCCATGCCTCCGGGCCAGTGGTTGGCGATCTGTTCAATCGGGTAGGCGCTGCGGGTGTTGTCGGTCAGCGAGTTGTCGGCGAGGTCTAGGGTGTGGTCGGGCCTCACCACCACATTTTCCAGCACCGTGCCGAAAGTATGGGTGGTGGCAAAAATCTCTGGCTCAGCCGCTGAGGACAAGTTGATGACTTTGGCGTAGCAGCCGCCTTCGAAGTTAAACACCCCGTCGTCTGTCCAGCCGTGTTCGTCGTCACCGATCAAGTGGCGCTCCGGGTCGGCGCTGAGGGTGGTTTTGCCGGTGCCGGACAGCCCGAAAAAGAGGGCCACGTCTTCTGCTTTGCCCACATTGGCTGAGCAGTGCATCGGCATGACGCCCTGATCCGGCAGCAAAAAGTTCAGCACGCTGAAGATGCCTTTTTTGTTTTCTCCGGCGTACTGTGTGCCCGCCACCAAGATCATCTTCTTGGTGAAATCGACCAGAATGGCCGTTTCGCTCCGCACGCCGTCGGCCTCGCCGGCTGCCTTGAAACCGGGCAAGTTCAGGACGGTCCAGTCCGGCTCGAAGTCGGCTTTTTCCTCGGGGCTGGGCCGAACGAACATGTTGTGGACGAACAGCGAGTGATAGGCCATCTCCTGCACGAAACGCACCGAGAGTCGGTGGCGGGCATCGGCTCCGGCGTAGAGGTCTTGAACGAACAGTTCGCGCTCGCCTGCGTACTCGCTCATTTTGGCCAGCAGCCGCTCAAAGATTTCGGGCGTCGTGGGGACATTGAAGCCGCCCCACCACACCGTTTGGCGGGTCAGGTCGTCTTCCACGATAAAGCGGTCTTTGGGGCTGCGGCCCGTCTTATCGGTGACGACGGCCAGCGGCCCACCTTCGGTGATTTGGCCTTCGCCGAGCCGCAGGGCGTGTTGGTACAGTTCGGCTACGCTGGGGTTGTGGTGGACGGTGGCGGCGGAAATACCCAACGGCGAGAGAACACTGCGCTGGGCATTTGGGTTGGCTGGAATGGAAGTGGGCACGGTCATGGGTGGCCCTCCTTAACGTTGTGTGACGGTGTTGCGCGACTTGGTTTCAACTTGGCAATTGCCAGATCTCAAAAGCAGTCTGACCTGTGAAGCGCTTCCATTCCAAATGACTTCGTGTTACACATTTAGGAACAGTCTAGGTGGTGTTCATCTTTGTCGGACAGTCTATTTTGAGTTGCCTCTGGGTGTTATGGATACACTAATTCGGCGAAAACGGCTGAAGCGCCTGAGCCGCTTTGCCATACTGCTGAGATGCTTTGCCCATACCTGATCACCGACCATGCCGCCTGCCTTTCTCTTTTTGAAAGCAACCGTCCCAAGTATTTCCTTGCTTCCGAGCGGGCGGACTACGAGGCGTTTCTGGGACGGGTGGAGCGCGAACAGCGGCCGTATTTCGTGCTGGAGCGCGGAGGTGAGGCCGTGGCGTGCGGCGGCGTCGGTTATGAGGTACATCCCACGCTGGCTTACCTGAGTTGGGGCATGGTACGCGGCGATTTGCACGGCTGCCGCCTTGGCAGCGAACTCACCTGTTCGCGCCTGAATTGGCTGCGGCAGCACTGGCCCGAAGTGCAGCGCGTCAAGATTGACACCAGCCAGCACACTGAAGCCTTTTACGCCCGCTTCGGCTTTGTGGTGGTGGAGCGAATCACAGACGGCTTTGGAGTGGGGCTGAACCAAGTGAAGATGGTGGCGGCACTTTGAGAATCCCCCGTCTGCGAAAACGCCGAGGACACCCACAGAACGGTACGAAGTCAGAAGACCGTTCGTAAACCTTTCTCTGTTACCCTCAGCTATGAAAATTTCTTCTTGCCTGTACCTTGGCGCGATTTCGCTGTTTGGCGCAGCAGCAGCGGCTCAAACGAATCAACAGGTCTTTATTAACGGCGTCGCCCTTCAGGCCACCACCAGCACCAAAAACGGCGAAACGTATTATCAGTTCAAGGCCAGTGACCTCAAACGCGCCGGGGCCATTACCGCCGGCGGCGTGAAGCCCAAGACCGACGCCATCAAGGGGTGCGTCGGCGACACCCTGTTTAACGGTGTGTACAGTGTTCAGCTCATCAAATTTGGAATGGATGGAGACCGGTTCGGCGTTACCCTGAAGCTCAGCAACGCGTCCAAGCAGGAGCTTCACAACTTCATGGCCTTCTCGCCATCAGATGTAGTGGTGGCCACCAATGACAGCGCCGCTCCCCTCAACAACTACAAGAATCAGTGGATTGAAACCTTGCTCCCCGGCACATCCATGACGCTTCAGACGGAAACAGACAATCGGGGGACGGCGACCAAATGGACGCGGTTGCTGATCCGGCCCAGCGCTGATGCCGTCAAAGAGTTGCAGAAAGCCAAGCTGCCCCTCGCCCAGATTTACAACATGGAATTTGATCTGATCTGCAATAAGAAATAGTGCTCGGCTCAGCTACAGTCCCAGTTGTAAAACACCCTGGAAAAATCGCGTTTGGCCAGGTCATTCGGGTGAATAAAGAAGTTGCCGATCCCCATATCACCCCACATGATGTTGTGATCCCAATCCGAATCCAATTGGAACAGCAGAATATGGGCGTGTTCTGGCGTGCGCGGGTCTTCTTGAGTAAACATTGGATAACCGCCGAGCTGATGACCGCTTGGGCTGATTTCATTGTACTTTTCTTCAAGATATTCGCCAAGTTGCAGATCATCATCTGGCGAGTCAGCTTCGTCTAAAAAATCAATTCTAACGGTAGATTCAAACAGCCGATCACGAGGGGTCATGAGCATTTCCCCTTTGACACCGCTGATTTTAAGAGCCAAATTCTCCTCGAGTGGGCTGTGGCGTTCGCGGTCATCGGGCCAAATGGGTAAAGATAAATCGAGTTGCGATTCGTCATGAATGACTTGCTCAAAGTACAACACTCGGTAGGTGTCTTGCGGCTGGTCTATATTCTTGAAACGAAAACCCATCAAGTCATTTGTGCCGATGAAGAATTGCACAATCCCCGCATTGGGAAAACCTTCTAACGCGGGTAACTGTGCAAAATTGATCTGCGCTAGAAAAGCCAGCGGCAGACCCGCCGGATCAAGCGGCCAAGCTTCACCTTGCAAGCGGTACGGCACGCCGCCCACCTTGCTATCCCAAGCCACCAAAGACTCTTCACTGAGCGTAAGTTCTATGACGGGGTGCAGAGTAGCTTCAATGGCTTCGCGGTGAGGCTCTAAGAGTTTGGGCAATTTGATTCGTGCAGGAGAGGGCCTTTTCTTCTCGGTCTCGCCCAGCACAGCTTCGGCGTATCCCTTCTTGCGCTTCTCGGCCAGCTTTTTGTGTGCCTCGGCTTCAGCGGCCTGCGGCGTGTCAAACGTTTTGATCTGTGTTGTTCCTTGCGTGCCAATTCTGCCGTAACGCAGTGTCAGCGTCTGGGCTCCGGTAACGGCCTCGTAGAACTTATGTTCTGCTCCTTCAGAGCGTTCCAGGTAAACATGAATCATGTGGTTTCACTATATCCAGCAGGTGCGGCTTTCTTTCCTTTCGCCTGTGCATTAAACTACCTGTATGATCCGCTCTGCACTTACCACCGGAGGCTGCCGCGACGAGCTGAACTAAGCTTGCTCGCCCTGCCTCCGGCTTTGGTTTGCGCCGGAGCTTTTTTTTGCTTTCATTCTTTTTCACTGGCCACACACAGGAGTTCCCCTCATGACTGACACCCAGCCCCAACCGATCAACATTCCCGAACCCCGCTCCGAGCGCTACAACCCCCACGCCATAGAAGCCAAATGGCAACAGCGCTGGGCCGAGGCAGGCCTGTACACCTTCGATCCTGAAGCGGCAGGCGAAAAGTTCTACGCCCTGACCATGTTTCCTTATCCCAGTGGCAATTTGCACATCGGCCACTGGTACGCCTACTGCGTGCCGGACGCCCGCGCCCGTTACATGCGAATGAATGGCCGCAATGTCTTGTTTCCGATGGGTTTTGATTCGTTTGGCTTGCCTGCCGAAAACGCTGCTATCAAGAACAATGTCGATCCGCGCCAGTGGACATATTCCAACATCGAATACATGACCGGCCAGTTTCAGCGGATGGGCACCATGATTGATTGGAGCCGCAAGTTCGCCACTTCCGACCCGGAGTATTACCGCTGGAATCAGTGGTTTTTTGCCGAGATGTTCAAGCGCGGCTTGGCGTACAAGAAGGGCGGATTGGTCAACTGGTGTCCCAAAGATCAGACGGTACTGGCCAACGAGCAGGTCGTGGGCGGCAAGTGCGAGCGCTGCGGCACACAGGTCGAGCGGCGCAACTTGAGCCAGTGGTATTTGAAAATCACCGACTACGCCGACGAACTGCTGGACTTTGGCGGCACCGACATGCCCGAACGGGTTCGCGCTATGCAAACCCACTGGATCGGCAAGTCGGTAGGCGCAGAAGTGGTGTTCGACACGCCCGTAGGCCCGGAAACCGTCTTCACCACCCGCCCCGATACCCTGATGGGCGCGACCTTCTTGGTGTTGGCCCCCGAACACGCCAAAGTTGCCGAGTTGACCACCCCTGACCAAGCCGAGACGGTCAAGGCCTACTTGGAAGTGGCAGGCGGCAAAACCGATGTGGAGCGCCAGCAGAGCACCGACAAAACCGGAGTATTTACCGGCAGCTTTGCCACCCACCCGGTTGGTGGGCATCAGATTCCCATTTGGGTGGCCGATTACGTGCTGGTCAGCTACGGCACCGGCAGCATCATGGCCGTGCCTGCTCACGACGAGCGCGATTTTGAGTTTGCCAAAAAGTTTGGTTTGGACATTGTGGAAGTCATCCGTCCCGAAGGGGGTGAGCCCTTGGATATCACCGGCGACGAGGCGTACAGCGGTGAAGGCTTGATCGTCAACAGCGGTGAATTTGACGGCTTGATCGGCGGAAAAGCCAGCATCGAAACCATCATCGGCAAGCTGGAGGAGCGCGGCATTGCCAAGGCCAAAACCACTTTCCGCCTGCGCGACTGGCTGGTCAGCCGTCAGCGCTACTGGGGCACGCCGATTCCGATTGTCTATTGCCCCGAACACGGCGCTCAGGCCGTTCCAGCGGATCAGTTGCCCGTGTTGCTGCCCGACAACGTGCAATTTATGCCCAACGGTCAGAGCCCGCTGAAACAAGACGCCGAGTTCCGCAAGGCGACTTGTCCGGTGTGTGGCGGCCCTGCCGAGCGCGACACCGATACCATGGACACCTTCGTCGATTCCAGTTGGTATATGTACCGCTTCACCTCGCCGCACTTTGACGAAGGCCCCTGGAACCCCACGTTGGCCGACAAGTTGATGCCGATTGACCTGTATACCGGCGGCATCGAACACGCCATTTTGCACCTCCTGTACAGCCGCTTCTGGACAAAAGTGGCCCGCGACATGAACTTGACAACCATCTCCGAGCCGTTCAAGGTGCTGCGAAATCAGGGCATCATTTTGGGGCCGGACAACGAAAAAATGTCCAAGAGCCGGGGCAATGTGATCGACCCTGACGACTTGGTGCGCGAATACGGCGCGGACGTGGTGCGAACTTACTTGGCGTTTATTGCGCCTTGGGAAGTCGGCGGCCCCTGGGATCCCAGCGGCATCAACGGCCCCGCCAAGTGGTTGGGCCGCGTCTGGTCGCTGTATTTCGACGCGATTAGTGGCCCCGCCGAAAATGTCAGCGAGCATGATTTGCGCTACGCCGTTCACAGCACCTTGAAAAAAATCACCGCTGACTTTGAGCGCCTGAGCTTCAACACCATCGTGGCCTCGCTGATGGAACTGACCAATACCTTGGTGAAGGCCAAGCGCTCGCCCGTGGCCCACACGCCCGCTTGGAACGAAGCGCTGAATCTGTTCAACTTGATGTTGGCTCCGTTGGTGCCGCACATTGCCGAAGAAATCTGGCGTGAACGGGGCAACGCCCAGAGCGTTCACTTACAAACTTGGCCCGCTGTAGACGAGACGGCAGCCGTACGCGACAGTATCGTCATCGGCGTGCAGGTCAGCGGTAAAGTGCGCGGCGAAGTGGAGATTTCTAAGACGGCCACCCAAGAAGAAGCCCTCGCTGCCGCCCGCGCCAACCCCGACATCGCCAAGCATTTGGAAGGCAAGCAGTTGGTCAAGGAAGTGTACGTGGCGGGGCGGATTATTAATATCGTGGTTCGCTGAAGTTGGAATCAAAGAGCCGCCTGACTTGGAGTGGGCGGCTTTTTGTTGAGTAAAGGCCTATTTTTCTGAGGCTAAACATGGAAGCGCTCCCATTTCTTAGCCGTCTAAGGTTATGTTACGGTGTGAGGCATGACACCCCTCCGCCGAAAGTCTGACTTAGAACACGCCCTCGTCCTCGAAACTGCCCGCGTCACCGAAGCGGCGGCGTTGGCGGCGAGCCGATTTGTCGGAATGGGCGACAAAAACGCCGTGGACGGCGCGGGCACTGAGGCCATGCGCGACGTGCTGAACGAAATGGATATTCAGGGCGAAGTGGTGATCGGTGAAGGGGAAATGGACGAAGCCCCGATGTTGTATATCGGCGAAATGTTGGGCAGCGGCCATTATCAGGTAGACATCGCGGTTGACCCGGTGGAAGGCACCGAAGTGACTGCCAAAGGACTGCCCAACGGCCTAGCCGTGATTGCGCTCAGTGAAAAAGGCGGCCTGATGCAGGCTCCCGACTGCTACATGGAAAAGCTGGTGGTGCCGCCGCCTGCGGCTGGCCGCGTTCACCTCGACTGGCCGGTGGAAGCCAACATCGCCGCGCTGGCCCAAGCGCTCAGCCGCAAGCCCGGCGACTTGCTGATCAGCATCCTTGACCGCGAGCGCCACACCGACCTGATCGCGCGGGTGCGGCAGGCGGGCGCGAGAGTCAACTTGATCACCGACGGCGACGTGATCGCCAGCCTCGCGGTGGGCGTGCGCGGCACCGGCGTTCACGCGCTGATGGGATCGGGCGGCGCACCCGAGGGTGTCATCACGGCGGCGGCCATGAAGTGCCTCGGCGCAGAGATTCAGGGCCGCTTGATCGCCGAAAACGAAGAGCAACGGGAGCGCTTCAAATTGATGGGCGTCGAGGAAGGGCGGGTCTACAAAACCGATGAACTCGCTCCCGGCAAACAAATCGTCTTTTCCGGCACCGGCATCACGCACGGCGAACTGCTCAGCGGCGTGCGGCGCTTCGGCGGCGGAGCGCGGACGCATACGCTGGTGATGGGGTACGCCACCCGCGTAGTGCGCTTCATCGACTCCATCCACTTGGAAGACGACGGCGCACGCGTCACGGTGCGCGTATAAAGTCAGGAACACCAGCCCCCATAGGGTGTGCAGTTTCATTTCAGCTTTTCATTAGAATTGACTCATGAATGCGACTGCTGAAAGTATTCGGGCCGGTTTCCGCGTGGTGTCCGGCCTGCTGATACTGATTATCGGTATCAATCTCCTGAGAGTCATCACCAATACCCTGAGGTACGGCGGCTTTAGTTTCGGCTTGCTGCTGAGCTTTGCCCTGCTGGTGGGGTTGTGCTGGGCAGTCTACAACGGCAAAATCTGGGCGCGGGTGGTCTTGGCGTTGCTGCTGCTGCTCAACGCGGTGAGCGCCCTGATCGCTGGCCTGAGTTTCGGCGGCGGTCTGGGCGCTTTCGTGGCACTGATCGGCGCTCTGCAATTCCTGAGCGCCCTGAGTTTGTTTGTCATTCCGCAAGTCAACGCCTATTTCGAATACGCGGCGGCTCAATCTTAAGCAGGTCAGTTCCAACGAAAAACCGCAAGCCTTTGAGAAGCGCTCGCGGTTTTTTGGATGTTATTTGTTTGTTGCTTAGTTGACGAACTGTCCGCCGTGGCGGTCGGCAGTGGCTTTGAGCGCGTCCATCGGCACCGAATCCTCGACGGCGATAGCGCGGCCACCGGCGTCCATGGTGCTGCTCATTTGGGTGTAGTGCTCGTCGCTGACGTGGTAGTTGTCGTCGTACATTCTGCCGCCGGTTTCGTCAACGCCCGCCGCGCCGCCGATGGCTCCCACACCTGCACCGACGCCCGAACCCAGCGCCGCCATGCCCAAAATAACCGGCAACGCGAGGCCGCCCGTTGCTACGGTGGTGGCCGTGGCGATGACGCCCGCGACTGCGCCCGCGATCAAACCGACGCCGGTGCCCTTGACTGCGCCTTCGCCTGCGTCTTCAGGCGTACCGCCGGCGTCCAGTGTGGGGTCGGTGATGCCGGTCAGGGGAGCAGTGCTAGCAGCCGAGTTGGTCATGCTGCTGGTGCGGTTGACCGAAGTCTGGCCCATTTCCGGCTGAATCAGGTTCTGAGAACGGAGGTCGGCCACGAAGGCGTCGGCTTGTGCAACGGTGGGGAAAATTAGATGTTTCATGGCTTACAGTTTGCGGTGCGCCGAGACGCCCCTGATGAGAGAAGTATCAAGTTTTGGGGGTTTGTACTGCTTTGCTGTTCATTCTTCTTAAGTCTTTTGGGGGAAGAGCACGTTTATGAATTTCTTAAAAGCGAAGACTCATACCATACAAATGAAGGCCCGCTTTTGCTCTGTCTTACCGATTCGGTTCATTTTGTGAAAAATTTCAACTTTACAATGAACGCACTGTTCAACTTACCTTCACTTCAAAGCGGTGGTAGCCGGTCGCACCTTCGGGCAGGGCGTCTTTGTCTGCTTTTTTCTGAACGGTGTCGCCTGAATAAGCCCGCACTGCCAGAGTGTATTGGCCCGCTTCCGGCGTCCAGGCCAGTTGCCAGGGTGTCCAGGCATAAATGCTGCGCGGCCTGACGAGTTCAGCTTCGCGCCAGGTCTTTTCGCCGTCGGTGCTGACTTCTACCTTGGTGATCGGCTGGCTAAAAAAGGCCACGCCCCGAATAAAAGTCTGCCGACCTGCTTTGACGACTGGGTCAATTTCTGGCGGCTGGTCGATGCGGCTCATCAGTTCCACCCGCGCCGCTTTCGACCAATCGCGCTTGACCCAGTATCCCGGCTGATCTTCGGCGCTCAGCGTAATGTTGGTGATCCACCTCGGCTGCTTCATGCCGTACCGGCCGGGAATCAGCACCCGCAGCGGGAAGCCGTGCTTGGCGTTGAGCGCTTCGCCGTTGAGCTGTGTGATGAGCAGGTTTTCCGGGTCGAGCGCTTCGCCCAGCGGCAACGACTCGGTGTAGCCGTCGGCGGCCTTCCACAGCACGAAGCGGGCTTCTTTCTGGATACCCACGTCGCGCAGCAAGTCGGTGAGCCGGAAGCCGCCCCAGATTCCGTTGGAGATCAGCGGCCCGCCGACGGGGTTGGAGATGCACGACAGGGTGCGCTCGCTGGTCACGGGGGCGAACTGCTTGAGGTCAGCCAAACGGTAAGTCTTGGGCGTCTGCACCAATCCGCTCACCGTCAGGCTCCACTTTTCGGCGCTCAGGCGAGGATCGAAGGCTTCTAGGTTTTTGGAGACGTAGTAAAACTGCTCCACCGGCGTCACGCCAAACGGCAGCGGCTGACCCGGCACGGGAGCGGCAGCGGTGGTGTCTGCGCTGCCTTGCTTGAGCAGAGCGCTGAGGCCCCCGCCCGCCACCACCGCTCCTCCAGCCGCGAGGCCCAGTGTCGTCAAGCGGCGGGCCGTATCGGTAGGAGTGGTCACGCCTTGCAGCCTCTCCCCGCCCGGCCCAAATGTTAGCAGCCGGTTCACGCCTTCCAGCAGCGCCCAGAACACCAGGCCGTAGAGCAGCGGCAGCCACCAGCCCAGTGAACCCAGCCCCACGATGCACAGCAGCGCCAGCATTCCGGCGGCGGCCCACGGCACACTCACTGCGCCCAGTAAGCTCAAACCGCCCAGCCACAGCACCGCCACCCCGCTGAAGGCCAGCAACTTGGCGTCTTGGCCGAGGCCCAACAGCTTGTGCAGAAACTGAAACACGGCGGGCACGCCCAGCGCCTGCGTCAGCACGCCGAATAAGGCAATCGGCGGATAGGCCAGACCTGCCCAGACCAGGGCCGCGTAGCCGATCACGCTCAGCAGCACGGCGGCGATCCACGCTCTCAAAAGTCGCCACCAAAAATGTTGCGCCGGGGCATTCTTATTTTGTTTTCCATTTTGAAGATTGGACTCAGGGTTTGACATGGGCTGGTTTCTCCTCCTTTCTCAGGAAGTTAGGTCAATTCAAAAAAGACGCGCAGCTCAGGAAGCCACGCGCCTAAAGGATCAATCAAATTCAGTTCAGTTGGGAAGCGGCTTACTTCTTGCCCATGCTGCCCATTTCCAGCTTGTCTTCGGCGACGATCACGTCAAAGTTCTTGTTCTTGAGGGTGCCCACCGCGAACAAGCTGTAGGTTTTGCCGCCCGCTACGCTGATGCCCGAGATATTCTTGACCACGGGTGACATTTTGCCGAACGGCACGATGTCGAGGTTGACGCCCATCGGGTTGACCAGCAGGGTGCGGTCATAGCCGTACTTGAGGGGGGTCTTGAATAGGCCAGCTTTGTTCATGTCCACCGCGATGGCCTGCACTGCAGGAGCGTCGGGAGCAAGGTGGTAGACGGTGATTTCGGCTTTGCCTTTGTTCTTATTCAGGCCGCTGGTGTAGAAAATAATTGGCGTGACTTTCTTGAGGTAGCCCGACGCCGCGACGGTGTAGTAGACGCCCGCCTTGAGGTTGACGCTGCCGCTGAAGACCACCGCTTTCATGTTGCCTGCTGCCGTGATCATGACTTTGTGCATTCCGGCGGGGACTTCGCCGTAGGCGGTCACAGCTTTGAAAGGCGCGTTGGAAACGGTGCGGGTGCCGTCCACGTAGACGTCCACGGCGGGCGCGTCCGAGACGGCGTGAACGACGCGCACGTAAGCGTCTTTCATGCCCATGTTTTGGGCGGAGGCGGAAACGCTGAGGGTCAGTGCGGCGGCGATCATGGCGGTCATTTTGGATTTCGTCATCTTGTACTCTCCTTGGTATTGCTGTTTGAACGTATCTTGCTGCTTCACTGAGTTGTATGCCAAAGAGACCCTGTTCAGATGTTGGATGCCCTGCTTTTACCCTTTATACAAACTTTAAGGTGATTCACAAAGCCGGCGAAGCCAAAACCAGAAGCGGCAACTGGGCCAAGACGAGTAACAACAGCGTGCGAAGAACGGCGGATCAGACTTTCCTACTCGCCTCTCCGCCGTCCCTTCTTGTTATGGGTTCGCCCTGAACTCAATCAGCGGCTGAACTTTTTTGAATGATCTTTATTTGCCGCCCATGCTGCCCATCTCCAGCTTGTCTTCAGTAGCCACCACGTCAAAGCTCTTGCCGGCCAAAGTGCCGAGCGCAAACAGGCTGTAGGTTTTGCCGCCCGCGATGCTCAGGCCAGTCACGTTTTTGACCACCGGCTGGGTTGCGCCGAACGGCACGATGTTGAGGTTGACGGCCATCGGCGCGACATTCAGCGTTCCCATGTTGCCGTAGGCGAGACCTTTGGGCAGCAACGCCGTATTGTTCATGTCGACGGCCAGCGCCTGCACGCGGGGGCCGTCGGGCGAGAGGTGGTAGACATTGACTTGCGCCTTGCCCGGATCGGTGTTGAGCGAAGTGGCCGTAAAGATTTTCGGCTTAAGGTTGGCGAGGTAGCCGACGGCCGCGACGGTGTAATACGTGCCTGCGGTGAGATCGACCTTGCCGTCGAAGACGACGGTGTTGGCGTCGCCAGCCGCCGTGATTTTGACGGTGTGGCTGCCTGCGGGGACGTTCCCGTATGGTGTGACGGCCTTGAAGGGCGCGTTGGAGACGGTTTTGGTGCCGTCCACGTAGACGTCCACAGCAGGTGCGTCGGCCACGGCGTGAACAACGCGCACGTAAGCGTCGGTCATTTGCGCGGAAGCGGAAACGCTGAGCGTCAGGGCGGCGGCGATCAATGCGGTCATCTTGGATTTCATCATGTTGGACTCTCCTTGCCTTGCAGGAACTCGGGAATTGAGCGGGTTTACTTGTGGAGCTTTGGTGGTTTGTTCCTGACAGAGTTGTAGGGTCTAAGCCCACTGGTCAGCTGTCTGAAGTGATGCTTTTAGACCTTTACCCAAACTTTATGCGCGGCAAGTGCAGCGCCGAAGCGTCATGCTGACAGCCATGACACCGCTCAAAGGGCAAAACTTAAAATTGATCTTGCTGCTCTCGTCGTCGCTGATTTTGGCGGCCTGCGCTCCCGCTGCCCAGCAGCAAACCGCCGTTATCAGTTCTACGCAGTCGGTCACCCTCAACAACGCCGTGACCGTGCCTGCTGTGGGCGAGCGCAAAGCCACCCTGATCTACTACTCCGGCGGCAAAGTCAAACCGGAGGCTTACCGCTGGCTGGGTGAAGCGCTGGCTCCTTCGGGCATTCAAACCGTGATCGTGGGCTTTCCGCAAGACTTGGCCTTTTTTGCGCCCACCCGCGCCGACGAAGTACTGGCCGCGCTGCCCTCCAGCGAGCCGGTGTATTTGGCGGGCCACAGCCTCGGCGGCGTGACGGCGGCGCAGTACTTGGAAAGCCATCAGGGGCGTATCTCCGGTTTGATTTTGATGGGCTCTTATCCTGCCGACAACGTGACTCTGCGCGGCCAGAAACTGCGGGTGCTGGACTTGCTGGCTGAAAACGATGGACTCAGCCTGCCCGCCAAGGTGGAAGACGGCCTCAAACGCTTGCCGGCATACACTCAACTGGTGCGCTTGCCCGGAGCCGTCCACGCCTTCTTTGGCCGCTACGGTGCTCAAGCGGGCGACGGCACGCCCACCGCCAGCCGCGTAGACACCGAAGCGCGAATCGTGACGGCGGTGCGCAGCTTCATTTTGGGTCAGTAGGTTCGGCAGTGAGCGCTCCGCATCTCCTGCCCATCTGCTTGCTTTATGCTCTGGCAAGTGTTGGCTTGGCTCGATTCTCTTAATCCATTTTGGCTGCACTTTTCCAGCTTTACGCTGATGTTTTTGGAAGGCATGGGCATTCCGGGCATTCCGGGTTTTTTGCCGATGCTGGCTTTGTCCGAGTCCATTCACGCCGGACAGACCACGCTCTGGGAAGCGCTGCTGTCGGGCACGTTGGGCAACTGGTTGGGGAGCTTGGCAGGCTACCGCCTCGCCGCCTCACTGTTGACGCGCTTGCCCCTGAGCTGGCAACGCCTCGCCCACAGCCGCCGGACGGCCCGCTTGATGAACCGTTACGGCGGCCTCCTGGTGGTGGTCAGCCGCACCATCGGTTCGCTCAGAACGCCGGTAACGCTTTATGCCGGAGCCTCGCACTACGCTTGGCCCGCTTACCTGGCTTTCAGTGCGCTGGGCGCGGCGCTGCATGTCGGCGTATGGCAAACCCTGATCTGGAGATTCGGCCCCAGCATTCTGGAGCAGTTTGAGCGGCTGCAAGGTCAGGCCTTGCCGTATTTGATCGGCGCGGCGGTGGTGGTGGCGGGCGTGGTGTGGTGGCGGCACAAGCATAAAGCGCCGGAAGAAATTGAGATTTAGCGCGGGTCAATCAACGCTTACTCAATCTTTTGCACCCGCTCCCCACCCGCGTACACATTGAAGCGCTCCCCGCGCACGAAGCCCAGCAAGCTCAGGTTCAGCGCGGCGGCGGTGTCGGCAGCGAGGCTGCTGGCCGCCCCCACCGTGACCACCACGGCCACGCCTGCCAGCGCC
Organism: Deinococcus psychrotolerans; assembly: GCF_003860465.1. NCBI lineage: Bacteria > Thermotogati > Deinococcota > Deinococci > Deinococcales > Deinococcaceae > Deinococcus > Deinococcus psychrotolerans. The sequence continues at coordinate 453,868 of NZ_CP034183.1, forward strand.
GCTTTCTGCACGATTTCAAAGCCTGCCCGGCTGCTGGTCACTAGAATCCGGTCGGACAGCGGCAGCTCACCGCGCAGGGCCGCCCAGCCCACCACTTTGTCGGTGGCATTGTGGCGGCCCACATCCTCGTAAGCGCACAGCAGTTCGCCTCCCGCGCTAAAAAGGCCCGCTGCATGCAGGCCGCCGGTGGCGTTAAAGCCGGTCTGAGCTGCTCGGAGGCGTTCCGGCAAGTCCAAAATCAGTTGGGGGGTCAGCGGCGGCGGGGTCCAGATGACGGGCTCAGCCCGAATGCTCAGCCGCTCCACGCTGCCCGACCCGCACACGCCGCACGCCGCCGAGGTAAAACTTGCCCGCGCCGCGCCGCGCAGCCGCCCCACGTCGCCGCGCAGGGCAATTACATTGGGGGTGTCTGGGTTGAGTTCCAGCGCGTCCACCGCGTCCAGCAGCCCCTCGGCCCACAGCCAACCCGTCACCAACTCGCGGTCATGGCCGGGCGTCCTCATCATCAAGCTGAGGGTAAACGCCGGATCAGCGTCAACGCGCAGTTCCAGCGGCTCCTCGATGGCCAACACGTCGGTCAGGGCACTGAACTCGGCGTCTCGGTAAGCCCCAACCGGATATTGGGTGGTCTGGTTCGGCACAGTTACTTGCTGGAAACCGGCTTGCTGCGAACGGGCTTGGTCGGGCGCTTGGGCGCGTTGGGCGTCGGCTGAATCTGGTCGTGGCGGTCAAACTCGCCCTGATTTGGCGTGTTGGTGGTGTCGCCCCGCGCTTCCCTGAGCGCTCTGCCCGCGCCCTTGAGCAGGCCGAACACTGCGCCCAGCGCTAGTTGCACGTCTTTATCGTTCAGCAATTTGAGCAGATCGGTCAGGCCCACGCCTTTGCCCTGCGCCACGCTGCGAGCGCCTTCGTTGACCCCAGCATTGAGCACAGCGCCGAGCTGGCCCACCGCTTGCGGATCGAGCGACCCCAGCGTTTTGCCGAGTTCGGTGACGTTGCGGATGGCTTTGAGGCTGCCCTCATCGCTGAGCGTGTGAAAGATGGCGGACGTCAGGCCCTCGCCGCCGCGCACCAATTTACTCAGCACGTCCAGCACGCCCGCTTCGTGCAGTTCGCGCAGCAGCTTGAGCGACTCGGTGCGGGCCTCGGCGCTCTCGAACTCAGCGTCGGCGTAGTGTTCTTGTGAAGTCTTGGGTTTGGGGGTGTACTGGATGTATTTGGCCATTGGGAATGTACCTCAGTAGGAAAGACCTCAGTGGAAAGAGAGGAGGAGCGACTGCTGGCGCTCACTGCCCCCTCTGCTGCCAAGCTGGGACAGAGGGAGCGAGTGACCAGCGCGAATAAGCTCTAGTCGTCCCCTCCCAGCCGGTCTGCCCGCGCATTCAAGCTGTCGCCCACCAGCGGCAAACTGCTGCCAGGAAAAGCGTAATCGGGCCGCGCCCATTTGCGCTGAACTTCCACACCCTTTTGCGGAGTGGCTTTATAGTAACGGTGATTGCTCTTCGGCAGCGGCGTGGCACAGTCTTCGCCCAGCACCTCCATTCGTACCGAGGTGTCTTTGTAGGCGGGCGTGTTGGTGTTGGTGTCTTTATTGGCTCCGGTCAGGCGGTTGACGGCGTCTACGGCGTTGCGGATGTTCAGCGGCACGTAGACTTCCTTGCCTTTTACCCGGTCTGTCACCAGCGCCCGCAGCCGCACCGCGCCCACGCTGGACACCAGCCGCACGGCGCTGCCGTCCTTGATCCTGCGCTCGGCGGCCAGTTCAGGGCTGACTTCCACAAAGCCGTCCGGCACCTGCGCGGCAATCCCAGGCACGTGAAAGGTCATGTTGCCTTCGTGGAAGTGCTCCAGCATCCGGCCCGTGTTGAGGTGCAAATCATAGTCCTCAGTCGGGGCGTGGACACGCGGCTGATAGACCGCTGGATAAAGAATCGCCTTGCCGTCTTCGCTGTGAAACTTGTCGGTGTACAGCAGTGGGGTGTCGCTGCCGTCGGCGTTGACCGGCCAGCACAGCGTCTTGTATCCTTCCAAGCGCTCGTAGGTCACGCCCGCGAACAGTTCGGTCAGCGAAGCGGCTTCCAGCATGATCTCGCCGGGGTGCGAGTAGTTCCAGTTCGCACCGAGGCGGTTGGCGACCAGCTGCAAGATTTCCCAATCGGGTAAGCTGTTTTCATACGGCTCAATCGCCTGATACAGCCGCTGAATCCGGCGCTCGGTGTTGGTGAACGTGCCGTCTTTTTCCAGCGCGGGCGAGGCGGGCAGCACCACGTCGGCAAACTTGGCGGTGTCGGACATGGTGACGTCTTGCACCACCATGAAGCTCAGCTGCTCAAAGGCGTGTTGCGCGTGGTTGGTGTTGGCGTCGGTCAGGCCCATCTCTTCACCGTTGAGATACAGAAAGTGCAGCCGCCCGTCGAGCATGGCGTCGATCATCTGGGTGTTGTCCAGTCCCTTCTCGCGGCTGAGTTTGACGCCCCACCCGGCTTCCCACTTGGCCATGATTTCGGGCTTGCTGATCTTCTCGTAACCCGGCAACATATTGGGCATCGCGCCGAAGTCGGAAGCTCCCTGCACGTTGTTGTGGCCGCGCAGCGGGTAAGCGCCGGTGCCGGGCCGCATGTAATTGCCGGTAACCAGCAGCAGATTGGCAATCGCCGTGCTGGTTTCCGAGCCGCCCATCTGCTGCGTGACGCCCATCGCCCAGCAGATGCACACGCCGCCGTCTTGGGTCTGGTCAGACGCTTCGACCAATAGGTCGGCCAACTGCCTGAGGGTGTCCTGACTCAGCCCGGTTTCGGCTTCGGCAAACTCCAGCGTGAAGTCTTTGAGGCTGTCACGGTAGTCGTCCAGCCCGTTGACATGCTGATCGAGGAAGGCTTGCGCCGCCCGCCCGGTGTCGAGAATGTGTTTGCTGAGCGCCGAGAGCCACACGAAATCGGTGCCGGCTTGCGGCTGAATAAACACGTCGGCCCGCTCGGCCAGTTCGTGCCGGCGCAAATCGGCCACGATGAGTTTCTGGCCGTGCAATTTGTGGGCGCGTTTGATGCGGGTCGCCAGCACCGGGTGGCTCTCGGTGGTGTTGCTGCCCACCGTCATGACCAACCGCGCCACTTCCAAGTCCTTGATGGTGCCGCTGTCGCCGCCGTAGCCCACGGTGCGCCACAGGCCCACGGTGGCGGGCGACTGGCAGTAGCGTGAGCAGTTGTCCACGTTGTTGGTGCCGATCACGGCGCGGGCCAGCTTCTGCACCAGGTAGGCTTCCTCGTTGGTGGCTTTGCTGGACGCCACGAACGCCAGCGCGTCGGGGCCGTGCTGGGCCTTGATTTCGTTCATCCGCCAAGCGATCAAATCGAGCGCTTCGTCCCAGGTGGCTTCGCGGAAATAAGCTCCGTCTGCGCCGTGCTCGCGGATCAGCGGGGTCTTGAGGCGCTCGGGGCTGTTGGTGTAGTCCCAGCCGAACTTGCCCTTGATGCAGGTCGAGACGCCGTTGGCGTGCCCGTGCAGCGGCTCTACTTTGAGAATCTGGCGGTCTTTGGTCCAGACGTCGAACGAGCAGCCGACGCCGCAGTAAGTGCAGACGGTTTTGGTGCGGTTGATGTAGCCTTCGCGAACCGACGATTCGATTTCCGAGATCTTGAAAATCGGGCCGTAGCCGGTGCTGCTCTCGCTGCCCTTGACCACGCCCACCGCCGCGTCAAACACCGTCAGCGGAATGCCGGTGAACACGCCCGCTTGATGCACCATTGAGGTTTCCATCAGCGCGTTGCAGGGGCACACCGACACGCAGTGGCCGCAGCTCACGCAGCTCGAATCGCCAATCGGTTTGCCGCCGTCCCACAGCACGCGGGGATTGTCGTCTTCCCAGTTGATGCTCAAAGTTTCGTTGACTTGCAGGTTCTGGCAGGCTTCCACGCAGCGCCCGCACAAGATGCACTGGTCGGGGTCGTAGCGGTAAAAGGGATTGCTCCAGTCTTGTTCGTACGGCTTGGGCTGGTAAGGCCGGGCCTGATGTTTGATGTCCAGCAGCTCCACGGTGTTGTGAACGGTGCAGTTGCCGTTGTTGTTGTCGCAAATGGTGCAGTAGAGGTCGTGGTTGGCCAGAATTCTGTCCATGCCCTCGCGCTGGGCGGCTCTGGCGGCGTTGGTCTGGGTGCGAACCGTCAGGCCGTCACGGACGGGGGTGGCGCAGGCGCGGACGAGTTGGCCGTCCACCTCCACGATGCAGGTGTCGCACGTTTGAATGCTGCCGAGTTGCGGATGGTAGCAGACCTGCGCCACTTCGATCTGGGCGCGGTTGATGGCGTCGATCAGCAGTTCGCCCGCCTGACCGGTAAAGGCCCCGCCGTCGATCTTAAGGCTGACTGCTGCGTTGTTTTTAGGGGAGCGGCCTCTGAGCGGGCCGGCGTCAGGTTGACCTGCTGTGCCGTAAAAGTGCGGCAGCGGCGTCTCTCCGCTGTGGATATCGCTCTTGGTCTGCAGGCCGCCTTCGTCCACCGCGCCCTGAATTACGTTGTCCCTGCGAATTTTTTCGGTCATGTGGCTCCTCTGATCGCACTCAAGATAAACACTCTGGGTCACGCGCAAATAGAACCCGGCTGCTTTATGTGGAGCGTCCAAAGGCAAACTTCAGATGCGTCGGCGGGACGCTTTGCCTTGAGCGGAGCAGAGGAGTGGTGCAGGATGCGGACAGAGGCGGATGGGCCGTCCAAGCCGGAGTGGGAAGCTGTTCAAGGAAGCTATTTTCCTGCTGGAGCAGGGTGTTCTCACTTGTGGTCTGGCGCAGCGCCGCTTGCTTGTCTGCCTTATGGGCAGTGAGCCTCAGTCAACGCCCTGCCTCTTGTCCCGTTTCCTACCGCTCACAACGCAAGGAGGTGGCGCTTTTCATGACCACTGCTGTTTCCGCCGTTCAGTCCCAAACGCCCGCCCGCTTCGCGCCGCCGCCGACCCGCCGACTGAGCCGGGAAACAGGCGTGCGCGGCCTGCTGCTGTTCTCCACTGTGCTCAGCGTGGTGGGAGCGCTGCTGGGCGTCGGCGCGTGGCTATTGCTGGCGCGGGTGATCGGCGGCTTGGCCTTTGGTCAAACGGCTGGGCAAGCAAGTGGGCAACCGCTCGCGGCTTGGTGGCTGCCCGTCACAGCCGGCCTACTGCTGCTGCGGGCGGGCCTGAATGCCCTGCGCGAAGCCGGAAACGCCCGCCGCTCGGCGCAGATTGTGGGCGACTTGCGCCAGCGGGCCAGCTTCAAGTTGCTGGCGCTCGGCCCCTCGGCGCTCTCCGATTTGGGTGAAGCCAGAAGCAGTGTGGGCCTGCTCGAAAGTCTGCCCAAACTCTCGGCTTATTACGCCCGCTGGCTTCCACAGGCGTCCCACTCGGCGGCGGGCCTGCTGGTGGCGGGCGCGGCGCTGTGGTGGCTCGACTGGCGCAGCGCCCTGATCGTTTCACTGACGGTGCCGCTGTGCCTTTTGTTTTTGGTGCTGGTCGGCTGGGCCGCCCAAGACGCCAGCACGCAGGCTTGGACAGCCACCACCCGGCTGGGCGCTCGGCTGTCGGGGTCGCTCAGGGCGCTGCCGACCTTGCGGGCTTTCGGCGCAGAGGCGGCGCAGGCTCAGGCGCTGGCGGGTGAAGCCGAAACCCACCGCGCCGCCACCCTCAAGGTCTTGCGGGCCGCTTTCCTTTCCGGCTTCGTGCTGGATTTTGCCGCCACCATGAGTGTGGCCCTGATCGCCGTGACCATCGGCGTCAGACTCTTTGAAGGAGGCTGGACATTTACGCCCGCGCTGGCCGCGCTGCTGATCGTCCCCGAAGTCTTCGCCCCGCTGCGGCAACTCGGCACCGACAGGCACGCCTCGCTGGACGCCGAAGCTCCCGCCGCCGAACTGTACGCGCTGCTGGATACGCCGGAAGTGGAGAGCGGCGCGGCGAAGGTGGACGGCCTTCCCGCTCTCACTCTGCGCGGGGTGGGCCTGAGTTTGGCCGGACGCCCAGTCCTGAGCGGCGTGAACCTGAGCCTCCCAGCCGGCGGGCGGGCCGCGCTGGTGGGGGAGAGCGGCGGCGGAAAAACCTCTTTGCTGCGCGGCCTGCACAAGGATTTGACTTTGGTGGGCAGCGTCAAAGTCAACGGCGTGGCGCTGGCCGAGCTCGACACGGCAGCTTGGCAAGCCCACTGTGCGGTGGTAAGCCAGCGGCCCCGTTTTCTGGCAGGGACGGTGTTGGAGAATTTGAATGCCAAACCCGAACGCGTCCAAACCGTTCTCAACTTGGTCGGCCTCACCGCTTCTCCTCACACCCGCATCACCGAAGACGGCCACCCGCTCAGCGGCGGCGAACGTGCCCGCCTCGCTCTCGCCCGCGCCGCGCTGAGCGACGCCGATCTCATTTTGCTGGACGAACCCACCGCTCACCTCGACCCCCTCTCGGAGCGTGAAGTCTTGGGCCAGTTGGACGTTTTATTCGCGGGCAAAACGCTGCTGCTCGTTACCCACCGCCATGTCCCCGACGGATTCGCCGTGTACCGGGTGGCCGGCGGCAGGCTGGAGCAGCAGTCATGAAACGCTACGCTTTTCCCCTCTTTCTGGCGCTGCTGGCGGCCCTCTGCGCCTTTGGCCTCACCGCGACGGGCGGCGCGTTGCTCGTTCGGGCCTCCCAGCATCCCGAAACCTTGCTGGCCCTCGGCGTGCTGACAACTGGCGTGCGGGCCTTCGGGATGGGCCGCAGCGGGCTGCGCTACGCCGAGCGGCTGCTCTCACACGGCGCGGCGCTGACGCAGGCGCAAGTGCTCCGCGCTCAGTTGTATGTCCGCCTCGCGCCGCTGGGCCGCGAACTGCCCGCCCAGCACGGTCAGGGTGCGTTCCTGCTGCGGGCCGGGGCCGACGTGGACGCCCTGACCTTTGAAACTTTGCGGGCCGATCTGCCGCTGTGGACGTATCTGGGCTTGGCAACTCTACTGACACTGGGCTTGGCACTGCTCGATCCCTTGTCGGCGCTGCTGGTGGGGCCACTCCTGTTGCTGGCCGCTTACTTCCCCGTTCGCCTGAGCCGCCAAGCTGCCCAACTGGCGGGCACCCGCGCCGAATTGGACGGCCAACATGCCGGAACCTTGCTGGCCCTCAGCAGCTTCGGCGGCGAACTGGCCCCGCAAGCAGCCCGCGCCCGCCTCGCACCCATTCAAGCCGAATTGACCGAGGTGGAAGCCCGACTGGCCGCCCTACCCGCCCGCCTGAATTTTGCCCGCGAAGGCCTGGCGGTGCTGGCGCTGACCCTACTGATTTGGCGCTTGGGCGGCTTGGTGCAAGCGGGCGACCTCGCCGCCGCGTGGCTGGCCGCCGCCGCTCTAGGCGTGGTGGCCGCTTTTGACGCTGCTGCCGTGCTCAGCGCCCTGCCCGCCGCCCGCGCAGAAGGCCTCGGCGCAGCGGAGCGCTTGGCTGAGTTGCAAGCGCTGAGGCCGAGGGTGACGCCGCCCGCGCATCCGGCCAGCCTGCCAGCGCAGTTGGCCCTCACGCTGCACGACGTAGCGCTGTTTTCCAGTGACCCGTCGCGCCTCACCCACTCCTTCCCGCACGGCTCAGCCACCGCCATCATCGGAGAAAGCGGGGCGGGCAAAACCACTTTGCTGCGTTTGCTGGCCCGCGACCTCGACCCCGCTTCGGGTCAGATCAGCGTGGGCGGCACTCCGCTGACCCAGCTTGACCCGGCCGCGTGGCGCAGCCAGCTGAGCATCCTCGACCAAGACGCGGCGCTGATCGACGGCACTGTAGCGGCCAATTTGCGCCTCGCCTTGCCGACCGCCAGCGACGCCGAATTGCGCGAGCGGCTGGACGAACTCGGCCTCAGCCACCTGAACTTCAACGCTTGGATCGGTGAGGGCGGCGCAAAGCTCAGCGGCGGCGAGCAGCAGCGTGTGGCACTGGCCCGCGCTCTGCTGAGGCCGTCAGCCGTGCTGATTCTGGATGAGCCCACCGCACACCTCGACCCCGTTTCTGAAAACTTGGCGGTCGCGGCTATTCAGCGCCGCCGAGCCGGGCGCACCCTGATTTTTGCCACCCACCACACCGCGCCGCTTTCCCTTGCCGACACCCTTTGCCGCCTGCATCAAGGAACCCTCACGGAGCTGCCACATGGACTTTAGCACCCTTGAACTCTCGCGCTTTCAGTTTGCCACCACCAGTATTTTCCACTTTTTCTTCGTGCCGTTCACAGTGGGCTTTGCCGTTTTTATCGCGCTGCTGCAAACGCTGGCTTTCGTCCGCAAAAGTGATGACCTCGAGCGGCTGACCCGCTTTTTCGGTCACCTGTTTTTCATCAATTTTGTGGTGGGCGTCGTCACCGGCATCGTGCAGGAATTTCAGTTCGGCATGAACTGGCAGGTCTTTTCCAACTTCGTCGGCAACATTTTCGGCGTGCCGCTGGCGTTAGAAGTGCTGATGGCCTTTTTTCTGGAGAGTACCTTCCTCGGTTTGTGGTGGTTCGGCAAAGACCGCTTGCCGAGCTGGCTCAACCTGAGTTTTATCTGGTTGGTGGCCATCGGCACCGCCATCAGCGCGTTTTGGATCATCATTGCCAACGCCTGGATGCAGCACCCCGTCGGCTACGAAATCCTGAACGGTCAAGCGGTGCTGACCTCGTTTTGGGCCGTCATGACCAATCCCAAAGGCTGGCAGTGGTTCTCGCACATCTTCGCGGGTGGCCTGACCGTGGCGGCCTTTTTCGTGATGGCCGTCAGCGGTTACCACCTGCGGCGCAAGCACGAAATTCCCCTCTTCAAAACGGGTCTGCACCTCGCTCTGGTGCTGGCGACGCTGGGCAGTTTGGGCGTGGTGGCCAGCGGACATATTCAGGGCCAAAGCGCCGTGCGCGATCAGCCGATGAAGTACGCGGCCTTCAGCGCCCTGTGGGACACGCCGGAAGGCGGCAGTATGCCCGAAAGCCTGATCGCTCTGCCCAGCAACGCCCAAAACCGCAATTTGTTCTCGCTGGAAGTCCCGTACCTTGGTTCATTCTTGGCCTTCGACAACCTCTACCAAAAGGCGCAGGGCATGAACGAGCTCCAAGCCGAGATGGTCAAAATGTACGGCCCTGGCAATTACATTCCTCCTGTTTGGCCGGTCTACTGGGCCTTCCGGATCATGGTGGGCCTCGGCGGAATCATGCTATTGACGGCGCTGTGGGGGCTGTGGCTGTGGCGAAAAGGCAAGCTGGAAACTGCCAAAGGTTACCTGATCTTCCTGCTGATCATGCCGCTGGTGCCGCACCTCGCCAACTTTTCGGGCTTTGTCACCACCGAAATCGGGCGGCAACCCTGGGTGGTTCAGGGGTTGCTGCTTACCAAAGACGCGGTGAGTCCGCTGCCGGTGGCCTACGTGATCGCCAGTTTGGTCGCCTTCTGGATTATTTACCTGCTGCTGATCGGCCTAGACGTCTTCTTGCTGACCCGCACCGCCCGCGCCGGAATGCACCCGCCCGACACCGAACTGGCCAGCGTGCCCGCGCCGGATTACACGCTGGGATCTGATCCGGTGAAATTGAAGGGGAGCTGAGGGATTCGCACTGCTCACCACCCCCTCTCTCGCTGCGAGAAGTTGGGAGAAGTGAGCGCCAGCGGTTGCCTTTCCACCTTCCCACACACTCTGGAGGACTCCCCCAATGGACTACGCCGCACTTTGGTTTTGGATCGTCACGGCCTGCTTTGCCATTTACTTTTTCCTTGAAGGCTTCGACTTCGGCGTGGATTTGCTGCGCCCCTTTCTGGCCCGCAACGAGCGCGAACGCAAGGCGCTGATCAACACCATCGGCCCGTTTTGGGACGGCAACGAAGTCTGGGTCATTTTGGCGGCGGGCGCGATTTTTGCCACCTTCCCGCTGTGGTACGGCGCACTCCTGACCGGCCTCTATCCACTTTTCACCCTGATTTTGCTGGCCCTGATCGGACGCGGAGTGGCTTTCGAGTTCCGGGCGCAGGTGGATCACCGCCACTGGCGCGTCTTCTGGGACGTGACCAGTTTTATCGGCAGTTTTATTCCGGCGTTTGCCTGGGGGCTGATCATGGCGGCGCTGGTGCAGGGCCTTCCAATCGGTCAGGCGGGCGTTTATCAAGGCACGCTGACCAGTTACATCACCCCCTTTACCCTGTTCGGCGGCCTGACCACCACGCTGCTGTTTATGCTGCATGGGGCAACCTTTTTGCTGCTGCGCCTGGACACCCAGAGCGGACTTCACGCCCGCGCCCGCTCGGCGGCACTGTTCTGGGGCGCATTTGCCACCGTCGCGGTGCTGGGCTTTGTCTACCTCGGCTACGTGCGCGAGGAACTGTTCAGAAGCTTTGGCCTCAGCAACTGGGTCTTGCCTGCGCTGGCGGCGCTGACCTTGGCCGGTATCTGGCTTTCTCTGCGCCTCAAGCGCGATGGACTGAGCTTTGCCATGAGCAGCCTCACCATCGTCTTTTCGGTGGTCACAGTTTTTCTGGGTTTGTTTCCCAAAGTCTTGCCGTCTACTCTCGGCGCGGCCTACGATCTGACCATCCGCAACGCCGCCAGCCAGCCGTACACGCTGTACCTGATGACCATCGTGGGCGGAATTTTCTTGCCGCTGATTATCGGCTACCAAGCTTGGAATTATTACGTGTTCCGTCACCGCATCGCAGTGGACGAGCCGAAGATCAACCAAGAAATCATCTCGCACGGCACAGATTGAGCCGTCTTTGACTTGTCTTCATCCGGGCGCTGGGGCTGGGGGTGTACGTTGCTCTCATGAAACCCAATCCCAGCGCCCTTTACATCCTGCCGTTTGACCACCGGGGTTCGTTCGAGCAGGGCCTGTTCGGCTTAGAGCCGCCCTTGAGTGCCGAGCAGACCGCTCAGATCAAAGCCGCCAAGCAAGTGGTCTACGAGGGCTTTTTGGAAGCGAACGAGGCCCTAGACAAAGGCGGCATTCTGGTCGACGAGCAGTTCGGCGCGGAAATTTTGCAAGACGCCCAGCGGCGCGGCATCCTGACCGCCTGCCCAGTCGAAAAGAGCGGCCAAGACGAGTTCGACTTCGAATATGGAGATGACTATGAGGCCCATATCGAGGCGATGAATCCGGCGTATGTCAAAGTTCTGGTGCGCTACAACCCCACCGGGGACGCCGAATCCAACGCCCGCCAGCGGGAGAAATTGGCACGACTGTCAGCGTATTCGCAGCAGACCCAGCGCCCGCTGATGTTTGAACTGCTCGTCCCCGCCACCGACAGGCAAAAAGCTGCTGATTACGATACCCAAGCTCGCCCCGAGTTGATGGTGCGGGCCATTCACGAGCTGCAAGACGCGGGCATAGAACCGCAACTATGGAAAGTGGAGGGCGTCGGCAGCCACCAAAACGCTGAAGCGCTGGTGCAAGCCGCTCGGCGCGGCGGACGCGGCAACGTAGACCTGATTATCTTGGGGCGCGGCGCGGACGACCAGCAGGTCAAGGCGTGGCTGGAAACGGCGGCGACCACTGCCGGTTTCACCGGTTTCGCGGTGGGCCGCACGACGTTTTGGGACGCCCTCAAGGCTTATCTGGCAAAGGAAATCAGCCGTGAAGCCGCCGTCAGCCAGATTGCCCGCAACTATTCCGGCTGGGTGCAGGTGTTCGAGGCATCGCGGAAGAAGGCCTAGCACTTTTCCCGCGCTCGGCAACCCATCTAAGACACTTCTTCCAACTCCTCGCGCAGGTGCCGCACCTCGATGTCCGCGAACGGCTCAGCTTGCTGCACGCTGAACGTCCCGTCTTTGACGCCTTCCAGCAGCGCCGAAAAATAGGTGGCCCGCTCGCCCCAGTCGTTCACCGACACGCTGAAAAAAGTAAACGTTCGCAGCCGCGTGCCGAACGCGCTGAGTGCCCGCAGCGCTCCGGCCAGGGTCAGGCGTTCGCGGGAAAGCAGCGGCACCTGCACTTCGCGCACCGTGCTTTGGGCGGCCTTGACCAATTTGGCCAGCCCCGCGCTGCCCGCCGCTGGTCGCGCCCTGCGGGCCAACTGAAGATCGAGAGGACGCGCCGCGATCAGCCCCGCCCGCTCTGAGCGCCGCTGACTCAAAAATGACACCAGAGCGTCCAGCTCGGCCAAAGCCTCCACGCTTTCCAACACCTCTTCCAACTCGTCCCACTCGCCCGCGTCGTCTGCCGCCAGCGCTTCTGGTTTCGGCAGCAGCAAACGGGCCTTGAGGGCAATCACCCCCGCCAGCAGCGGCAGCGTTTCGGCGTGTTCTTCAGGCCTCAGTTGGTGGGCGGCTGCCCGCGCCAGCACTTCGCGGGTCAGCAGCAGCAGCGGCACCTCGCCCGGTTCCAGCCGCTCCGAGCGCAACTCGGCGGCCAACTCGCCCAGTGTGCCGGAGAAGTTGAGAAAGGTGAACAGGAAGGGATTGACCGCCGCGAGAGAAGTCAATGATGACGGCTCAACGGTGTTTTTGGCACGCGCCATCAACTGCTTGCGCTCACAGCTTCAAAAACCCCATCTTTTCCCGCACTTCTTCCATCACCGGCTGGGCGATAGCGCGGGCCTGATCGGCTCCGTGGGCCAGCGCGTCGTAAACCTGCTGTGGGCGTTGCTGCAACTCGGCGGCCCTAGCCTGAATCGGCGTCAGGGTGCGCTCAATGCCGGTCAGCAGGGCTTTCTTGCAATCGATGCAGCCGATTCCGGCGCGGCGGCACTCCACGTCCACCATCTGGATGGTCGGCAGGTCGCTGAAGAGCTTGTGGTAATCAAAAATGAGGCAGATGTCGGGGTTGCCCGGATCAGTGCGGCGCACGCGGGCGGGGTCGGTGGGGGCCACCCGCAGTTTTTGCCAGATGCTGCCGAAGTCCTCCAAGATGCCGATGGTGCTGCCCGGCCCCTTGCTTTTGCCCATCTTGCCGTTGCCGTCCACGCCGGGCACCCGCAGGGCTTCTTGGGTCAGCACCGCCCTCGGCTCAGGAAACGTCTCGCCAAAGGTGTGGTTAAATCTCCGGGCAATTTCGCGGGTTAGCTCGATATGCTGAAGCTGATCTTCACCGACGGGCACAGTGTCGGCTTTGTACAAGAGGATGTCGGCGGCCATCAGCACCGGGTACATCAGCAGCCCCGCCGGAACGCTCTCCAGCTTGCCGGCTTTGTCTTTGTACTGGGTCATGCGCTCCAACTCGCCCACCGGAGTCTGCACCGTAAAGAGCCAGCTCAGCTCCGAATGCTCGCGGACATGCGACTGCACGAAGAAAATAACTTTTTCGGGGTCGAGCCCTACCGCCATATTCGCCAGCGCCATTTCGTAGGTCAGGCGGGCCAAGGTGCTTTTGTCGTAGGCCAGAGGATTGGTCGGCGCGTGCAAATCCACGATGCAGTAAATGGCGTTTTTGCCGTATTGCTCGCCCAATTTGACGTAATTGAACATTGCTCCAAACAGGTTGCCGATGTGCGGCTCGCCGGTGGGCTGGATTCCTGAAAAGACCGTAGACATGGGGGGAAGTGTAGTGCAAAACGCCCACGTTGGAATCGGCACAAAAGCCCACTCACCGATCTTGTACCCTAAGCCTTATGACTGCCGCTCCCGCCGAATTCCAGATCACCCTCCCCGACGTCTATCCCGCCGAGCAAATCCCCTGGGACACCATTCCTAGCCCCGCCTTCTTGCTGGACGAATCAAGGCTGCGGCGCAACCTGTCGCTGATTTCGCAGGTACAGAAGTTGAGCGGAGCGCAGATTATCGTGGCCTTCAAGGGCTTTTCGATGTTCAGCACTTTCCACTGGCTGCGCGAATACGGCGTCACCGGAGCCACCGCTAGCAGCCTGAACGAAGCGATTTTGGCCAAGCAGGAAATGCGCGGCGAAGTGCATGTCTACGCTCCGGCCTACGCCGATAATGAGTTCCCGCAACTCCTGGAGTTGGCCGACCACCTGAGTTTCAATTCGTTCTCGCAGTGGGAGCGTTTTAAGCCGCAAGTCGAAGCCGCCCGCGCCGCAGGCAAACAAGTCGGCATCGGCATCCGCATCAATCCCGAATACGCCGAAGTCGAAACCGATCTCTACAACCCTGCCGGGCCGTTTTCGCGTCTCGGCGTGACCCGCAGCAACTTCCGCCCCGATCTCCTTGACGGCGTGGACGGCCTGCACTTCCACACCCTCTGCGAAAAAGATTCCGACACCCTGGAGCGCACCCTGGAAGTCGTGGAGCGCAATTTTGGCGAGTTCTTGCCGCAAATGGAGTGGGTCAATTTCGGCGGCGGCCACCTGATGACCCGCGCCGGCTACGACACCGACCGCTTGATCCGGCTGGTGCGAGACTTCCGTCAGAAGTGGAATGTGGACGTGGTTCTGGAACCGGGTTCGGCCTTTGGCTGGCAAACTGGTTGGCTGCTCAGCACCGTGCTCGACGTGGTGGAAAACGGCAAGAAGATCGCCTTGCTCGACGTCTCGGTCAGCGCCCACATGCCCGACGTCATGGAAATGCCTTACCGCCCGAATGTCCTCGGTGCGGCTTTGCCGAATGAGCTCGCCCATGATTACTTGCTGGGCGGCACCACCTGCTTGGCGGGCGACGTGATCGACGAATATTCTTTTGCCAACGAACTCAAAGTCGGTGACCAAGTCATCTTTGACGACATGATGCACTACACCATGGTCAAGACTTCCTTCTTTAACGGCGTCAAGCATCCCGACATCGGTATCTGGCATCAAAACGGCACCTATGAAATCGTGCGGGAGTTCGGCTACGATCAATTCAGGGCTAAATTAAGTTAGTCTTAAGGCCAGCGAACTCTTTCGATGAGTTTGGTACTCACTTGAGGGGCATGTGTACCCGCCTCACTTGCTAAGCTGCTGTCAACGATCAGTCAACAAGGGGGCTTTGGGGTGCGACTTCTGCGGGAAGCACATGAATTTGAATACCGCGACGCTGCTGGTATAGACCGCAGCGGGCAGGCTGACATCTGGGAAGTCAGCAGCGGCGAGCGGGCCGTCTTGGTGCTGCGCGGCCTCGACGGGCGCGGCGCGGGGGGTGAGCGCCTCAACTTGCTGGAACAAGCGGGGCAGGCGCGGAGCTACCTTTCTCATTCGTGGCTGCCTTTTTTGGTGCCGCACGCCCAACTCGACGTGTTGATTTTGCATGCTGGCCTGAACGGTAAACCCAGAGCGCTGAGCTTGCCCTCTGACGCACAGGAAGGGACTGCGCCGGGTTTGACAGATTGAAGCCCAAATCTTTGACAAGTTTTTGACGCTCCTTTTGCTACCTTTGCTCTGAATTCAAGAGGCAAGGAGGAACAAAGATGCAGCGTTCTTTTTTACGAGGGCTAGCAGTACTGACGCTCGGGTTGGCGCTCACGGCTTGCAGCGGCGGCACACCAACTCCCACAGGCGATACCACCAAGCCGACGCTCAGCGCCTCAGCAGCGCCGACCACCACCAATGCCAGCATCACCGTCAGCGGCACCAGCAGCGACAATGTCGGGGTTACCGCCATCGAGTACACGCTCAACGGCGGCGCACGCCAGAGCGTGACGGTCGGCGACACCTTCAGCTTTCCGGCAGCGCTCAATGTCGGCAGCAACACCATCGTCGTGTACGCCAAAGATGCGGCGGGCAATGAAACGTCCACCACCCTGACCGTGACCCGCTCCAACGCCCCCGATACCACTGCGCCCACGATTGTCTCGGTTTCGCCTGCCAACGCCGCTACAGGGGTTGCCAAAGACGCCAACATCGTCGTGACTTTCTCGGAACCGATGAATCAGGCCAGCGCTCAGGCGGCTTTTCAATCGGCGGACGTGGGAGCCAGCACCATTACCTGGAGTGCGGGCGGCACAGTGATGACGGTCAATCCCAATGCAGATTTGGCGTACACCGCTGCGGGCAAGTCCTATGGTTTTCAGGTTACCAACACCGCCACCGACTTGGCCGGCAACGCGCTGAGCAATCCGGCCAACGCGACTTTCAAGACCTACAAACAGCTCTCGGCCACTTTGCCGATCAAGGCCACCAGTGTGGGCGAAATCAGCAACACCTTTGCCGTGAATTCGGTAATAGGCGACATCTTGGTGGGCGACTTTACCAACAACACCTCTCGGCGGGGTTTCGTGGGCTTTGATATTTCCAGCTTGCCCTCCGGCCTTGACCCCAACAACGTGTTGTCGGCGCGGCTGAGAATGTATGTCAATTCGCCGATTGTGGGCACGCCGTTCACCAACTTGTTTCCAGCTTCTTCTTGCAGTGGCCTCTTCTGTGTTCTGCTCGGTAAAAGCGTGGTGTTGGAGCACGTGACTTATGGCAATACCATCGTGGGCAGCGCTTACAACATTGCGCCGCTGAGTACCGACGTGCGCGGTCTGACCGACGAAACGCCCTGCGGCTCCGGCATCTGTTTTTTCGTTGGCACCACCACGGGTTGGAATGCCAGCGACATCAGCCCCTGGCTCAAAGACGACTTGACCAACCGCGCCGCACGCGGCAATCTCAGCGAAGTGCGAATGAAATTCCCGATAGACACCAACGGCGACAACGCGTCGGACTATATCGCTATTAGCAACAATGCCAATAAAGCGCAATTGGTGGTGACGTACCTGATTCCCTAAGCTGTGAATGAACTTGCCCCAGCCTGCATCTTTGGTTGGGGCGTTTTTTTGCTGGTTCGCGGCAGCGCTCTGTCCACTGCGTTCATCCAAACTTGCTACCCTGTCCCTATGACCAGCACTTTGCCCGGTTCCCGCTCCGCCTCACTGCTCAGTGTGCGGCAGATGGCTATTCAAGCCCGCCGCGCCGGACGGGTGCTGGGAACATTGCCCACTTTGCAAAAAAACGCGGCGCTGAGCGAGGTGGCCGCCCAACTGCGGGCCAATGCCGAGCAGATCCTCACGGCCAACGCCGAGGACATGCGGGCCGCCCGCGCTGCCGGACTCGGTGAAGCGCTGATTGACCGCTTGACCCTGACCCCCGAGCGCCTCGCCGCCGTCGCCGCCGACGTGGAAAATGTGGTGACGCTGCCCGATCCGGTGGGGGAGACGCTGGGTGAGGTGACGCGGCCCAATGGCCTGCACGTCTCGCGCCGCCGGGTGCCGCTGGGGGTGCTGGGGGTCATTTACGAGTCGCGCCCCAATGTCACGGTGGACGTGGCAACGCTGGCCATCAAAAGCGGCAACGCGGTGATTTTGCGCGGCGGCAAGGAAACCGCTCACAGCAACGCCGTGCTGGTGCGGGTGATCGGTGAAGCGCTCGCCCAGCACGGCATTCCGGCTGACGCCGTGCAAGTCATCAGCGACCCTGACCGAGCCCGAATGCTGGAACTGCTGCGGCTCGACGACCTCGTCGACGCCATCATTCCGCGCGGCGGCGCGGGTCTGCACCGGTTTTGCGTGGAAAATGCCACCGTGCCGGTGATCGTGGGTGGGGTGGGCGTGGTGCATCTGTACCTCGACGAAAGCTACGTGCAAGACGCGGCGGGCATTCAAAGCGCCGCCGAGCTGATCCTGAATAGTAAAGTCCAGCGGCCCAGCGCCTGTAACGCTCTCGATACCCTGCTGCTCACCGAGGCTTCGGCGCGGTTGGCCCTGCCGAGTGTGGCCCGCGAACTGTTCGCGGCGGGCGTAGAACTGCGGGCTGACCCGCTGACCTTCAAGCTGCTCGAAGAACACCAGCTCGCGGCGACTGCGGCCACCCCAAACGATTTCGGCACCGAGTTTTTGGCACTGACCCTCAGCCTCAAAACTGTTGCAAATTTAGACGAAGCGCTGGACTTTATCGCCGAGTATGGTAACCACACCGACGCCATCTTGACCCGCGACGAGCGGCAAGCCGAGCTGTTCGTGCAAAATGTGGACAGCGCCGCCGTGATGGTCAACGCGTCTACCCGTTTCAATGACGGAGCGCAGCTTGGCCTCGGCGCGGAGGTGGCAGTATCCACCCAAAAGCTGCACGCACGCGGCCCCATGGCCCTCGCTGAGCTGACGACGATGAAGTGGGTGGTGCGCGGTGAAGGCCAGATTCGCGTTTAAAGCGCCGAAGCCGCGCCCGGCTTGGTGGGTGCTGGGCGGCCTGCTCCTCGCAGGTACAGCCATTGCTGCCGCCGTCCGCACAGATCCTTGGCCGAGCAGCCCGGTGCTGACCCGCTTGTTTGCCCTGCCTGCTTCCAAGTCGGACGTCAAGCAACTCGCCGCCGACCTTGACCTCAGCGCCGAGCAGGTGCAGGGGCTGCGCCAACTGACGGCGGGCGAGGCCAGAAGCGCCAAACTGGGTGAGGCGGTGCAAAGCCGCGCTCAGGCCCAGCAGCTCAACACCGAGCTCAGCGCCATGAGAACCGAAAAAGACCGCAAGGCCCGAATGATTTTAGGCGACAAATACGCCGCCTTCAGAATCTGGATCAGGGAGTGGTGGGCGCGGCAGGTGGGTCAGAGTCGTCAGGCTGCCGAGCTGCGGCAAGCGGCGCGTGAAGCGGCTCAGGCGGCGAAGTAGCAAGGGCGCGGGAGAGTTACTCTAAAGTTAAGTTGCCGCCACGAACCTGAGTGCTCCTTCTATGTCCTGCACTTCGCTCATCACGGGCACCAGCGTACTTTCCGAAACTTGGGCGGCGTAGCGCACGTCCTCGCCGAGGCCCAGCTTTTCCAGCGTCTGGCCGTGCTGGCTGCTCGACAACGCTTCCAGTGGATTGCCCGCACTGCGCCGCAGCGTCAGGGCGATGCGTGCGCCGTCGTCTACGCTCAGTTCGCCGAGGGCCAGTAAATACTCGGCGATGACGCCCGCCGCGTACACGTCTTCCAAGCCTACTCGGCCATCGGTTCCGGCACAGACGATAGCGATTTCTTCGACGGCCAGCGCCTTGGCCCGCCGCGCCGCCGCGTGGGCGTTGGTGAGCGAAGCCAGCAGCACCCGGCTGCCGCTCTGGGCGGCGATGTGAGCAGCGGCTGTGCCGTTGGTGGTGTTCATGATGATGGTCTTGCCGGTGAAGTTTTGCTGGCTGGCTTCCTGCGGGCTGTTGCCGAAGTCAAACCCCGGAATCGCCAGGCCCCCGCGCTCCCCACCCAGCAAATACTGCTCGTTGCGAACCGCCTCGCCCGCGTCGTCGTGAACGCCGGGTTGCCATTTGAGACTTAGAGCCACGTCGGGGCTCGATGTCAGCAGCAAGCTCTCAGCGCCGCGCTCCAAATAGGTCACGGCGGTGGTGGTGGCCCGCAGCACGTCGATGACCAGCACCGTATCGGAATAGTTGCCGTGCGGCAGCAAATCCACCCGCAGTTTCATGCGCGGCCCTGCGTCAGCGCGGCCCGTAGCTGTGCTAGGCCCGCCGCCGCACCGCCCGCTCCAAAGACGCTGCTGCCCGCCACCAACACGCTCGCGCCCGCGTCGCGCAGGGCTCCGGCGTTGCTGGCACTCACGCCGCCGTCGACTTGCAACTCTGCCACGCTGCCGATTTCATCGAGCCAGTCGCGAACCGTGCGGACGCGTCCCAGAGTTTCCGGCAAAAACTGCTGGCCGCCGAAGCCGGGGTTGACGCTCATGATCAAAATCAGGTCTACGTCGCCCAGCACAGGCCGCAGCGTCTCCAAGGCCGTGCCGGGATTCACCACCACGCCCGAGCGTTTGCCCAGCGCTTTGGTCATCTGAACGGCGCGGTGCAGGTGCGGGGTGGCTTCCACGTGAACGGTGAGGCTGTCGGCTCCCGCTTCGGCAAAGTCGGCGAGGTAGCGCTCGGGCCGCTCGATCATCAAGTGAACGTCGATGAGTTGTTCGGGCGGCGCGGCGCGTTTGGCCGCAGCCAGAATCGGCAAACCGAAGCTGATGTTCGGCACGAAGAGGCCGTCCATCACGTCTACGTGCAGGTATTCGGCGGCGGCAACTGCTTCAATTTCTTCACCGAGTCGGGTGAAATCACAGGCGAGAATGCTCGGAGCGAGTTTGACAGGCACGGGGTAGTGTAGCAACTGTGAGCGGTTAAGCCTAGAGAGGCGGCGGCGGGAGAGGCGGGGGCCGTCCTTGAGCGCAGCAACCGGCGGCACTACCCAGAACGCAGCGTCAGCCGAATGCTCACTTCGTCACCCTCACTGAGGTGCTCGCTGGCCCGCACGCTGGCTTTGATCGGCACCAGATAAAGGCCCTCTTTAGGAAACAGCGAAGTTGCCCAAACGGTTTGTCCGAGCTCCACCTTCACCGGAATCATGCCCCAGCCGTAAGTCACCAGCGGTGAGGCGGCTTTGAGCTGTTGGCTGATGGGCTCTGGAACGCTTACAAAGTACCAAGGCGCGGGGCCACGCCAAAACCAGACCTCGCCGCTGAAATTCAAATTGCCGCTGAAATCCGAATCCACGGCTCTCAGTCTAACCACCCGCGTTTCAACAAACGCCGCTTTCCTTCTCCCCAGTTCTGCCATAGTGATTTATGCCTGCTACTCCTTTTCACTTGGTCGCTTGGGCCATTTTGCAGCGGGGCGGCAAAATTTTGCTGGCCCGCCGCAGCGGTGTGAGTTACGGCAACGGCTTGTGGGGCCTCCCCGGCGGTCATGTCGAGGACGATGAAACGGTGGCTGAGGCCGCTGCCCGCGAGGCGTGGGAAGAAATCGGCGTCACGCTTGATCCGGCCTCGCTGATCTCGCTGGGCCTGACCCGTTATGTGGATCACACCGGCAGCGAGCCGCTGCGCGGCCTGGACGCCTTTTATCTGGCGACGGAGTGGCAAGGCGAGCCGTACCCGGCGCGGGAATGCTCGGAAGTGGCTTGGTTTTTGCCGGATGACCTGCCGCCCGACGCTTTGCCCTGGCTGGCCAAAGTAATGGCCACGCACCTGGCCCAGCGCACCGCTTGGCAAGAAGATTTGGGCTAGAGCGCCGTCCTGATTCTTCCCAATGCGTTACCCTGCGTCACATGGACGTGATCGTAATTGGCGCGGGGCTGGCTGGACTGACGGCGGCCCGCGTCCTGAGGCAAGCCGGCAAGCGGGTGCGGGTGCTGGAAGCGGCGGAGCAAGTCGGCGGGCGGGTGCGCTCGCGTGAAGTCGGCGGCTTTACACTCGACGCAGGCTACCAAGTGCTGTTTGAAGCGTATCCCGCCGTCAAGCGCCAGCTCGATTTGGCGGCGCTGGATCTGGTCAGCATTCCGCCTTCTGCCGCCATCCGGCTGGGTGAGCGCTCAGAGTTGCTGGGCGATCCGCGCCGCGACCCCGGCGTGATTCCCGGCTTGCTGAGTGCCGGCAGCCTCACCCTCAAAGACCGCTTGATGTTTGCCCGTTTGGTGGCGTCGGTGGCCGCCGTGCCGCCCCATACCTTGCTGACTGGCCCCGACGAGCCGACCCGCGTTTTTTTGAAGCGTCTGGGCTTTTCCGATCTCATCTTGGAGCGGTTTTTCGCGCCCTTCTTCGGCGGCATTTTCCTGAAGCGCGACCTCTCGACGAGTGCGCGGCTGTTTCGCTATTACCTGCGGATGCTGCTCAGCGGCCCGATCAGCTTGCCCCGGCGCGGCGTGTCGGCCATCAGCGAGCAGCTTGCGGCGGGCAGTGACGTGACCCTGAACGCCCGCGTGCTGAAGCTCTCACCGCACGGGCGGGGCGTGAGCGTCATCACCTCGCTGGGCGAGTTGGAAGCGCCGCAGGTCATCGTGGCCACCGACCCGGCCAGCGCGGGCCAGCTTCTCGGTGAGGAGATCGGGCGCGGCAAAGTCAGCAGCACTTACCTGTATTACTCCAGTTCCTCGGCGCTCGACGCTGAGTACCGTTTGATGCTCAATCCGCGTGAGGGGCTAATCAATAATGCACAGTGGCTCAGCCACCTGCTGTCCGAACGTGCCCCCGCCGGTCAAGCCCTGCTGACCGTCACAGTGCTGGGCGACCCTGATTTGACGGATACTGAACTGGACACGGCGGTGCGGGCCGAGTTGAACGTCTGGTACGGCGCAGGCGTGGAGCAGTTGAACACCCTCGCCGTGGAGCGCATTCTGTATGCCCAATACCCCCAGCCGCCTGATTACGCGGCCAGCTTGCCCGGCCACGCCACTCACCTGCCCGGCGTGCTGCTGGCCGGTGAAATCACTTCCATGAGCGGCATTCAGGGCGCAATGGAGAGCGGCGAGAAAGCGGCGGCCATCGTGCTGGGCGACCTCGCGGTGATGAGCCGGGCACGCGGCGCATGATCGACCATCTGGTGATTGCCGCCCGCAACTTGCCGGAAGGCGTAACGTGGTTAGAAGACCGTCTGGGCGTTTCTCTCTCGCCCGGCGGTGAGCATCCCACCTTCGGCACCCACAACCGTTTGCTGAGCTTGGGCGCGGCGTATCTGGAAGTGATTGCCGTCAACCCCGATGCACCCGCGCCCACGCGCCCGCGTTGGTTCGGGCTGGACACGCCCGCTATGCGTAAGCGGCTGGAAGCTGGGCCTGCCTTGGTTCACTGGGTAGCGAGCACAGTTGCCGCCCCGCTGCCCGCGCAGGGACAAACCCTTGCTCTGGAACGTGGCCGCTTCGTCTGGACGTTGACGGTTCCTGCCGACGGCTCGCTGCCGCTGGGAGGGGTTCTGCCCAGCCTGATCAATTGGCAAACCGACACGCCAGCCAAAACGCTGCCGGATGTGGGCGTGCGCCTGCAAAGTTTGACCCTGCTGATGCCTCAGCCGGAGGAACTCCGTTCAGCGCTGACACGACTCGAACTTCTTGAGCTGGTGGAGATTGAGACCGCGCCAGCCGTGACCCTACGGGCCGTATTGGACACCACAAGAGGGGAAGTCATTCTTGATTAATCCGTCTGGCTTGCCTCTGCGCCTCGTCGTTGGCGCGGTCATCTTGCGCGGCCAGTGGCTGGCTGTCGTGCGCGAGGCCGATGGCAGTTTGACCCTGTCCAAAGGCGGCATCGAACCCGGTGAAGACCCGTTCACCGCCCTGCGCCGCGAGGTTCACGAGGAAGCTGGACTGACCGACTTTGCAGTGCTGGCCGAACTCGGCACCTGGGAGCGCGAGAACTTTACCCGCACCCGCTGGGTTCAGAACAGGTTTTTTCTATGCCGCACCAAACAAACCAGCGGGCAGCCGCTCGAAGTCGGTTACTCGCTGGAATGGCATTTACTCTCAAATCCGCCCGCGTTGTTCTGGACTGATCAATATGAAGTGCTGGCGGCGGCGAGAGCGTAGTTAGGCGCTCATGCTTGAATCAGCGCCCGTAGGTGGCCGAAATACTCGTCTTGGCAATCGTCGCGCCGTTCAAATTGAAGCCGACATAAGCGGCGGACGCGCCAGCGGGCAAGTCCAGCGTTTTGTTGAGGGCGTAGAGCGTGAAGATGTAGTGGTGGGCCGGGCCAGGAGGCGGGCAGGGGCCGGTGTAGCCCGCCGAGCCGCCGTCGTTGTTGACCTGCATGGCTCCGGCAGGCAAGTTGAAGGTGCCTGAGCCTGCACCCTTGTCCAAGCTGCTGGCGCTGGCGGGAATGTTGTAGACCACCCAGTGCCAAAAGCCGCTGCCGGTGGGCGCGTCGGGATCGTAGGTGGTCAGGACGTAGCTGACGGTGCCAGTGGGTGCGCCGCTCCAGCTCAGGGCGGGCGACACGTTCATGCCGGTGCAGCCGCCGCTGCCGACCTGCTCCACCGGCACGGTGCCGCCGTCGCGGAACTGAGCGCTGCTGAGCGTCAGGGTACTTGCGCCGACGGTGGGCGCAGGCTGAGCCACATTGAGACGGCCCTGCGTTTGGCGCATCATGCCCATGTCGCCGCTCATCTGGGTAGGAGCGCAGCTTGCCAAAGTCAATCCGCCGAGCAGCGCCGCGCCCTGCATCCATTTGTTCATCTTCATGGTCTTAGCTTGACGGACTCAATGCTTTGATGTGAAGCGGTTCACTTCACGCACCCTTTACAAGTAGGCTTTAGGTGTTCTTGTCTAGACGCGCCATGCCGCTATCATGATTTCAAACAAGGAGCCATCATGACCGACGCCCCCACGCTTAATGGGCCTCCCCTCAACGACTGGGAAGCGCTCGCCCGCAAAGACCTGCGCGGCGCTGATCCCAGCACGCTCAGCCGCCTGACCCCGGAGGGTTTGACCCTCAAAGCGCTCTACACCGCCGCTGACACGCGGGATTTGACGCCCAGCTTGCCGGGCTTGCCACCGTACACCCGTGGCCCCCGCGCCACCATGTACGCCGCCCGCCCCTGGACGATTCGCCAGTACGCCGGATTCTCGACGGCTGAAGCGTCCAACGCTTTTTACCGCCGCAACCTCGCTGCTGGGCAAAAGGGCCTCAGTGTGGCCTTCGACCTGGCGACCCACCGGGGCTACGACTCCGACCACCCGCGTGTCACCGGCGATGTTGGTAAAGCGGGCGTGGCCATCGACTCGGTAGAGGACATGAAGATTTTGTTCGAGGGCATTCCCCTCAATGAAATGTCGGTGTCCATGACCATGAACGGAGCGGTGCTGCCGATTCTGGCGGCTTTTATCGTGGCTGGCGAGGAACAGGGTGCGGCGCTCTCAGAACTCTCCGGCACCATCCAGAACGACATTCTCAAAGAGTTCATGGTTCGCAACACGTATATCTATCCGCCCGCGCCAAGTATGCAGATCGTGGCCGATATCATCGAATACACGGCCAAGCAAATGCCGCGCTTCAATTCTATTTCGATCAGCGGCTATCACTTGCAAGAAGCGGGCGCAAATGCCGCTTTGGAGCTGGCTTACACCTTAGCGGACGGCCTCGAATACGTGCGGGCGGCTTTGAAGAAAGGGTTAGACATTGACGAGTTCGCGCCGCGCCTGTCTTTTTTCTTCGCCATCGGCATGAATTTTTACATGGAAGTCGCCAAGTTGCGGGCGGCGCGGCTGCTGTGGTCGGAGTTGCTGACCCCATTCAACCCCAAAAACCCGCTCAGCAGTGCTCTGAGAACCCACTGCCAGACCTCGGGTTGGAGCCTGACCGAGCAAGACCCCTACAACAACGTGGTTCGCACGACGGTGGAAGCGCTGGCGGCCGTGTTCGGCGGCACCCAGAGCCTCCACACCAACTCGTTTGATGAGGCGATTGGCCTCCCCACCGACTTCTCGGCCCGCATTGCCCGCAATACCCAACTGATCGTGCAGGAAGAAACGGGTATTCCGCAGGTGGTCGATCCCTGGGGCGGCTCGTACCTGATGGAGCGCCTGACCGCCGACCTCGCCGACGAGGCCCGACGCCTGATTGGTGAAGTGGAAGAACTCGGCGGCATGACCAAAGCGGTGGCCTCGGGCCTGCCCAAGCTGCGCATTGAGGAATCGGCGGCCCGTAAGCAGGCCCGGATCGATAGGGGCGAAGACGTGATCGTGGGCGTCAACAAATACCAGCCGAGCGAGCCGACGGCGGTGGACGTGCTGCAAATCGACAATGCTAGCGTGCGCGATTCGCAGTTGCGCCGCCTGGAAGAAGTCAAAGCTGGGCGTGATCTGGCCGCCGTGACCCGCACCTTGGAAGACTTGGTCGAGTGCGCCCGCACTGGCGAGGGCAATTTGCTGGCCCTCAGCGTGGAAGCGATGCGGGCGCGGGCCACCGTGGGCGAGCTGTCGGTGGTGCTCGAAGGCGTGTGGGGCCGCCACCAAGCCGAGGTGAAAACTCTAAGCGGAGTCTACGCGCAGGGCTACGCGGGCGACGCCGACTTTGCCCAGCTTCAGGCCGAGATCGAAGCCTTCGCCGAGGCCGAGGGCCGCCGCCCGCGCATGCTGGTCGTCAAGCTGGGCCAAGACGGCCATGATCGGGGCGCAAAGGTGATTGCCAGTGGCTTTGCCGATCTGGGCTTTGACGTGGACGTGGGGCCGCTGTTTCAAACGCCGGATGAAGCGGCGCGGCAAGCCACCGAAAACGACGTGCATGTGGTGGGCGTCTCCAGTCAGGCGGCGGGCCACCAGACCCTGATTCCGGCGCTGATCGAAGCACTGAGGGCCGAAGACGCGGGCGACATTCTGGTGATTGCGGGCGGCGTGATTCCCCAGCAGGATTATGCAGCTCTGCGGGAAGCGGGCGTAGCGGGCATTTTCGGGCCGGGCACGCCGATTTTGCAGTCGGCACGGGAAGTGTTGCGGCTGCTGTCGGCAAAGCAGAGAAAGGGTTGAGTTTGAATCAGTAACGGCCGGATACAGACTAGAGAAGGCTTATTTTCTTGGGACGGCCAGCCCGTTCACTCGCTCTCCTTCGAAGCTGTGTTAGTCCTAACCTCAATGCTCCCGCGACTCGTTCCCCTCAAGGTGGAGGAGCTAAAAACCTGACTCTGTCATTTTTAAGGTCAACCTTCGCCTTCCAACTCCCCAAGCCAAGCAGCTACAAACAGTAGCGGCCAGCACGTAAACGAATGGCCAGCCGTGAAGAACGCTGGAGAAACGAGCCAGTAGCAAAGCTGCGAAGACACAGTGCCGAGCGCAGCGACTGGCTCCCCCTTCCCAACGGTGAGGGGGCTAGCGCTAAGTACGCCAATGTTTATCTTTGGATAAACCGAGCGGAGCGGGCAGGCCCAATAGGTGCCGCTCTGCCCAAGACGCGGAATCCCGAAACGGTAATCTTGCTGTACTTAGAAGCAAAAAGCTGAAGCCCGACATAAAAAAAGCGGCAGCCAGAAGAATCTCCCCGGCTGCCGCAGGTATTACGCTTAACCTAATTCCAAACTACTCAGTCCCCAACTCAGCGCCGCAAGAGTCAGCAGCGTCAGCGGTAGGAGGCCCAGCGAAGCGGGCGGGAGCAGCACCCACAAACCCGCTGTCAGCAGCGCGACAGTAGCAGCGCTGCCCAGCCGCACCTCATTGGTGTGACCGCCCAGCCAGCGCACCAGCAGGGCCGTGACGCCCAACGTCGCCAGCGGCAGCACCAGAGCCGACAAAACCACCGCCCCACTTTGCAGCAGCGGCAAGCGCAGCACAAGCGCTCCAATCAGCACCAGCACAGCTACTACCGCGCCGCCCACAGCACTGCCCGGCAAGACCCGTCCCAACCACGCCGCGCTCTGCGAAATAGGCCAAGTCGCAGAAGCGGTCACGCCCAGCAAGCGGGTAAACGGCTCGGCCCCCACCAGCAAGGCCAGAATCAGAACGGCGACGGGCAAGTGATAAGGCAACGCCACGACCAGACCGAGCATGACCGCCGTCAGCGCCACCACCCCCCAGAGCAGGCCGCCCGGTGCGCTGCGGAGGTTGAGAGTGGTGCGCCACATCAGCGCTCCAGCCGCGCCCCAAGTCGCCGGAGCGGGCCGTAAGTTGCGCCGGGCGGGCCGGGCTTGCTCCATCCGGAGCGGCATCTTGGGGAGCTTGTATTTCTTCCTGAGTCGCCACAGCCACAGCGACTGGGCGTGCTGGGGAAGGCGGGCGGGCGGCTCCGAGAGCAGCGGCCAGCCCAGCGCTATGCTCAGGGTCAGCACGACTGCCACGCTCAGGCCCAGCGCTCCCCAACCGAACTGGCCCGGTGCCACGACACTCAGTGCCGGAAGCAGCGCCAGCGCCCACACCGGAGCCGGAGAGCGCAAGTTCTGGCGGGCCGTGTAACTCAGCCAGCCCAGCGCGAAGCGGGCCAGCATCACCGCTGGAAACAGCAGCAAGCCCAGCCAGCCCTGCGAAAAGATGCCGAACAGTGCTCCCAGCAGCAGCCCCGCGCCCATTCCTGGGAGTGCGGCCCGCAGCAGCGGCCACAGCAGCGCTTGACGGGTCGGCAGCGGCGTGAGCATCAGCGCCGCGTCCCGGCGATCTAAGCCGAACGGCGGCCAACGGGTCAGCGTGCCTGACAGCAGGGCCAGCACCGACAGCCCCGCGATCAGAATCTCGGGCACATGCGGCGGCGGCGCGGCCTGCCGAATGCTGATGAGCAAGAGCACCGCGAAGGTGCCGCCGTAGAGGGCCAGCACCACCGTACCGGAGCGGCGCATAAAGCCCCACCAATTGAGCCCGCCGCGCCCGAGCGAAATCAGCAGCAGGTAACGCAGGGTGCCGTTCAGCGGCTGCTCCCTTGAAGCTGGGCCACCGACACGACGCGCACCTTGGGCAGTTGTGCCAACTCGCCGCCGTGGGTGGTCAGCACGGCGCAGCGGCCCTCGGCAGCGAGGCGGCTCAGGTGGTCGCGCAATACTTGACGCGAGTCGGTGTCCAGCGTGCCGAACGGTTCGTCAAGCACAGTCAGCGGCCTTTTGAGGCCCAAAGCGATAGCCAAACCGACTTTCTGACGGGTGCCGCGTGACAACTCCGCCGGAAACTGATCCAAGCGGTGGCCGAGGTCAAAGGCGTTCAGGGCCGTGTGAAGGTCTTCGAGCGGCGCGGCGTAAGCCAGTGAAGCGAACTGGGCATGTTCGGCAACGCTCAGGTCGTCGTACAGCTCGGCTTCGTCGGGCACGAAGGCGAAGGCGGCGCGGCCCGCCACACTGCGCGGCGGGTGGCCCTGCACCTGAATTTGGCCCGCGCTGGCCGTTAGGCCGCACAGCACCCGCAGCAAAGTGGTTTTGCCCGCGCCGTTGCCGCCAGTCAGGTGCAGGATTTCGCCGGCCTTAACCTTCAAATCAACGTCGTGCAGCACGCGGGCCGCGCCGAGGGTTACGGAAATATTTTGAGCCGTCAACATTCGGCAAGTATGGCAGGTAAGCAAGCAAACCAAACGGGACTTCCGGCGAGTCGGCAACTTTGCGGGTGTGCCAACCGTACTGACCGTATGAACCACTTGAGGGCCTTCTTTCTCGTTACGTTTCTCGTTGCGCTGTTGCCGCTCGCTGCCGCCGGTGTCGTCAGAAAGCCGATCAAACCCATTCGGCCCGCGCCATTCAAGACCTGCACGCTGGGCGAGCTGCGCCTGATGAGCGACGCCAGCGGCAAAGTCCGGTTTGCCCAGTACGGCCAGCAGTACCCCGACAACACCCTACGGGTGCGCCAAAGTTATGACCGGCTTGGCCGTTTGACCGGCGTCAGCGTGGCGTGGAGCGGCTTTGCGGGCCAGATGGTGGATGCGCGGGCTTCGTATGACATGCGGGGCCAGCTGATTAAAGAAACTGGCTTCCGAGCTAGGGGCTTTACCACGCCGCTCAAAAGTTACGTCAAGCCGCTGCCCAAAGGAGCCAAGTGCTAGCGCTGCTGCTTACGCTGGCCGCCGCTTTGCCCGTAGGGGTGGCCGAAGTCAGGTCGGTGGTGGTGCAAGTCGAAACGGCGCACCGTCAGGGCCGCCTGAAAGAGGAACACCGGGTCATGTCTCCCGGCTCCATCTGGCCGGATGACACCACTTGCGACCGCTGGCGCAACGCTTCAGGGACGGTGCGCCGCCTGACCTATGCGGGTGGAACCAGCGACAGCTTTACCACCTTGGCCCAAACCTACGATGCGGCGGGAAAATTGCGTTTTGCCTTCTGGCGCGGCGGTGCGGTCAATCAAGCACGGAAGGAAATTCGGCTGTACTTTGATCCGGCGGGGCGGCAGCTCCAGCGCCTGGCGCAGGAAACTGGCCCTGGGTATCCATTCAGCGACCCCGCTGAGCTGTTGATCTTCTCAGCCTCAGCGGCAGCCTTAGCACCCTGCTGAGGGCATGACCGCTCTGGATTTGTTGGCTTGAGGGATTTGCTACGCCGCTGCCCAAAGGAGCCAAATGCCACAGGTGCTCTTTATCCCAGTACGTCGCCTCTAATTTGCGTTTGACTTACAGTTTTGGCGCGAGAAGATGCAGCATTCAGAGTCTTGCATGTGACTTTTCTCTCAAAGACTGGGTGACTTCACTTTGTGCTTGGCTGCTGTGTTCGCCGCCCGACTGCCAAATTCAAATCCCTTCAATCTTAAACGAATGTGCTGGAGGGAGCGGAGCGGCCACTGCTGTGGTGTTCCGAGGCCGCCTTGACACGTTCTAAGCAAGCTCTGTGAGAGCTTTGATTTAGACGCGCTCAAGACAGTGCCCTGACAGAAGGCTGTGTGGCTCAGGCTGTCAAGGTGGCTTCATGTTGATGCTTCCGTCCATGCAGGCTGTGGTGCAAACTGCCGAACAGCCGCTTCCCTCCGTCCTGCAATTGAGCTTCTCAGAACCGAGCTTCAATACCCATTTGCGCTTCAGTGAAGGGCGGATTACCGGTGTTCGCAGCGCTCTGCTTCCGAGTTGGAGCAGTTCGCTCCTGCGGCTGGGGGTCAATACACAAGCGGTTGTCGAAGCGCAACTGCGCAGCCGCAAGGTAGATGACGTGCTGGCCTCGCTCATCGAGACCGGGCATCTGGAAGCGCACAGCCTTGCGCAATTGGTTCGCCTGCGGACGCTGGGTTCGCTGCTGCCGCTGGTGTGGCGCTCAGGGCTGATGGAGGTGAGCAGCACGCCAAGCCATACGGTTTTGCCGCTGACCAGTGCCGATACCCTCCAGAGTGTCAGCGCCGCCGAGTACCACGCCTCGGCGCTCAGCCCGAGCGAGCAGGCACTTACCTTGAATGACCATTTCACGGCCTCGCCACTGGCCAGCACCGAGTCTCTAGGCAGTGAGGAAGCCCGCACCGTTTACTTGGCTGCCCTGCACGGTTTGAGCTTAGGTGAAACGGCTCAGCGTCACGGGCTGCGTTGGGACGCACTGACCAAGGCCGTCACGCACCTTACGGCGGCCGGGGCCTTGCGTCCGGTTCAGGCAGGCAAGCGGGCGCGTGAGGTGGCAGGCCGTTTGAAAGTGGGTGAGGTGGCTCCGGAATTTTGTCTGCCGGACTTCGGCGGCGGTGAGGTGCGCCTCAGCGACCTGCGCGGCAAAAAAATCTGGTTGATCTTTAACCGCCAGAGTACTTGTGCGCTGTGCAACCCGCACCATCTCCAGATCATTGCGCTCAGCGAACGGATGCGCCAGCAGGGGGTGCAGATCGTTTCGGTGTGGGGAAGTACGGTGGCCGATTTGGCGCTCGGCATCGGCAAACTGCGCCCTCCTTACCCGGTGCTGGCCGACCCACTCGACGAAACGTACGACCGCTACGGTCTGGATCACAGCCTGCGCGGGTTCCTCGACCTGCGCAACTTGCCCACCGCCCTGAGCGGCCTGAAAATGATGGGCACTTCGGCGCTCAAAGACGACGGAGAACTGACCCGGATGCCTGCCGAGTTCCTGATCGGCGCAGACGGCACCATCGAAGCTGCCCACTACAATTCTTACGGAGCAGACTGGCTGTCGGTGGAGCGGGTTCTCGAATGGGCTGGGAAAAGCTGACTTGGCCGGTATCGGAAGTCCCGATACAATAAGCGTCAAGCACACACTAATCCGATGGACGCCGTTTCAGTGCGGGCGTAGCATAACTGCATGACCTTCACCCTTCCCCGCTTTGGTCGCCGCGCCGCCACCACTCAACCTGCTCAGCTCTTTGCCCAGCCCACCACTGCGACCCCTGCCGAGCCCCTGCACGAAGACGTGCTAATGGAAGTCGTTTTGCCCGAGGGCCGCGCCCTTCCCCAAGTGGAAGGCTGGACGCTGCGCCTGTGGCCCCAGGCCCGCCTCGGTGACGCCACCTTACAGGCCCACGCCGACGACGGTTCGCTAAGCCTCGCCAGCCTCACCGCCGCGCTGAGTGCCCAAGGCGTAATGACGCTGGGCCTCGTTCGCCGCCGCGCCGCTTAATTTAAAACTCAACAACGAAAGAAGAGCAGGAGCCTAAGGGCTGGCTGCTCTTCTTTCGTTGTTCCATTGGTTTTCACTTGAGCTGAGAAGTGGGCTGGGCTGTCCTACGCTTGCGGCTCTTCGATCAATCCTCCGGCCAATTCCGCCGCCGCTTCGACCAGCGCTTCCAAACTGGCTGTGCTGGCCACCCTGACTTGCTCAAAGCCCAAAGCGCGGGCGGCGTCGGCGGTTTGCGGCCCCATCGCCGCCACCTTGAAGTGTGTTCCGGCCAGCTGCGCCAAATGCCGCGCCGCGCTGCCGGAAGCCAGCGTGACCACGTCGGCGGCCTTGAGGCGTTCGAGTTCGTTTTCGCTCGGTACGGCGGGCACGGTGCGGTAGAGTTCGCCGCGCTGGTACGTCAGGCCACGTGCTTCTAGAGCATCTTGCAGCTCGGCCTCGGCCAGTTGACTGGTGAGGTGCAGCACCGTCTCTCCGGCTTTTGCGGGCAACTCCGTTCCCAAGTGCTTCGCTCCGGGCGTAGACGGCATGAAATCCGCCTTTAAGCCGTGCTCCTCGAGGCTGCGGGCGGTGCTCGGCCCGACGGCCCCCAGCTTGACGCCGCACAGCGCTCTGGCGTCTAAACCGAGTTCGTCGAGGTGGGCGAATAAAGCGCTGACGGCTTGGTTGCTGCTGAGGAGCAGCCAGTCCACGCCGCTCAGGTCACGCAGCCGCGCCCGAACCTCCTGCGGCGCTGAGCTGGCCTCAAAGCGGATCAGCGGCACTTCCAGCACGTTCGCGCCTTTGGAGCGCAGCAAGTCGGCCAGAGCGCTCGAACCGTCGCGGGTGCGGGTGACGGCCACCTGCTTGCCCAGTAGCGGGTGGCCGAGTTCGGCGGGGCTTTCAAACCACTTCAGCTGGTCTCTGAGCCGCGCCACTTCACCGACCACCGTCACGGCGGGGGCTTCGAGTCCGGCCTTTTCGACTTCTTCAGCAATGCTGCTGAGGGTGCCGCTGACGACGCGCTGCTGCGGCGTGGTGCCCCACTGAATCGTGGCGGCGGGCGTGCCGGGATGGCGGCCCGCTTTGATGAGGTCACTGGCGATTGTGCCGAGATTGCGCACCCCCATCAGCAGCACCAGAGTGTCTACTCCGCTGAGGCGCTCGTAGTGGGCGCTGCCTTCCTGCGTGTTTCCGGTGAGCACCGCAAAGCTGCGGGCGTCGCCCCGGTGCGTCACTGGAATGCCTGCGTAGGCCGGGGCGGCAATCGCGCTGCTGATGCCCGGCACGATTTCAAAGGGGATGCCCACGTCCACGCACGCCTGCGCTTCCTCAGAGCCGCGCCCGAAGACAAACACGTCGCCGCCTTTGAGCCGCGCCACCCGCTGCCCGCCGTTCTTCTGCGCTTCAGACACGATCAGGGCATTGATTTGCTCTTGGCTGATGTATTCCGAGAAGCCCTTTTTGCCCACGTAAATGGTCTGGGCCTGCGGTGCGTGCCGCAGGAGCTCGGGGTTGGCGAGGTAATCGAACAGCACCACATCGGCGGCGGCGAGAGCGGCTTGGCCGCGCAAAGTCAGCAGGCCGGGGTCGCCGGGGCCAGCACCGATGAGAGAAACAAAAGCACGGGAAGAAGTCATGAACGCAGGGTAACAAGTCGGAGCGGGGATATGTAGGCAGGTCGGCGCGTTAGCATGAGGGCATGACTTATAAAATGATCGATTATCAGGGCCAGGGCTTCGTGGTGATGGGCACACACGATTTTGACCGCTGGCGCGACAACCTCAGCCGCCGTTTTGATGACAGCGCCGAAGCGGGCAACTTGCACCTGCATGTCCGCGTCAATGGGGAAGACCGCACCTTTACCAGCGTGGACGAGTAC
Source organism: Deinococcus psychrotolerans (assembly GCF_003860465.1). NCBI lineage: Bacteria > Thermotogati > Deinococcota > Deinococci > Deinococcales > Deinococcaceae > Deinococcus > Deinococcus psychrotolerans. The sequence continues at coordinate 487,199 of NZ_CP034183.1, forward strand.
CTGAGTGAATTTACTGTGCGCGACATCAACGATGAGGAAGCCAAAGTGCTGGCCCGCTTGTTTGCCATTGATAAAGACGTTCACCATGCTTGGTACGGCCAGCATGATATGTTCCGGCCTTTCGCTGGCAAGTAGAGTGAGACTGCTTGGAATCGGCCTGCTGGGTTTGGGCCTTTCCAGCTTGGCCGCCTCAGCAATGGTTGCGCCCAAAAACGCGTCACTCACGGACGAAACGCCGATTTATGTTCGGCAGAATGTGCAAACAACTCTAGTTTCAGCTTATGCGGACGGCTCGAAGGCGCTTGAGCTTGGTTGTCGGGGTGATAGGATTTATGGTCAGCAAGACTGGAATGGCTCTAAGATAGTCGCCAGTGTGCTGATTTTTGATCCAAATATAGGCAAAGTGACAGCCAGCATGACCATGAGCAAACGAGATAAACGCATTTTAGAACCTGAAACAGGTAAGTACAGCGCCGTCTGTGAATCGGGAACTGTGGTTTTGCGTTTGGGTGAAGGTGTGAAGCTGATTGAATTGAAGTAAAGGCAGAAAGGAGCGAATCGTCATTCGGGGAGCGTAAAGGCTGCGAGGACAGTTTGACGTTCTTAGAAAAAGCCTGAGTGTCAAACAACGCAGGCCACCGCTTCCGAAGAAGGGTGGCCTGCGCTGTGCTGCTTCCCGCCGTCAGCACCTTGGTCATAAAGAGAAATGGTGCGCGGTGCAGTTCTGGAGTGCAAAGTGCTGGGCAAAAAAGTGAGGAGGGCATTACCCCTCTACGCTGCCCCAGCGCGACATGTGCCTGTCTTGACCCACAGGCGGGGTTTGGCGCTCGCCCGGCGCGGCGCAGCGCCTTTACTCTAGCAAATCGTGTTGCCAGTTGGCCTGCTGAATTTCGGTTTCCAGTTTGCGGCGCTCCTGAGCTAGGGTGTCCGTTTGTGCCTGAAGCTCGCGGACTGGCAAGTGCGACACCCAGCGCAACTCGCTCCGGGTTTGCCGCGCCTGCCCCGAACTGGCCGCCGCAATAGCGCTGCGGTACTGCGTCAGGCGCAGATCCAGAATTTCGCGGTGCGCGAGTGCGTCCGTAAGCGTGCGCCGAGCGTCAAGGCGGGCAGCGCTGTTGCTGTGGTGGATTCGGGGAACGAGGTAATCCATTCTTGCAAAGATTTGGTCGAGTTCGGCCATCAAGGCAAGAGGGTCTTCACTGGGCGCTTCATTTTCTTGACTCCGGGCATTCAACTGAATACGGTCTTGAAGTTGGTGAATGCGCTTTTGCAAATCAGCGCGTTCAATGAGGGCTTCGGCAATTTTCACGGTTTGAGCCTAGCAGATACGGGTATCACCCTTACCAATTCTCAAAACTCGCCCGCAAAATTGCTTCCAAATCCGCTTCGCTGGGCGTCTTTGGAGCCACCGCCAAAAGCCGCTGCTGTTTCACGGCTCCGGCCACCAGCTCCGGCAAATCCTGTTCGGTGTAACCCAGTTCGCTCAGCCCACTGGGCGCACCCACCTCCCGCATCAGCGCGATCAGGGCGTCGGGCAAACTGTCCGGGCCGGGGTCTTGAATCGGCCTGCCGGTCAACCACTCGGCCACTTGCAAATGGCGCTCCGGCATCGCTTCGTAAGTAAAGCGGAACGCCGCGGGCGCGGTGACGATCACCGAAAAGCCGTGCGGAATAAACGGGCTGGGGTAGCCCTCGGCTTGGTACTCGTGCTTTAGGCCCGCAACCGGGTAAGCGCACGAATGCGGAATATGCACGCCCGCCGAGCCGAAGCCCACGCCCGCCATGGTGGCCGCCAACATCATCATTCCCCGCGCCTCCAAGTCGTCCGCGTCTGCCACTGCCCGACGCAAATACTGGCCGCCGTACCGCAGCGCCTGACTGCTCCACACGTCAGCCACCGGATTGCTGCCCTGATAGGGGGGGCGCTCGTCTGGCGTTTTCGGTTGAGGGCGGCTGTCAAATGGGCGGCTGAGATAGCTCTCGGCGGCGTGACACACCACGTCCAGGCCCGCCGAAGCGATCACCGCACTTGGAGCGCTGCGGGTCAGTTCGGGGTCGACGATGGCCTGAGAAGGCCGCAAATAACGGTGCGAGATGCCGGTTTTGACCTTCAGTTCCGGCAAATCCAGCACCGCGACGGTGGTCGCTTCCGAGCCGCTGCCCGGCGTGGTCGGAATGGCGAGGTGGGGCAGCAGCGGGCCAGTGGGTTTGCGCCCCGCACCAATTGGAGCGTTGACGTACTCCAAAATCTCGCCGCCGTGCGTCAGCAGCAAATTGGCGACTTTGGCAGTGTCTATGCTGCTGCCGCCGCCCAGCGACACGAAGCCGTCCGGATTGAAGGCGCGGGCAAAGGCCACCGCTTCTTCGAGCGACTCCAGAGTGGGCTCCACGCGGCTGCGGTCAAACACGCTGACCTCAATCCCAACCGATCTGAGCTGCGCCGCCACGTCATCTACAATGGGCAGCCGCGCCACGTGCGGATCGGTGATGAGGATGACCCGCCGCATCCCCAACCGGGCGGCTTCCCAGCCTGCCTCGCTCGCCGCGCCGCGCCCGAATTTGACCGGAGTGGCTTCCATCGTGAAGACGGTTTCGTGCGTTTGATGTGTCATAAGCCGTCAGTATAGAAGGCGTGTCAGCACAGAGAGGGTTCCTCGACTTTCACGGTGTTCAGTGAGGCTTGAAGGCTTCCCCACGCGGCTCGGCAACCAGATCGGGGCGGCCCGAATCCTGAAAGACTTCGTGAATCTCCAAGCTGTTGGGGCCGCTGAAGGCCTCTTTGGGCAGCGAACCGGAGCGGGCGTGTCCCTGAATGAAAGCGTCTGAGCGCGTCCACGCTTCAAACTCCGCTCGGCTGTTCCAAAGCGTCAGCACGATGTACGGCTCTTGTGGGTTGACGGGCCGCAAGACTTGGTTGCTGACAAAGCCGGGCATCTCGTCGACCAAGCGGGCGCGGTCACGGAAGCGTTCTTCAAACCTCTCGGCGTATTCGGGTTTGACGGCAATGCGGTTCATCACGGTAATCATCGGTGGTTCCTCCGTTGGAGTAAGAATGCAGCAGTAAGCTTGCAGTTTGCCCCGCTGCCATCAGGCTAGCGAATACGGCTTGGTAAAGATGAGACTCGGTAAAAAGAAAGAGGATCGTTGCAATTCCGCCGGACTGGGGGAAAAGAGAAGCTGCGTTCGCTACGACGATGATTGATCTCACCCAGTAGCTTCAGGTGCAGAGCGGCCCCGTCCCCTGAGCAACAACAAACGCCCCAGCTTGGCGGCGTACTCAGGGTGAACAGCGGTGCTTTGGCTTAGGCTGGTCTGACCGTGAATATCCGTTATGCCGTCCGTGAGTTGCCCGATCTCTCCGCTTACCAAACCCTCTGGGCGCTGGCTTGGGGTGGAGCAGGTTCGCCGAGTCTGCAGCGCTTAGAGCACAGCCTGACGTGGGTTTGCGCTTACGATGGCCCGCAGCTCATCGGCTTCGTCAACGTGGCTTGGGACGGCGGCGTTCACGCTTTTTTGCTCGACACCACCGTGCATCCTGAGTTCCAGCGTCAGGGCGTGGGCCGTGAGCTGGTGCGCCGCGCGGCCGGAGCTGCCCGTGAATGCGAAATCGACTGGCTTCACGTGGACTTTGAGCCGCATCTGCGGAGCTTTTACCGGGCGTGCGGCTTCCGGGCCACCGAAGCAGGCTTGATCTACTTAACTTGAGAGCCAGTTGTCTTGAGAGAAGTCTGTGTAAACTGCTAAACTTGTACCGAGTCTAATTTGAGAGAATAAACAAGTATTCAACTGGAGGCAAGACATGAAGATTTTGACTTTGATCCGGCAAGTGCCGGACGCCGAAGCCCGCGTGCGGCTGAGCGGCAACACCATCGACTTAGACGGCACCACAGTGGTGATGGACGGCATGGACGAATACGGCGTGGAAGAAGCGCTGCGTCTGCGTGAAAGCGGCGCGGGCGTAGACGAGATTATCGCGCTGGCGGTTGGCCCCAAGCGCAATGAGGACGCCCTCAGAACCGCGCTGGCGATGGGCGCAGACCGCGCCGTGCATGTGGAAACCGATGAGCGCTTAGACGCCGTGTCGCTGAGCAAGGTGGTGGCTGAACTGGCCAAGGCTGAAAACGCCGAACTGATCTTGGTGGGCGGTCAGGAAGCCGACTGGGACTCGCAGGCGCTGGGAGCCGCCACCGCCGAGCGACTCGGCTGGCCGCAACTGACCTGGACGAACGAACTCAAGCTAGAAGGCGACAAGCTCACCGGCAGGCACGACGTAGACGAAGGCAACGAAAGTTTTGAAGCCACGCTGCCCGCCGTCGTGACCACCCAGCAGGGCCTCAACGAGCCGCGTTACCCGACCTTGCCCAACATCATGAAGGCCAAGAAAAAAGAACTTCGCAAAGACGACTTGGCCAGCTATAACGCCGCCAGCAAAGTCAAGTTCATCAGCGCAGAAATCCAGACCCGCGCCCGCATGAACAAAATCATTGACGGTAAAGACCCGCAGGCAGCGGCGGCGCAACTGATTGATCTTTTGCGCAATGAAGCGAAGGTCATCAAGTAGCGCAGGAACCGCTCTCACTTGCTTCCCCTTTCTTCCCCTCCAAAGGAGCACTTCCATGATTTTAATCGTTGCAGAACACGCTGACGGCAAACTTGCCAAAGCCACCTTAGAAATGGTCACGGCGGCGCGTGGCACCGGACGAGAAGGCCCGATCACCATTTTGGTACTCGGCCAGAATGTGGCCGGAGTGGCGAGCGAAGCGGCCGCCGTCGCCGACCAAGTCTTGGTGGCCGACAGTGCTGGCTTGGCGCAGTACAGCGCCGAAACTTGGGCCGCCGCCGTTGCCCAAATTGCCCAGGAAGGCGAGGCGCACACCGTCATCACGCCGGGCAGCCGTTCTGGCCGCGAGTACGCGCCGCGTGTGGCCGTCAAGCTGGACGCGCCTTACTTGGAAGACGTGATTTCGCTCAGCGGCAGCGGTGCAGGTCTTCAGGCCCAGCGCTACACCTATCTCGCCCGTGTCACTGAAACGGTGGAGGCGGAGGGAGCAGTTACCGTGATCAGCGCCAAGCCCGGCAGTTTCGCGCCTGCCGCGCCCGCTGCCGCCGCTGGTGAGCAGTACGACGTCGATCTAGAGCTGCCCCAGAGCCGCGTCACCATTACCGGCAAGAGCATGGAGAAGTCCAGCCGCGTGGCCCTCAGCGAAGCCGACGTGATCGTGACCGGCGGACGCGGGGTGGGCAACGCCGAGAATTTCAGTAAGTTTGTAGAACCGCTCGCCGACAACCTCGGTGCAGGCGTGGGCGCGACCCGCGCAGTGGTGGACGCAGGTTGGCGGCCTTACGCCGAACAGGTCGGCCAGACCGGCAAAACCGTGCAGCCAAAAGCGTACATCGCGCTGGGGGTGTCGGGCGCGGTGCAGCACCTCTCGGGTATGGGCAAGAGCAAATTCATCGTGGCTATCAACAAAGACGCCGAAGCGCCGATTTTCAAGGTTGCCGATTACGGCATCGTGGGCGACGTGAACGAGATTGTTCCGGCGCTGATTGAGGCGAGTAAGCGGTAAAGAAGATTCACGCCTTACCCGCTCGCTCAAATAGATGCAAAGCAGGCCGCTCGGTGAAAACTGGGCGGTCTTTGCTTTGGCTTGAAGTCCCGAAAATGGGGGAGGAGCTAGACAAACAAATGAGATTTGTCTTAGAGTAGAGCCAATCAAACTAAAGTTGCCACGCTGGCTTGTGGGTCTTGGCCCCGAGCGGAGACGCGGCGCTAGGAGCGCTCAGATGAAAAAATACCTTGCTCTTCTCGCCGCCGGCCTCTTGCTCGCTTCGTGTAGCCAACAATCCAAAATGCATACTTCTGCGCTCAGTCCCTACGCCGAGCGGCCCGAACTCCAAGACGCTCAAAGTCAGGCGATTTTGCAGCAGTACGGCGACGACGCTGGACTCCTCGCCGCGATGCAAGAAGCTTATAACGAAGTGCCGCGCCAGCTCAGCTTGCCGGCCGCTCCGGCGTTGACTGGGCTTGACCTCGCCTCAGACCGCCTCGCGTACGTCAAGGGAGTGAGCTGGGGCAGCGTGGCGTATTACAACGTCCAGTACGCCAACCGCTTCAGTCCCGCTTATCCGGGCTTGGATTTCAGCCGCGACGGTTGCTCTACGCCCAGTGGCCTCGGCCTCAGCTACACCGAAGATTTCCGGCCGGCCTGCAATGTCCACGATTTCGGCTACCGCAATCTCAAGGTGTTTCAGCGAACCGACGCCAACCGCCGCACCACTGACGAAGCCTTTTACACCAACATGAAAGGCATCTGCAATGCCAAGCCCTGGTACAAAGAGCCGCCTTGCTACGCCGCCGCTTACGCTTACTATCAGGGCGTGCGAATCGGCGGCGGCAGCAGCTTCGAGTAAACCCCTTTGGCAAAGGTGAACGTTGTCCGGCTTGTGCAGTGCGCCGAGCAGGGTTTAGCCTGAGCCATGACCACTGCCGCCGAACTCAACGCAAACTGGGCCGATCAACTCTCAGCGCCTTACCGGCAGGTCTGGCAAAAAATGCAGGCCGAGGGCGTCAGCGCCGAGTGGACAGACGACCATGCTCCGCGCTTTGTGGTCAGCCAAGCCAACAACGTGCTGGCCAGCCACCTCAAAGGCGCTCGTCCGGTAGGTGTGGTGGTGCCCGCCGCCCTGTTTGAAGCGGGCCACAAGCTGGAAGCCGAGAATCCTGAGCGCCCGATTTTGCCGGCAGTGGCCTCGATTTAAGCGAACTCGATCACTTCGGGATGCTCCAAGCCCGCTTGCCGCGCTTCCCGGAGGGCCGCGCCTTTGTTGCCCCGCTCGATGGCCGCCATAAAAGTAGGGTTGGCTGCCAGCGTGGTCAGCACCCAAAAGTCTCCCCACGCTTCCAGGTTCCAGGCTTTTTGCATGGCGCGGCTGCAACTCGCCCAGATCGGTTCGCTCATCTCTTCGAGCGGCGCAATGAAATGGGTCTCCCCGTCGGTGCCCAGCGTTTGCCTGACTTCCCGCCCGTATTCGCGGCGCTCGGTTTTGGTCATGCCTTCCCAGGTGCCTTCCTGGCAGTACACCGCCGGAAACGCGCTGAAGGTGTCGCGGCAGCGGGTCGGGCGCACCTCGTAGCGGGTACACGCGCCGTCTGCGCCCAGCAGCGGACAGTAGCCGACGTTGAGGCGGTGGCGGCTGACATATTCGTCCTCGCTCGGCGCGGTGCGGGCGTTGTGGATGACTTTGCGGGCGTGTTTCTCGACTTTGCGGGCTTCTTCGGGCGTCAGGACACTGGCGATCAGGGCGGCCTCGGCAAGGCTCAGGCGAATCGGCATGTTGCAGCAGCCAAAGCAGCCCGCGCCGCAGTAGACTTGCCCGCCCGCCGCCTTGAATTCTTGCAAAAATTGGCCCGCCTCCCCCTCATAGCGGGCGTAAGCGGCTCGGACGGTTTGAAGGAGAGCTGGAGAAGTCATAGCCGCAAGATAGTGCGTTCACGGCGTTGAAACTTTGAAGTCCTTCCATTCAGGCTGGCCGCTTCTCAAACCCCAGTTGCGTTTCGGTGTCCTTGAAGCCCACAGCGCGGTAAAGGCGGATGGCAAGGTAATCGGGATCAGCCACCATCACCAGCGTTTGGGCATTCATTTGTTCAAAGCCGTACTGGGCGGCGAAGTGGACTAAGTTTGAGGCCAATCCCTGCCCCCGCGCTTCAGGCCGGGTTTCTACGCTTTGGAAGCGGGCCACGCCGCAACCGTCTGTGTAAAGGCCCATTCCAGCTTCCATTTGCCCATTCACGAACGCACCGAACCATCCGCCATGCCCAGCTTCGGCCATGCGCCGCGCTTCCCGCATCCGCTCCTCAGCATGAATTTGGTAGCTTTGAGCTTTCACCGTGTCGTTACAGGCCAGTCGGAGCTGTAAAGCCTGTGCCCAGTCATCGTCTCTGGTGAGCTTCCGGTATTCGCCCCGCATATTGGGCCGCGCTGGGGGCCTGAGATCTGCTCGGCCTGCCGTCATCACCGTGTTTGGAGCAAGTTCAAATCCGGCGGCTTCAATTTCAGCGGCTACTTCTCCGAGTTGACCATCAGTACAGTCCACGCCAAAAGTCATGTGCTTGGCGGCAGGAAAAGCGGCTCTAAACTCGGCTTGCCAGCGTTCAAACTCGCCGGAAGCGGGCAGAGACTTGTAGAGCAAAAAATTTCCCCACCAGAAGCCGGGATTGCGTGGCGTGCGAATAGTAAAATGACCGCTCTGCTCTTCAAGCTGGCTACCGCACAGTCGTAGCAGCATCAAATCCGTTCGGTAGCCTAACGATTTCACATCCATTTTGTTTAGTGTAAACAGGGCGGCAGATTTACGCTTCAGCCAAATGGCTCAGATTCCCGCCGCTGCCCCTGTGCTTATCCACGCCTGCCCGCTAGACTGTCGGGATGCAGGTTCGGAATTTTTCAATTATCGCCCACGTCGATCACGGCAAAAGCACCCTTGCCGATAGAATCTTGGAACACCTCGGAGCAATGGGTGAGCGCGACAAGCGCGACCAGACGCTCGACACCTTGGAACTCGAGCGCGAGCGCGGCATTACCATCAAGTCCACCCCCGTGCGGCTGAGCTACACCCGTCCTAACGGTGAAGTCTTTACCCTCAACTTGATCGACACCCCCGGCCACGTGGATTTCAATTACGAAGTCTCGCGCAGTTTGGCGGCCTGTGAGGGCGTGCTGCTGCTCGTGGACGCCTCGCAGGGGGTGGAAGCCCAGACCATCGTCAACGCCTACCTCGCCATCGATTCGGGTCTGGAGATCATTCCGGTGGTCAACAAAATCGACTTACCCGCCGCCGATCCTGAAGGCGCGGCGCAGGAACTCGAAGAAGTGGTGGGCATTCCTGCCGAGGACGCCATCTTTGCCAGCGGCAAAACCGGCGTGGGCGTCCCGGAAATTCTGGAAGCCATCGTGGAGCGCATTCCCTCGCCGCCGGGCACGCCCGAAGCGCCGCTCAAAGCCCTGATCTTCGATTCGGTGTTCGACGCTTATCAGGGCGTGATCGTCTTTGTGCGCGTGCTGGACGGCACCATCAGGCCCAAAGACAAAATCACCCTGTTTTCGACCGGCAAGCATTTTGAAGTCGATAAAGTCGGCACCTTCACCCCCGGCTTGGTGGTCGGCGACTCGCTGACGGCGGGCGACGTGGGCTGGGTGGCGGCGGGCGTGCGCGACATCCACGACGCGCAGGTGGGCGACACCTTGATGGAGCGCGAGCGGCCCATCACCGATCCGTTTCCCGGCTTCAAGCCGGCCCAGCCGGTGGTGTTCTCGGGTCTGTATCCCACCGACACCGAGATGTACCGCAAACTGCGCGAGGCGCTCGAAAAACTCAAGCTCAACGACGCTGCCTTTTCCTTTGAGCCGGAAACGAGTGAAGCACTGGGCTTCGGCTTCCGCTGCGGCTTTCTGGGCCTCCTGCACGCAGAAATCATCCAAGAACGCCTCGAGCGCGAGTATGACCTTGACTTGATTGCCACCGCGCCTGCCGTCATCTACCGCATCACCCTCAACAACGGCGACGTGTTTGAAACGCAGAATCCGGCGCAGTTTCCGACCCGCGACCGGGTGGAACTGATTGAGGAGCCGTACATTAAGCTCTCGGTGATGCTGCCCGAAGAACACGTCGGCCCGGTGATGCAGCTTCTGCAAGAGCGGCGCGGCAGCATGGTGACCATGAATTACCTCGGCAAGCGCGTCGAGCTGATCTACGAAGTGCCGTTCGCCGAAATTCTGTATGACTTCCACGACCGCCTCAAGAGCATCTCGCGCGGCTACGCCAGCATGGATTACTCGATCACCGGCTACCGTGAGGGCGAGCTGGTCAAAGTGGACATCTACGTCAACAACGAGATCGTGGACGCGCTGGCTGTGATCGTCCACGAAGACCGGGCCTATCCGCTGGGCCGTAAGATCGTAGACAAGATGGCCGAAGTCATTCCGCGTCAGATGTGGCCGGTGCCGATTCAGGCCATGATCGGCGGCAAAATTATTGCCCGCGCCACCGTCAAGGCTTACCGCAAAGACGTGTTGGCCAAATGCTACGGCGGCGACATCAGCCGCAAGAAAAAGCTGCTCAATAAGCAGAAGAAGGGCAAGGCCCGCATGAAGCAGATCGGTACGGTGGAAGTGCCGCAAGAAGCGTTCCTCGCGGTGCTGAGCAGCGACGAATGAGCAAGACTACACGGTAACAACGGGTTCGGAAAAAGGCGCAGCGGTCAAGTTGCGCCTTTTTTCTCGTCTGAATCAGGCTTTTTAGGGTTGTGAGTTCCAATGAACCGTGACTTGGTTTGCCAAGACATGTGAAGAATTGAGCGCCAATGTTCTGACAAAAGGCGATTTTGGCGGTTGCGACATCCCGTTTCGTCATCCTTTTCCCGGTAACCCCCTAAGACAGAGGCCTTTGGGGGGCTTGACACCGCAACTGACCGGAGGGTAAATGTGGGGTTTTTGTCATAAGCGGCTTCCTAAACTGCCCTCAGATGACCGCTTCACCGTTATTCCCTCTCACCTTCGAGCGCTGGAACAGCTTGCGGGTACAGTTCACGGCGGTCATCTTCGCACTGACGTTTTTGCCCAATCTCAGCTTGATTTTGGTCAGCAACGGCCCGTGGAATTCCGTCCTGAGCGTGTGGACATTGGGAGTAGGGGTGCTGTGTGCCTTGATCGGGTATTTCCTGTCGGGGGCCATGCTCAAGCCGCTGACCCGTTTGCGGGCCGAGGTGGAAGCCGACGAGGTGGAGCGCCAGGGGCGGCAGGACGATCCACAGGAAGTCAAAGCGCTGCGGGCGGCCTTCACGGGTCTACTTGAGCGCCTCGGCACCGAGCAGGCGCGGCGCGGCGCGTTTATGGCCACCCTCGTTCACGATCTCAAGACGCCGCTGATCGCCACCGGCCATCTGGTGCGGCTTCTGATGAACGGCGTACTCAGTGAACCTGAGCGCCAAGACGCAGGCGAGCAGCTTCTGAGTGAAAATGCCCGCCTGCTGGCGCTGGTGCAGCAGATGGCCGACGCCCACCGCTTTGAGCGCGAAGCGGTGCAGCTTCACTGCCGCCCGACCGATCTGGGAGCCTTGCTGGAAGCGCTGGCGGCCCGCTTGTCGGCCAGAGCGGCGCAGCGCTCTCTGAGCATCATCGTCAGCGGGCAGGCGCGGGCCGAGGTGGACGCAGCGGTGCTGGAACGCGCTCTGGGCAACCTCGCCGACAACGCGCTGCGCTACGCCTCTTCACAGGTGCGCTTGGAAGCCCGCCAGGTTGGCGGCGGCGCTGAGCTGAGCGTGATCGACGATGGCCCCGGCCTCAGCGCTTCCTTAGAAAGCCTCGCGCAGCCGTTTAACGCTCAGCCGACCACCATTGCCGGGCAGCAGTACACCGCCGGAACCGCCGGACTCGGCCTGTTTATCGCCAAACGCATCGCCGAGGCGCACGGCGGCGAACTGATTTACCAGCGCCGCTCTCCTCTTTCTGACCCTTCTGCTGACTTCTCTTCGGCTGTTTTTCCGGCTACTCCTTCGCCCTCTTCTTCGCACGGCCTCAGCGCCCTGACGATTGTTCTCCCGGAGGCACTCCATGAAAATCGTGATCGCTGATGACCACCCGCTCTTTCGTATCGGCCTCAAGTACGCTCTGCGCGATCAGGGCTTTGAAGTGCTGGCCGAAGCCAGTGACGGCTTGGAAGCGCTGGAAGTCATTCGTCAGTTTCAGCCGGACGCTGCTCTCTTGGATGTCAAAATGCCCGGACTGACCGGCATTGAAGTCTGCGAGAAGTTGCGGGCCACCAATCCCAACGTGGTCAGCGTGCTGATTACCACGTTTGCCGAACCGGCCATCGTGCAGGCGGCCCGCTCGGCTGGAGCGCGTGGCTACCTCTCCAAAGAAACGGCTCCCGAAGAGCTGGCCCGCCAACTGCGTGAGATCGTGGCCCATCCCGAGATTGACCGCCTGCCCAAAGTGGAAGTGCCGCGCCTGACGCCCCGCGAAGGCGACGTGTTGCCGCTGCTGGCCAAAGGCTACAGCAACAAAGAAATCGCCCGCGCTCTGGGCGTCAGCCCCGACACCATCAAAGACCACCTCGCCCGCTTGTTCGTCAAACTGGCGGCCCGTGACCGCACCGACTGCGTGGGCAAAGCGCGGGCGCTGGGCCTGGTCAGCTGAGGAGTCGGCTTGGGGTTTACCAAGAGAGTCGAGGCGGAGCAGCACACACAACCACCGCACTTCCACTTTCGGGGCCGCTTTCATCCATCATTTGCCGCCCCAACACAGGGAAACAGCTTGCAACGGCTGTTTCCCTGCTTTCTGATTTTGGTGTTCGTTCACCACTACCGCTCTCCGAACCGTGACAATACTCAACATGATCAAGGCCGCCGCTCTGCTGAGTTTCCTAGCACTCTCGCCCGCTACACTGGCTCTCAAGATGCAAAACGCCGTGTCCACCACCACCGTTTTAGAGCAGCCCGCCGATTTTAATACTGGCAAAATGCAGGGCCTCATACTCTCGGAAGGCCGCGTGAAGTTGGCCCCAAATACCCAAGTCGGCACGCTGTCCGGCACCGTTTCTGGCCTCAGCGCTTACGACGAACTGATTCCCTCGTGGAACGCCCTGACGCCCGCCGGAAGCAGCCTGACATTGGAAGTCAAACCCGCTGGAGCCAGCCGCTTTTATTCGTTTGGAACGTGGCAAAGTGCGGCGGGCCGCAGCAGCTTGGACGGTCAAAAAGACAGTTTTGGGCAAGTGCTGACTGACACGCTGAGACTCTCCAAAAAAGTCGGTGGCTTTGACTACCGCCTGACCCTGATGGCCAGCGGCGCGGGCCCCAGTCTGAGTTTGCTGGCCTTCAACACTTCAGACCGTTCTCGGCGCATGGCGGCGGCGGGCGCGGCAGGCGACAAAACGCGCTGGAACAAAGTCCTGAATGTGCCCCTCAGATCGCAGATGCTCTACAAGGACGGCGGCGAAGTCTGGTGTAGCCCGACGAGTACCAGCATGATCTTGGCTTACTACGGCGTAAGTTTCAGCGTGCCAGACGCTGCCGCTGCCACCTACGACACCGCCTACGACGGCACTGGCAATTGGCCGTTCAACACCGCCTTCGCCGCCGAGCAGGGCTTGCGGGCGCTGGTGACGCGCCTCCCCAGCTTGCGGGAAGCCGAGCGCTACATCGCCGCCGGCTTCCCGCTGGGCGTCAGTCTGGGCTGGAAGGCGGGCGAGTTGCCGGGCGCGGCCATCCCCGCGAGCAGCGGGCATTTGATGGTTTTGGTGGGCTTTGACGCGCAGGGCAACCCGGTGCTGAACGACCCCGCCGCGCCGACCAACGCGGGTGTGCGCCGCAGCTATCCCCGCGCCGCCTTCGAGCGCTTGTGGCTCTCGCACTCCGGGGGGCTGGTGTACCTCATCAGCAGGCCTGACCAAGCCCTGCCCCCAGCCGTGCCGTTCCAGTAAGATGCGCTTCCCCGCCACCTGCCCCCATTGCCGCCGCGAGATGCAGGCCGAATACACCGATTCGGGCATCCACGACCTGAGGTGTCCGCACTGCGGCAAACCTTTCACGCTCTATCTCCGCAAGCACAAGTTCGAGATGCTGTTTGACCTCGGCACGCGGGCGCTGATGGACGGTTACGCCCGTGAAGCGGTGGCGAGTTTTGCGGGCAGCTTGGAGCGCTTCTTCGAGTTCTACACCCGTGCCGCCACGCTGGAGCGGGCCTCGGGTCAGGGTCAGGACTTTGCCGAGGCCGCCGCCCGCCTGGAGCAAGCCTGGAAACTCGTCTCGGCTCAGAGTGAACGCCAGATGGGGGCTTTTGCACTGGCGTATCTGTGGCGTGAAGGCGCGGCTCCCGACTTCCTGAGTCCCCAAGCCCTCGGCTCAGACTTTCGCAACAAGGTGATTCATAGAGGCTACTTGCCGCCGAGAAGCGAAGTGGACGCTTACGCCGCCCGCGTGTTTGCTCTGATTGACCGTTTGCTCACCCAGTTGGGCGGAGCCGCCGCCCACGCCCAGCTTGAGCAGGAGCGCACCTACGCCGCACACTTGGCCGCCCAGCCCAGCGAAGTCACCGCCGTGTTCGAGGAGCATCCCGGCATGTTCCGGGTGCGGCGCTTCGGCGGGCAAGTCGGCCCCAAAACCGAGCAAGCCAAGAATTTGCCGAGCGGCCCGGCCAACGACGCGGCGGCGTTTCAAGCGGCGCTCAGGGAAAGGGGAGAGCTGCTGGGGAAAGTATTTGGGAAAGGGTAGGAATGCCGTCCAACTTTTCAAAAACTCCTCCACCAGCTCCAGGAGCCGCTCCGGTTCCTCTAGGTTGGGCAGGTGGCCTGAGTGCTCCAGCACTTCCAACCGTGCTTCCGGAACCAGCTTGGCGATTTGAGCGTGCCCATCACGCCCAGCGCATCATCGATGTGGTCTTGGAGCATGACCCGTGGGCCTGTTTGTCCGAGCGCCCACGTCCCCGATTGTCCAGGGCGATCACTTTAAACGACTCACTCAGCCGCTGTACTTCCGATTGCAGCGCCGTGAGGTTGCTCATCAGGCCGTGCAGCGTCAGGAGGGGCCTGCCTTTGCCGATGCGCTGACCATTCAAATGGACGTCACCAATCTGCATCAGCCAGTTGAGGTCGCAGCGCCGTAGACTTTTTGCATGACCACTTCTTCCTCGGCGGCTGCCCTCTCCCGCCAAGTGCTGCTGACCTGCCCGCTGGACTGCCCCGATGCTTGCCGCCTCAAAGTGACGATTGAGCGCGGCCCGGACGGCATAGAGAAAGCCACCAAAGTCACTGGCGACCCCGACCACCCGATCACGCGTGGTTTTGCCTGCGCCAAAACGGTGCATTATCCAGCCCGCCAAAACCATCCTGAGCGCCCCCTTTACCCTATGAAACGGATCGGCGGCGAGTTGGTGCGAATCAGTTGGGAGCAGGCCCTAGACGAAATCGCCGCCCACCTGAGGGAAGTCTTGGCGCGGCGCGGCCCCGACGCCGTTTTGCGCTATCACTACGCCGGAACGATGGGCCTGATGGAAGGCCATCACGTTCATTCGTTCTTCCGCGCCCTCGGAGCGCCGGAATTAGACGAAACCATTTGCTCCAGCGCCGGAACCGAAGCCTGGCGGCTGGGGTACGGCACCCGCTACGCCGTGCCGCTGGAGGACGTGCCGCACGCCAAAACCATCGTGCTGTGGGGCATCAACAGCTTATCTACCCACAGCCATCTGACGCCCTTTATGACCCAGGCCCGCAAAAACGGCGCACAAATCATCCACATCGACCCCTACCTTAACAAAACGGGCCGCTACGCCGATGTCCATTTGAAAGTGCGCCCCGGCAGCGACACGGCCTTGGCTCTGGGGGTGGCCCGCGAAATCATTGAGCAGGGTTGGACGGACGAAAGCTACCTCCGAGACGCCGCACAGGGCTTTGAAGAATTCCGCGCCGAAGCCGAGCAGTGGACGCTGGAACGCACCGCCGAAACCACTGGCCTGAGCACGAGCCAGATCGCTGATTTGGCCCGCGCCATCGGTCAAAGCGGCCCGACTTATATCCGTGTCGGCTACGGCATGACCCGCCACGAGGGAGGTGGCACGGCTCTGCGGGCCGTCACGTTGCTGCCCGCGCTCACGGGCGACTGGCGGCGCAGGGGAGGCGGCTGCGCCCTCAGCGCGTCGGGGGCTTTTCACCTCAACCGCTCACAGCTCGGCGCGGCGCACCTGATCAAGCCTGAGGTGAGGCACGTCAACATGAACGAGTTGGCGGACGCGCTGGAACCTGCCGGTGGAGTTGAAGCCGCCTTCATTTACAACTGCAATCCGGCGGTGGTCGCTCCCGATTCTGGGCGGGTGATCGCCGGTTTGCAGCGCCCCCACCTCAAAGTGATCGTGCTGGAGCAGGCCATGACCGAGACGGCCCAGCTCGCCGATTATGTCTTGCCTGCCACCACCTTCATGGAACACCCTGACATCTACACCAGTTACGGCCACACCTGGCTCGGCTACAACCCCGCCGAACTCGCAGCGCCTGGCGAAGCGCGGCCCAACTCGTGGGTCTTTCAGGAGCTGGGCAAGCGGCTAGGCCTCACCGAGCCGTCTCTCTTCTGGACGGTGGACGACCTGCTGGACGAGGTGCTCAGCACCGATCACCCCTTCCTGAACGGTGTCACGCCTGAAGCGCTCAAAGTCGCCGGAACATTGCCGCTCAATATCACTGAAGACTGGCTTCCGTATGGACACGGCGCACCCACCCCCAGCGGCAAGGTGATGTTCACGCCGGTTCCCAGCTACCGCCCCAGCACCGCCCCCCTCAGCGACGAGTATCCCCTGCGCCTCCTCACCCCACCAGCCCACCACTTCCTCAACAGCACCTACGGAATGCTCGGCAACCTGACCAAAGCCGAGGGCACCGAGCCGCACATCTTTGTCCACCCAACCGACGCGGGTCAGCTCATGCACGGCGGCTTGGCCCGCATCATCAGCGAAACGGGAGAAACGGTGCGGCGGGTGCGCGTCACCGACGAAACGCAAGCGGGCGTCGCCGTCGTGGAAGGCAGTTGGTGGGGCCTCAGCGCTCCCGACGGTCAAAGCATCAACGCCGTGACTGCCCAGACGCTGACCGATCTGGGCGGAGGAAGCACCTTTCACGGCACTCGAGTGCGTTTGGAAGCCGTGAGCGACAAGTCAGCCGCGCAAGCGTTGTGAATTTAGGTCGCCGTTCAGAGCGTTCTGATCAGTGTTCCTTGCGTGTCAATCGGCAAATCCAGAATCTGCCCCTCTAGTCCGTTGCGCTTCATCACGCTGCTCAAAAAGGCGTGGAGCGGGTGGGTTTCGTGGCGCGTGTCATGGAAGCACAGCACCGTCGGCCCCGCGCCAGACAGGGCCGCGCCGAGTGCGCCGTGTTTGTGGGCCTCTTCCAAAATGTCGCTGAGGCCCGGCACCAGAGGCGCTCGCCAGATCTGGTGGATGTAATCCTGCATGGCGTGTTGCAGCAAATCCAGCCTCCCCGTCGCCAGCGCCGCTGCCAACAGCGCCGAGTGCGAGAGGGCGTGAACCGCGTCGGCCCTCGAATACTCGTTGGGCAGCACGGCGCGGGCCTTGGCGGTGCTGAGTTCAAAGTCGGGAATCAGCACTGTCACGCCGAGGTGGGCAGGCGGGTCGAGCCGGATATGGTGGGTGCCGAGCTTGTCCAGCGTGGCCACCACGATTCCGCCGTAGAGCGCCGGAGCCACGTTGTCGGCGTGGCCTTCCTCGCGGGCCGCCACGTCCAGCAGGGTAGCGTCGTCCAGAGGCCTTCCCAGCAATTCATTGGCCGCCACGATGCCCGCCACCAGGGCCGCCGCGCTGGAACCCAAGCCGCGTGCCAGCGGCACTTCGGTTTCAATTTCTACCCGCGCTGGCGGCAACGTCATCCCCGCCCGCTTGGCCGTCAGCAGCATGGCCCTGTACACGTAGTTGCTCTCGTCGGCGGGCGTACCTTCCAAGTCGGGGCCGAGCGGCACGACCTCGGTGCGGGTCTGCGGCGTCACGCGTAAGGTGGTATAAAGCGGCACGCTCAGCCCCAAGCTGTCAAAACCGGGGCCGAGATTGGCGCTGCTGGCTGGAGAGCGCACTTCAAAAGCAGCAGGCAATACCGCAGGAAATAAACCGGGCATTAGCGCAGCGCCGAAAGCACCGAGTCCAAGTCGGCCTTGGCCTGCACTGGCTCCACATTCACGGCTTGCAGGGCGATGTTGGGGTCTTTGAGGCCGTTGCCGGTCAGCACCGCCACCACTTGCGCTCCGGCTGGGAGTTTGCCCGCCGCGTGCAGTTTCATGAGACCAGCGACCGGCGCGGCGCTGGCCGGTTCACAAAACACGCCGTCCCGCGCGATTTTGCGGTAAGCCTCCAAAATCTCGTCGTCCGTCACCATGTCGAACAGCCCCGCACTTTCGTTGACGGCTTGCCGGGCAAGGATGGCGCTGGCAGGCGCACCGATGCGGATGGCGGTGGCCAGCGTTTCGGGTTCGTCCACCCGTGCCAGGCCGCGTGCCAAAGGAGCGGCCCCCGCCGCCTGAATGCCCCACATCCTCGGTAGCGTGTCTATCTTGCCGTGCGAGCGGTACTCCCGGAAGCCCTTCCAGTAAGCGCTGATGTTGCCCGCGTTGCCCACCGGCAAGCACAAGATGTCCGGCGCTTTGCCGAGGGTGTCGACCACTTCAAAGGCGGCTGTCTTCTGGCCTTCTAAGCGGTAAGGGTTGACGCTGTTGACCAGCGCTATGCCCTCGCTCACCGCAATCTCGCGCACCAAATCCAGCGCTTTGTCAAAGTTACCGTCGATGGCGATGATCTTCGCGCCGTACATCACCGCCTGTGCCAGCTTGCCCAGCGAAATGCGACCGTCGGGAATCAGCACGTAGCACTTCATGTCCATGCGGGCGGCGTAGGCGGCGGCGGCGGCGGAGGTGTTGCCAGTGGAAGCGCAAATCACACTGGTCGCGCCGTCCTCGGCCGCTTTGGCGACGGCCATCACCATGCCCCGGTCTTTGAAAGAGCCGGTCGGGTTGAGGCCTTCAAATTTGAAGTGCAGCTCGATGCCCAGCTCGCGGCTGAGCTTGGGGGAGTGGATCAGCGGTGTACCGCCTTCGTGCAAACTCAGGGCGGGGGTTTTGTCAGTTACAGGTAAAAAACTGCGGTAAGCATCAATAATTCCGGGCATGGTTCCTCCGTCTTTGCACGTTCTTTTCTGTCCAACTTTGAATTTTGGGCCAAAGCCTGTACTCAGCGGCAGCGCTTCTTATGCTACACGGGCGCTTTGCCTCAGGGCAGCCCAAGTCTAGGTCAAGACAAGCCGACATAAAGGCGCTGGCTGGCACCTGCGCCTCCGTGACCTCAAGGTTTCGTCAGCTTGGAACGACTTTTTGCTCACCGCTTTCATCCAGCTTGACGCAGCACTTAACCGACCTTCAAGCAGCCTTCAAAAGGTACGCCCGATTACACTGCCTCATTTGTCCCAGCCTCATTCTCAGTTCACAACGAATCTCGGCAAGTTTGCAAATCAGCAAGCCGAAACAGTTTACTCGTTGGCAACAACGTTTAAGGAGGCGGGAATATGATCGGATGGATTGTGACTATTATAGTCGGTGCGATATGCGGATGGTTGGCAAGCATGATTATGAACACCAACGCTCAGCAGGGCGCAGTGGCTAATATTTTAATCGGTATCGTCGGGGCTTTGTTGGCGCAGTGGATCTTCGCCGGTCTGCTTAATATCGGCGGCGCAAACGCAGCGGGCGGCGGCTTTAACTTCTTGAGCATTCTTTGGGGCGTACTCGGTTCGGTCATCTTGATCGCCATCCTCAAAGCCGTCAAAGTTCTGAAGTAACCCTCTCATTCTTCCCAGTCCCGGCCTCTGTGCCGGGCTTTTTCTTTGAGGGCTTCTGTGCGGGCCTCTACTCCCTCTTTTCCTTTGGCCCGCCTGCGTGCTACACTTTCAAGGCTTGCCTGCCGAAGGGCTAAGGCTAAACAAGGAGCTTTTACTATGTCTAGAGTATGTGAACTGTGCGGTAAGGGGCCGATTGTCGTCAACTCGGTGATCCGCCGTGGTAAGGCGCGGGCAGCGGGCGGCGTAGGCCGCAAAGTGACCGGCGTCAGCAAAACCCGCCAACTCCCCAACCTCCAAAGTGCCATCATCACCAAAGGCGGCGTGGGCGTGCGCTTGCGCGTCTGCACCAAATGCCTCAGAAACGCCTACGCCGCGTAAAGTTGTTCTCCAAAAACTGGCCTTCCCAGATGCATGTCTGAGAAGGCCAGTTTCTTTTGGTTTTTGCTGTTGTGTCAGGCTGTTTTACGCAGGCTTAGCAGCACCAGCAAAACAGTGCCGCCCACCACGCAAGAGTCGGCGATATTAAAAATCGGAAACTCGCCGGCGTTTACTGCCTTGGTCACGGCGCTCAGTGCGGGCGAGTAGATCATGTCGGTGACTTTGCCAAACCGGAGGCCGTCAATAGCGTTGCCGATTGCGCCCGCCGCAATCATCGCCATCACAGCGCTGAGCGCAGCGGGCTGTGGGCGGCGAAACAGATAAATCAAGATCCCCAGTCCGACCAGCAGTCTGCCGAGTGCCAGCGGCAGCGCCGAACCTGAAAATAAACTCCAAGCCGCGCCGGTATTGAAAGTCAGCCACCAACCGATCACGCCTGGAATAAAGGGCACCACTGGAGCGCCCTCTTTCAAATTGGTCAGCGCCCAAGTTTTAAGCAGTTGGTCGGCGATCAGCAGCACAACTGTGATGAGAGCTGGCCCCCAAA
>NZ_CP034183.1:2065000-2180000 GCF_003860465.1 Deinococcus psychrotolerans
ATAGCGCTGCGCCGAGGCAGCAGCTCATTCCCATTGACGCCGACTGCGATTGTTACGCCTGCACCCACCACACCCGCGCTTACCTTGCCCATTTGGTCAAAGCCGAGGAAATGCTTGCGCCGCGCTTGCTGTCGCTGCACAATTTGCGCTACCTGCACCGCTTGGTGGAGCGGGCACGGGCCGCGATTGAAGTCGGTCAGTTTCAAGCGTGGGCGACGGAGTGGGGTGAGCGCTACTTCAAGCGTCCTTCGAATGCGGACGGGTCGGCTCAGGCGCTTCCGGAATGGTTTGCCCGTGCGGTGCGTGGGGAGGGTTAGCCCGCTCGACTTCGGCCAGCGTATTTTTCCACTGGCTCAGCACGGTGGCGATGACCACCAAACCTCCTCCCAGCAAGCCGCGCAGGCCAACGCGCTCGCCAATCAGCACGAAGCTAAACAGACTGGCAGTGACGGGTTCGAGCGCGTAGATGATACTGGCCTCGGCAGCGCTGACCCACCGTTGGCCGGTGGTTTGCAGCAAGGTGGTCAGGCTGGTGGCGACGACGCCCAAATACAGCAGCCCGCCCCACTGAGCGCTCGGCGGCAGCAGTTCCGCGCCGGAGAGCAGCGCCCACAGCCACGCCAACACGGTGACGCTGGCGAGCTGCACCAAAGTGAAAGGCAGTGCGGCGTGGTGCTGAGCAGTGCGGTCTAAAGTCAAAATAAAACCCGCGTAACTCACGGCGCAGACCAGCGCCCACAAATCACCCACGACCAGTGCCCCGCCTTCCCACGACAGCAGCGCTAAGCCGGTGACGGCCAAAGCCACCGCCGACCAGAGGAAAACGCTTAGCGGGCGGCGCAGGGCAATGGCCTGCCACAGCGGCACCAGCACCACACTCAGGGCCGTGATGAAAGCGGCGCGGTTGGCCGAGGTGGTTTGCAGGGCAGTGGTTTGGGTGCCGTAGCCGACGATCAGCCACGCGCCGACCAGCAGACCGTCTTTCCAGAGTGAGCGCTGAGGTGTTGGAGAGGAGCCGGAGTCGGCTAAAGGCGTGGGAGAGAAGCGCCGCCAAAACAGCAGCAGCGGCAAGGTGGCCAGAGTGCCTATGGTAAAGCGCCAGGCGATCAAGACTTGCGGCGAGAGTGTTTCGCCCAGCGTTTTGACGATGGCAAAGGTGCTGCCCCAAATGCAGGTGACGACGATGAGGAGGGCGATTCCGAGGGTATGGCGAGGCATCCGGCTGAGTCTAGCGGCTTTGGTCGGCGGCGCGTTTCTAAAGGTCTGATCGGCTGGGCATCATCTGGGTCATCTGGAAGTTTTTAGACTGAATGAATGAAGACAAAGACGATGTTCTCCGCTTTCCTGCCGCTGTTGGCCGCGCTGTCGCTGGGTCTGGCGGCGGCTCAGACTGCTCCCGCTGCTGTGGCCGCGCCGATGTCTGCTGCCGAGACCGCTCAGAAGGCCAGCGACCTCGCCGCTCAGGCCCGCTCCACCTTGCCCAAGGCCGATTGGAACATTGACCGCACGCCTTGGAAACAAGCCGCCGCCGCCGCCGACCAAGCGGTGAACGCCGAGCCGAACAATCCCGATTACTTGCAGCTGCGTGCCAACATCTACACCGACGTGGGCTTTTGGAAGCAGGCTGAGCGCTCGTGGGACACTTATTTGACGCTCAAGCCTGACGACAACGCGTCCCGCATCAAAGCCGCCAATGTGCAGTACAACATGGGTTATGCCGCTTACAGCCGGGGCGATTTGGTGAGTGCGCCGATGTTTTTTGCAAAGTGCAATCAGTTGCAGCCCAGCGACGTGGCCTGCGTCATTTGGAACGCCCGCGTGGCACTGGAAGGCGGCGATTATGCAGGTGCCACGGCGCTTTATCAGCAGGCCGCTCAGCTCGCGCCAACCGATAAAACGGTGCCTTACTTTTTGCAGATTGCCCAGAACGCGGGCAAGTACGGCCCCGCCGCCACCACCGCTTTTAGCCGGGCTTATGAAGCGCTCGATAAGGGCAACAAAGCCAAGGCCCTCACGCTTTATCAGCAGGCCACCGCCGCCGCGCCCAACTTTCTGACGGCTTGGCGCGAGCAGGGACGCTTGGCCTTGGAGCTCGGCAACTTGCCCGCCGCTACCGCCGCTTACACCGCTGCCGTGACTTTGCCCGAAGCCAGCGCCGCCGACAAGTACAATCTCAGCGTCGTGCAAGAAGCTCAGCAAGTCGGCCTGCCCGCCACCCAAGCGTTTAGAGCCGCTTATACCAAGTACACCTCGGGCGACAAAGCGGGCGCGGAAGCCGGCTTTGTTCAGGCTACCCAGCTCAGTCCCAAATACGCCAAGGCGTGGGCTTGGGCGGGCCGCCTCGCTTACGAGCGCCAAGCTTATCCGGTGGCCGCCTCGGCATATGGACAAGCCGCCGCGCTCGATCCGAATGACAAGACCAGCGCTTATTATTTGAAGCTGGCTCAGCAAGGGAAGTAATTGGGAAATGGGGACAGCGCTCTTGGTACGGAGCGCTGTCCCCATTGTTTTCTTTTTACTTTGCCGCTGCCAAAATAGTTTGGCGCTCTTCCCAGTACATACGGCCCCGCACTTCCGATTCGGCTTGCCAGCGCTCCGGATCATGGTCCTCGCCCAAAAATTCCGAGCGGGCGCGGTCATCTTCCTCAGTGGGAAGCCAAGTTCGCACGCGGGTGTGCCACTCGCCCAAGATGGTCCAGCCGATAGCACTGAGTTTGTCCGGCACTCTAGGCGAGTCCAGGGTTGGGCCGACGTACAAAAATCGGGCTTCCGGCGCGGCGACTTCCGGCAGGTGGTCAATCACGCTGGTCGGCCCCCGGCGCGACACCACCAAGTCGTAAGGGCCGCGCAGCATCATTGACAACTCGCTCTTACCGTCCCACACCGCGAAAGCGGCTTGGGGAACTTTTTGGCGGGCGATCTTAATAAACTCTTCCTCGCGGTCATAGCCTGTCCACGCGGCGGCGTAACTGCCAAAGCGGGCCGCGTCCTTGCCGTCGGCGCAGCCGGCTTCCAGCACCCACATGCCGCCCGCGATCAGATTTGACAGCAGGGCGTCATAGATGAGCTCGGGGTCGGGGCCGTCGGTGTGGCGTTTCCACGGATGGTCGTAGGTTCCCAACTCGCGGGCTATTTTGGAATACCACTCACGGGAATGCGGCTTCATCACTTTTAAGAGTTTAGCAGCCGCTTGAACTCACAGTCACTTGAACCTAGGGCTGCGCCTCGTTGGAGCTGATCTTGAAAGGCACGGCAACGACTGGCCCCTCCGCTTGCCGCTGTGCCCAGACTTGGTCGCGGGCATTCAGGACGTGGCCGCTGCACCGCACCTCACGAATCAGGCTAAGGTCTAAGTCGTGGATGAGCCAGTCCGGGACGTTGAAATCGCCCGCCGCCACGATCCCGTTTTCGGGCAAGCCGTCGTCGGCGGGCGCGTAGATAGCGGCTGCGCCCACCGCCGTTTCAATGGCGTAACTCCACGGCGCGTCGGCGAGGCAAGGCGCGTGAACGGCGTAGATCTGATTCTCCAAGGCGCGAGCCATGCCGCCTACCCGCACCCGCGTATAGCCGTGCGCCGAGCCGGTGAAACTGGGAATCAGCAGCACGTCCATGCCCGCCGCCGCCTGCTGGCGGGCAAAGTCAGGAAACTCGGCGTCATAACAGATATTGACGCCGAGCTTGCCGTACTCGGTGTCAAAGACTTTGACGCCCTCGCCGCTGTCAATACTCCATTCCTCAGCTTCAAAGCGGGTCATCACCAATTTGTCTTGAAAGCCGGCTTGCCCGTCCGGCCCGAAGAAGTGAGCGCGGTTGACGAAGTGGCCAGCCGCCACCTCAACAGGAAAGCTGCCCGCCAACACATAGACGCCGTACTGACGGGCCAAGCGGGCGTGCAGCTCCAAAAAGGCTGGCAAGAAGGTTTGCAGCGGTTCCCGTTGGGCCTGAACATCGTCCCAGAGCGCGGGCGGCAGCAAGCTGATCAGTTCGAGTGAGGCGTACTCGGGAAAGATCAGCACGCCCGCTTGGCCCGCCGCGCCACCAGCCACCCAAGCGCTGAGCCGAGCTTCGTACTCGTCCCAGTGGGAATACGGTTGGCAGAGGTAAGCGGCGGCGGCGACACGCAAAGTCATGAGCAGATTCTAGAGCAGCGGTGGGCTACGGCCGACCTGAGGCTTGAGGTAAGGGTTGCTTAAAAGCGGATATTTTGCTGCAACGTCGAAGCCAGATTGAGCGTGGCGAGGCAGCCCAATGCTCCGTCGTTGAAGGTGGCGTTCAGTGCAAGGGTAGCGGTATTGGGCGTTGCCGTCCCATTTTTCGTGACGATGGACTTGAAGTCGCCCCACTTGGCTTTGAGCATCATCGTGCTGCTGGACACGCTGTAGCTGCTGGCCGTCTTGGTGAGGGTCAAAATGGTGTTGGGGCTGGTGCTCACCGTCTGGCTGCCGCTGGCGTCTTTGACCGTCAGGCTGAGCGTGTTGACGGTCATGGTCAGGGGACTCGCGCCCGGCGCACATGCCAAGGTCACGCCGCTAATCACGATGGGAATATCTAAGCCCGAAGGATTCTGGAGTGCCGAGGGCAAGCTGCTGGGGTCGAAGTCACCAAAAGAAATCGCCGGACTGGTAAACGGCACGGTATAGAGAGCTTGAGCTTGCAAGCTCAGTGGTGTGGCTCCAGAAGCGCTCATCGTGCCCGTCAGCTTGGCGTTGGCCAAGGGAATCACGCTGACCGCCGTATTGTCGGCTGCACTCTGAATGATCGAATTGCAACCGGCCAGTGTCAATGCGCCCACCAAAACCAAACCCGCCTGATAGATTTTCACGATTTACTCCCTTTGCTCTCATATAGAGAACGCAATTCGAGAGTAACAGTGAGTCTGTTAAAAATCTGTTAAATTTTTTGGTGTCTAATCTTACTTTTTTCGTGAAGACAAGGTATTAACGAATCATGAAGGTACTCACATCTGAGCCCTGAAGACCGCCGCTGCTTAGTGCGACGGCCCCGATTTTTGGCCCCTCTTACCACTCACCTCTTCTCGTACTTCGGCCACCAGTAAGGTGCAGGCTTCGGCGCAGGGGATGCCGCCCGGCACACCATCAAAAAAGGTTTGATGTAGGGGTTCGTCCGCCCACAAGCGGGTCTTGAGGCAGCCGCCGCAGATCTCGCTCGCCACCGTTTCGACTTGTTGGGGCGTGGCTTTTTGCACTTTGGCATAAATGCCAGTCTGGCGTCGGGCGGTGGCGGCCCAGGGCGTGCAGCGCAGCGCGTGGTGATGCTGGGCGTAGCTTTCTTCCACCACAGCCGGATACAAAAAGTGCAGGGCGCGGGGAAAGTCTTGCTCGGACAGTACTGCTCGCCAGCCCCGCGCCAAATTCCGCAGTGTGTGAACGGGCCGGTACTCGCCGCCCTCATCCAGCCGGACTTGGTCACGCACGCCTTCAGGAGTGACCACTGTTTTCAGGCCTTCATTGGCTTTGCCTTCGTCGAGGGCGTGACGGATTTCCACCATGCCTGACATAGAGCGTAGCAGCACCTCGCCTATGCGCAGCGGCCCGGCGCTCAGGCGCTGCCACACGGCGTTCCAAGCGTCTTGGTGGCCGCGTTCGAGGTCGCCGCCTCTGTCGCTGGCTCCGTGCGCTTCCTCGGCGAGCTGCACGATCACTTCGGCTATCGCTGGATGGGTGCCGACAGGCTTGCTGTAATACATGGTTTGCGTCTGGCCTTCGGTTCCAAGCCGCTCAAACACCGTGACCTCTCCGGTCAGACCGATGTCTTCGGGAATGGTTTCGAGCGTGTGCCAGCCTTCGGAAGCGAAAAACGGCACCAGTACGATGTTTTTGGCCTTGACGTGCTGCTGCCAGCCGGTAATTTTGGGTTCTTCGTCCAGGAAAAAAGCGTGGACTTCGGCAAATTTGCCGCTCTGGCGCATACGCTCAGCATTTTGATACACGATTTTGTTGCTGTTTTCGTTGCGGGTGGTGCCGTGTCCCAGCACGATCAGGGCGGTGTCTTCGGCATTCAAATCTGGATAGGCTTCGTGGGCGCGGGCCACAATCACTTCGCTCATGCGCGGATGCACGCCGTAGGGCAAGGTGTATCGCACCGTGCGCCCCCCGATGACGCGGGCCACACCGGACGGCGGCACCGGCCCTTGGTGGCCGAGGCCGAGTTCGCGCGGAATCACCGTTTCGGTAAAGTACCCCTCGCTAATAAACATCGGAATGACGGTGACATCGGTGTAGCGCACGGTTCTGAGCACTTGGCGCAGCGACGGCTCTTCTTTCCAGTAGCCTTCGACCACCTCGTCAAATAGGCCGTGACTTCGCAGCAAGTCGGCGTAAGCGTAGACCGCCGCCGCCGATTCGGGATTGAGGTGGGAACCGTGACCAATGAGCACCAGTGAACGCATAGTGGTAAATTTAGCGCCCAGCCGCGCTTGGCCTTGTGAGATCGGTTGTTGTTTGGGTTATTTGTCCTGCTCGGCGGGCCGTTTTTTGGATCAGATCTTGGGCTGGATCATCCTTTGGGTATGGCTGCTCAAGTTGTCGCGGCCAAGCTGTCTGCCAGAGCGTGCAGGTAATTGCCCAGCGTTTCGGGGCGCTCCACCTGCTCGTTGGCGTGGGGGCGCAGCAGCGGCAGCGAACCGACCTGCACTGCCCAGCCCGCCACCGACAGCATCGCTTCGTCGTTGTCGCTGTCGCCAAAGGCCGTGACCCGCTCCATCGGGACGCCGAGCTGATGGGCAATGACGCTCAGGGCCGCGCCTTTGTCTGCGCCGCTGGGCGTCACCGTCAAAAAATCGGGGTAAGGCGGCTGGGCACCGGTATACACCAACTGTGCGTGCTGGCCGCGCAGGGTGTCGCGCCAGCTCGCCACTTCGGGGTGGTAAAAGCCCACTTTGATAATTTCGCCCATTGGAGCCTCGCTGAGCGGGTAGTGTTCTCGCCTCACCAACCATTCGGGGGCAGCGACTCCGGGCGGCATATCGACGTAAAGGGCGCTGCTGGTAAAGGCGATCACGCGGGCGTTGCCGAGCTGGTGGGCCAGCACCGACGCCAACTCTTCTTCGCTAAAGCGCAGTTCCTGATGCACCCGCCCCGCGAACTCGATGCGCCCGCCGTTGCTGGTGGCCACTGCCGCCGGTTGCGCCGCGTCCAGTACGCCGGAAGGTGGATGGTCGCGTCCGGTAACGATGGCCGTCTGAATCCCCAGACCGCGCAGCCGCCCAAGGGCCGTTTGGGTATGGTCAGGCACGCTTAAGCTGGCTTCCAGAATCAAAGTGCCGTCGAGATCGAAGGCGAGCAGTTGGGGGCGGTGTGTGGGCAAAGACATGGCTTTAAGCTAACGCAAGTGGAGGAGCTGCGGAGCAAGGCGGCGACTGCACTTGCAATGCGTTCCAGAAAAGAGAGCATAAAAAAAGAGAAAGACCCGGAAGCCTTTCTCTTGAGCTTAAAATATTAAGCCGAGCAATGTTCTAACGAGGTGTTAGAACTTACCAGCGATTGCCGCCGCCACTGCGTGCGAAGTTACCGCCGCCGCCACTGCCGCCGCGATCACTTTCGGGAGCCGCTTTGGTGACCACGATGTTGGCGGCTTGGGGGCCACGACCATTCTTGCCGGGTTCGATATCGAACTCGACTTCATCGCCTTCATTGAGCTTGCGAAAGCCCGTCGCCTTGATGGCGCTGTAGTGCGCGAACACGTCAGGCTGACCTTCGCACTCGATGAAACCGAAACCTTTTTCCGCGTTAAACCACTTTACTCGTCCTGCAGCCATACATCTCCTTGAGTCATTCCAAGTAAAACCACACACTTGTTCGTTGATAGGTGCGGGGTCTCGACCTTTTGGCGAACTTGGAACTTCCGCATTTTCGCCGCTCTGACGTTCCTACATTGTGGATTACGCTACAAAGTGGGCCATTTGACCCATACCAGATTAAAAAATCCGCCCTTCTCAGGCGGCGATAGAATAAATATAGCGCGGTATTCAGGAGAAGTCAAATTCATACATTGAGATCCGGACAAAAGTCTGTATACCAGGGGTATGACGACGCTTGGTGTACTGGAGAGCAGTTTCATCGAGACGCAGACGCAGCCGTACTGTGACCTGTTTCGGGATGCACGGCTCTACCGCAGTTTTCAGGCCGCATTGGGTGGCATTCTGGCGAGTGGGTCTACGCGATTGAGCCAGATGGCGCGAGCTGCCCCCGGTACGGGCGCAGCTCCCCATGCCGAACGCCGCTTGCGGCGTCTGATCCATCACGAACATCAACGCGCCGATCTGCGACCCGAGACGCTGGAAGATCGGCTGACGACCTTGGGCGCTCAGCGTCTGGCAGGTCAGGATGAGGTGGTCGTCGTCATGGACGGCTCGGACCTCCGAAAGCCCCACAGCCAGGCACTCGAACATCTCTCGACGGTTCGCTCGCTCGACGGTCATCCGGTCTCGGGCTATCCGACCCTGAACGCCATTGGTCTGACGCCCGATGGACACCTTGCTTTGCTTTACCACACGCTCTACAGCCCTCAAGCGCCAGGCTTTACCAGCGCAAATACGGTGATCATCGACGCCATCAAGCGCATCGTGCAAGCGCTGCGGGCCGCAGGGGTCGGGCGCATGATCTTCGTGCTGGATCGGGGCTTTGACGACCTCAAGCTGATCCGGCTGCTGGTGCAGCTCAAGGTTCAATTTGTGATTCGGGTCAAGCACGACCAGCGCACCACCCGGCTGACCCCAACCAGTATTGAACTCCCTCTGGTCGATGCTGCCGGTCACGCCAGCGTGCAAGACCAGTTCGAGTTGAAGCGTCCCGTCGTGACCGACGGGAAGGTCAAGTGGCGCAAGACGCCCGCGCAGGTTCGCAGCCGTGAAGTGTTCATTGATGGTGGACGACTGAAGCTCAACGTGGTCAAGCTGGAGTTCAGCGTGCCGCTTAAGAACGGCCAGGAGCAGGGCTGGCTGCTGCTCACCAATACCGTCTTGTCCACAACGGCTCCTGGTGCCGTCGTGCGCCTGTATCTGCAACGCTGGAGCATTGAAGAGGTCTTCTCGTGGACCAAATCCGCGCTCGGCTGGGAGCAGGTTCAAGTGCTCGACTTCGATGCCTTCAGAACCCTGGTCGCGCTGGCCTGGATTGCGGCCTCATTTGTGTTCGATCTCGGCGAGTCCCTGGACTCGCCCCAGCTTCAACTCCTGGCCCATCTGGGTGGTTACATCCCCCACAAAAACAGACCGCCAGGCAAGAAAATCTTGCTCTTGGGGCTGCTCCGACTCGCCAATGCATATTTGGTCGCCCATGCACAGCCAAAAGATGCGCTGCCTGATCACGTTGATACTCTCCTACACAGCCTTTTTGCTCGCCGCTGACTTTTGTCCGGTTCCCAACATACACTGGAAAGTTGCGCGGTAGAGGGCGCTTGGACTTTACTTGACCGACTCCAGTACCACTTTTGCCAGTTCCCGCGCCACGGCTGGCCCCACCAAATCGGCTTTCTCGCCGCCGAGCAGCAGCCAGTGGCGCTCGGTCAGCGGTTCAAACAGCGGCCAGCCCCCTTGGGGGAGAGACAACCAAGCGCCCGGCACGTCACTGACGCTGCGGCCCAGCTCAAGCGCGGCGGTGCCGAGAGCGGGTAGAACGTCCATGGTCCTCAGCACGTCTTCTAGGGTTTCGCGGCGCAGGCCCACCGGTACGCCGCTCAGTCGCCCGCCGGTGGGCGCGTAGCCGTGCGGGTCGCGGTGATGAACCGGCGGCACGAGGGTCAGGCCCCCGGCGTAGGGCCGCAAGGTCAGGTTCGCCGCCCGGAGAACCGGGGTGGTGTCGCTGGTGTCGACGTTGAGGCGCGGCAACTGCCGGTAGGCTCGCGCGTGGTGCGTCACGCTGCCCAGTGCGTTTTCGGCGAGGTGCGGCCCCTCGGCTCCGGCGGCCACGATCACCTGCCCCGCCTCAAGCAGGTGCGTTTCGTGAACGACGACCTGGTGGGTGTTGGTGACGCTGAGGCGGCTGAGTTTGACGCCAGTCTGGGTCGGCTGAGCTTTCACATTCAGCATCAAATCGGCCCCCGTCCGAACGGCGCTCTGGGCGGCGCGGGTGGTCAGTGAGGCGGCGCTGTAACTCAGGGCCAGAGGATCGAGGCGGGCGAAAGGCAAGGCGGCGAGGTCCGCTAGATCGGCGGGCAGGCCGCTCACTTCACGGCTGGGCACGCTGCCGTCCACACTGTTTTCTAGCAGCTCCACCATGCCGCGCGGCAAAGTCGGCGCGTCGCTCTGGCCGGCCTTGCCCAGCCCGCCGTCTTCGGGGCTGAGGTCGCCCGTCAGCAGGCGGCGCGTCCAGTCGGCCTGTGCGCGTTTGCCGGGCGGCACATCGAGCGCCGTCCAGATGCCGGGAGCCAAAATGGTCGCGCCTTCTTCATTGGGCAGGCCGCCTTGATCGAGCAGCA
Organism: Deinococcus psychrotolerans; assembly: GCF_003860465.1. Lineage (NCBI taxonomy): Bacteria > Thermotogati > Deinococcota > Deinococci > Deinococcales > Deinococcaceae > Deinococcus > Deinococcus psychrotolerans. The sequence continues at coordinate 2,075,438 of NZ_CP034183.1, forward strand.
GCAGCTTGAGACTGGGGCGCTCCAGCATCAAAAAATGCGCCGCCAAGCTGCCCATCCGGCCTGCGCCCAGCACCACCACGTCGTAGGGAACAGGCTCAAACGTTTGGCCGACGTGCGCGTAGACGTTACCCATGTTCTCGGCTCAGTGTCTGCTGCATCTCAAAGCAGTATGGCCCGCTCTCACCGGCTGGGGGGCGGTTCTCACGTCATCCACCAACAAAATTGGTTAAGCTAGCCTTCATGCGTCTGCCCCCTGCGCTGCCCATCCTTGCCTTCGCTCTGTTGGCCGCCCCATCTGCCGCCGCCCAGAACGTGCGGATTTTGATTGCCAGCAGCGCGGCGCTGAGCGTCAACACCGCGCCCAGCACCGCCCTTTCTACGTCCACGACCCGCTGGAATATCGGGGTGCGCGGCGGCAAGCTGACCCTCGGCGGCCAAGACACCGGCAGCGAGGTGCTGAGTTTGCCGCCCAATGCTGGCGGCACGCTGGAAGTCGCGGGCCACCGCTACCGGGGCGGGCTGACCGTGCGGGCGGTGGGCAGCGGGGTGCAGGCCATCAACGTGGTGGACATCGAAGACTACCTGCGCGGTGTGGTGCCCGCCGAGATGCCGCCGCTGTGGCCGCAGGCGGCGGTGCGGGCGCAGGCCATCATTGCCCGCACCTACGCGGCGGCCCGCATCAATCCGGCTGCGCCTTACGATTTGTGCGCCACCACCCAGTGCCAAGTCTACGGAGGGGTGGCCAAAGAGCACCCGCTTTCAGACGCGGCGGTGCTCTCGACCCGCGCCGAGGTGGTCAGCAGCGGCGGCAAGTTGGCCGACACCTACTTTTCGGCGGATTCCGGTGGCTACACGGCCAGCAGCTTGGAAGCGTGGGGCCGCGACATCTCCTATCTCAGGGCGCAGCCCGATCCGGCCTCACCCAGCGCTCAAAAACCCTGGGTAATCGTCTCTGCCCTTGGCACGGTGCAGGAGGTGGCGGCCCGCTACGGCGTGCGGCTGGGCAAACTCAGCGCGCTGAGCGTCAGCAAAGCCAGCACCTCGGGCCGGGTGATGGAACTGAATCTGGTGGGTGAACTCGGCAGCAAAATCTTAGCTGGGGCCAACGCGGGCGGCTTTTTGCGCTCGCTGGGGGCCAAGTCTTCCAAGGTGCGCCTCAGCGTAGACAGCGCGGCCCTGACGCTGACCGGCTCCGGCTCCGGGCACGGGGTGGGGCTGTCGCAGTGGGGAGCGAGGGGGATGGCCCAGAGCGGCAAGAGCGATCTGGCGCTGCTGGACTTTTACTATCCCGGCGCGAGCGTGAGCGTGCTGACCGAGAGCCAAGCCGACGCACCGGGGCCGCAACTCGGCCCGACGTTGCCGCTCTCGGTGGCGGCGCGGCGCGGCTTCGGGCCTGCTTTGATGGCCTCTGCTGCTGAACAGCTGCACTCAGATCATCTCGGTGCGCCTGCATTCAGTCCATTTGACCTCGCCAACCTTGCCAGCCCTCCGCTTTTCCCGATGTCGCTTCCGGCTGATCTGTGACCCTGTGATTCGTCAGGCCGCGCCGCTCCTCCCGCTGACACCGCGCCCGCACAGCCGCGCCGCTTCGCTGCTGGCCGGTTTGCTGGTGCTCGGCCTCGGCACGGCGCAGGCCCGCACGGTGCGGATTATTCAGGCCGACCGGCTCGAGCTGAGCAAAGTGGACGATCAAGACATCGTGGTGATCAGCGGCGACAGGGTAGAGCTGCGAATAGACGACGACGTGGTGACGGCCACCCGCGTGGAATTTAACCGCAGCCGCCGCACCCTGACGCTGATCGGGCCGGGGCGCTACGACGCGGTGGACGCCAGTGGCGCGGTGCAGCACCTCGGCGGCTCGGATTTGGTGGTCAACCTCGGCAATCAGGCGATCAGCGGCGAAGACGTGATTATCAGCGACGCCGAATTGGAGATTCGCGGCGAGATGGTGGAGCGCATTCCGGGCCAGCTCACCGCCCAGAACAGCTATTTCACGCCCTGCGCCAAGTGCGGGCGCACCCCCGACGATTACGCCTTCAGGGCCAAGCGGCTGCTGTTGTATCCCGGCGACCGCCTCATCGGTTACCAAGCTACCTTGCTGCTGGCGGGCACGCCGGTGCTGTACTTGCCGATTGTGGCGCTGCCGCTCAATGACCCTTCGCGCCAGCCCAAGCTCAGCTACACCAACGACAAGGTCGATGGACGCACTTTCAAAGCGGATTTACCGTTCGCGTTCAGCAGCAATACGCTGGGCACCACCTTCTTGCGCTACTACCAAAACCGCGCTCCGAGTTTTGGCGGCGGCGGCGAATTCACCGTCTACGCGCCGCTGCCGTACTTAGACCGCCTGAACGTCTACGGCTTGGCCGAACCCAACCCCGCCGACGCTCAGGGCAACTTCACCAGCGGCTACGCCATTGATTTCAACTTTGCCGCCAAAGGCCACGCCGACTTGGACAACACCGCGCCGGGCGGCCTGGTGTACAGCGTCTCCGGCGTCCGCAAAGCCATCGGGCTGCTCGACAGCGACCCCAACAAGGGCGTGACGGCCATCAACGCGCAGGCCGACGTGACGGTGATCAATGTCAAGGGTGTCAATAACGTCAAAATCGGCGTGACGGTGGCTGACCAGCGCGGGTTAGATCCAGCCCTGACTTTGGCCGCGCCGCTCAAGAAACCGGAAGTGGTGATCGACCCTGATCCGTATCTAGTGACGTACCGGAGCGGCAGCACCCTCAGCGCCGACTTCAAGTTCACGGTGGGCGACTACGAGGCCGCCAGCAACCCGCTCAGCCGCTCGGCGGTGCTGCAGGGCCCCAACTACGCCGCCGCCCGCGTTCAGGAAGAACACCAGATCACTTATCTGGCCCGCCCCTGGCGCAATGCGGATCTCAATATCAGCAACACCTTCACGGGCCGCTATTACCTGACCGGGCAGCGCACGGTGGATTTGAGTATCGGCGGCAGCTTGACCCAGGCGTTTGGGGTGCGGGCCTCCAGCGGTGGGTACGCGCCTCTCTACAGCGCTTACGGCACACCGATCAACTTGCCGAGCAGCGCGGGCAGTTTCACCGTCAAATACACGTACTTGCGCCGCGAGGGAGTCAGTCCCTTTGCCTTCGACCAGATTCAGAGCAAGCTGCTCAGCGCTCCGGTGGGCTTCGCGCTCAACCTGACGCCCGCTTCCGGCGTGGCCGTCCGGCTCACGCAGGACTACGACCTGGTGTTGCCTGCCGACAAGCAGCAGCCCGCCGACCTCAACATCAGCGTGGCGCAAGAACCGCTGCAGCTCAACCTCGATATCAAGCACGACTTTTTTGAAGGCCAATTGGAAAGCGTGACTGGGAGCGGCTCATTCGGCGCGTCGGCGGCGCGGGGGCTCAACGTTTCGTTTGCGGGCAGCTACGATTACCGAACCGGCCCCGCGCCTTTTACCACCACCGTCAAGGCGATTGGCGGCGTGAGAACCAATACCTTTGGGGTGTCGTTGGTGCAAGACCTCAAAAAGCGGGAGCTGCAAAGCGTGACGGTCAGCGCGGGCGCGGTGGCCACCCGTGACGCGGTTCTCAATCCGGTGACGCTGAGCCTCAGCGAAACGGTTAATTTGCAGTCGCCCAGTGTGGGCGGCACGCTGAATGTCAACTGGCGCGACTACGCTTTTTCCAGCACCCACAACCTGACTTTGCCCAAAGGCAGCGTGCAGAACCCGGGTACGCCCAATGCCTACACCAACGACACGGTGTATTTCAGCGTGGGCAACGTGCCGGGCGGGTACTCGTCCAATCAAAACTCGGCCAGCACCGCGCCCAGCAGCGTGAATTGGAACCTCAAATACGGCGGCCCCTACGACCTCGGCAACACCGAGTGGACGCGCCCCAGTCTCACGGCGGCGCTCACCTCCACCCGCCCGGCTCAGCGCCTGAGCGCCCAAGTCAGTTTGGCGACGCCCGGCAGCTTGCAAAAAGACGCTTTTTATGTGCAGAGTGCCAGCGTCAGCGGTGACTGGCAATTTGGCCGCCGGGTGGCACTGAGTGGGCTGGCCAGCTACACCCGCGCTCCGGTCTACGGCCCCAATCAGCCACTGAATGAGACCTTGAGTTTGCAGCCGCTGGCGTTCAATTTCACCTTTGGCCGCCAGGACAAACCCGACGCCTCGCTGACCGCCACCTTTCAGCAAACGCTGAGTTGGGTCAACGGCGTGCGCACCGACACCGCCCCGCTGCAACCCGTCTTGCTGCTGACCGTCGACCGCTGCTGCTGGGCTTTTCAGGCCGAGATCAATCCGGTGGCCAAGCGTTTCCGAATCGGTCTGGTGATTCCGGGCGCGGGCAGCATCTCGGCGTTTGACAACACCGCCGGGGTCAGCACTTTTCCGGTCTTCAACTTGAACAAGTGAATACTTAAATAAGCAACTCAAGTCTGCTGCTCCACTTTCTCTTTCTTCTTCCTTCCGAAAGGAGCCACCATGCGCCGCTCAATGTTTTTCTTGCCCCTTCTCCTTCCTGCCGTGCTGAGCGCCTGCACCGGCACCACCGAAGACGCCGTGACCATTCGGCTGGCGGTGTTGTCGGGCACCGGCAGCGCGGCCGCGCTCAGCACCGTGGACGTCGGCAAAACGGGGGTGCAGCAAACTGCCAGCGTTCCGAACGCGGTTGACTTGGCAACCTTGCCCGGCGGCAATAAATTGGCCCTGCTCTACACGGATCACCTGGAAACCCGCGACGCCAACTTGGCCAATCCGGTTTCGCAGCCCAATCCCACTGACGCGGCCTTTAGGCCCTGCTACGTCAAGTTGGAAGTCAGCGCCGCGCTCGACCGTTTGGCGGCGCTCTCGGACTGCGGCAATGGAGCGCTGCAACAGGTGGTGGTGTGGCGCAGCGACGGCAGCGTGTCGTTTAGCGCCACCTTACCCGCGCCGACGCCCAGCACGCCGCGGCAAACCCGTCTAGCGGTGCAGGGCGATACGGTCTGGGCGGTGCATCCGGCGGTGGGCAGCGGCTCGGAGCTGCTGAGGGTCAGCCGCAACAGCGACGGCAGCAGCAGCCTCGCCTCGCCAGTCAGCGTGCCGACCATCAACGATCTGGCCTTTTTCAAGGGAGCGCTGTACGCGGCGGTAAGCAGTGGGGTGCAGACGCTGAGCAGCAGCGGCACTCTCACGGCGCTGCCCGCCACCACCCAGCTCAACACCCCTGCCAGCAACTTGTACAGCAGTGACCGCTTGCTGGGCGCTTGGCAAAGCGGCTCCAGCGCTCCGCTGCTGATCTGGAACGGCAGCAAGACCGGCATTCCCGCTTATTTTAGCGATCTGCGCGACGTGACCTACGCGCCCGACGCCACCCTCTACAGCTTAGACGCCACCACTCTGACCCAGTTTGACAGCGCTTACGGCTTGGCCGGCAACGGCTGGCGCAACACTCCCCTGGCCACCTTCAACAACCCCCGCGCCGTGACTTGGCTGGTGCCGATCGCCGCGCCGGTCAGCCCTCCAGCTCAGCCCTGACTCCGCTCAGCTTTTGGCAGTAGCCTCGCTCTGCCCAGCGTCAGGCGGCTGCCCAGCGCCGCGCCCAGCAGATCAAACCACCAATCGCTGATGCCCGCCTCGCGCCCCGGTACGAAGGCCTGGTGAACTTCGTCAAAAGCCCCGAACCAAGCCGCCAGCACCCAGCCCAGCGTCCACGAACCGCTGGCACGGGCGGCGCAAAACCCCAGCGCGGCGTAGCTCACAAAGTGAGCGGCCCAGTCGAGCGGGTGCGGCAACGGAATGCCGATGGGGTCGGCGCGGCTGCTCAGCACCCAGATCACGGCCATCAGCGCCAGCGTGGGCAACCACCAGAGGCGGTTGGCGGGCGGGTGCAGGGCAGGGGAGAGCGGAGCCGTCACTCGCCCCGCTCCGCTGGATGTTCCACCAGCTCGATGAGGGTGCCGCCGCTCCATTTGGGATGCAAAAAGGCCACCCGCGTTCCGGCGCGTCCGGCTTGGGGCTCTGCGCTGATAAAGACCGCGCCCAACGCCGAGAGCCGCTGCATTTCGGCTGCCAAGTCACTGACCCGGAAGGCCAGATGGTGCAGGCCCGCGCCGCGCTTGGCCAAAAAAGTGGCGATGGGACTGCTCTCACGGGTGGGCATCAACAGTTCGATCAAGCTGCCGCCGATCTCGAAGGCCCGCACCCGCACGCCCTGTCCCGGTACGTCTTCGTCTGGCCCTTCTGGGTGCAAGTTGAGCGCCAAGTAAGCCGCGCTCCCGCTGTCTAAGTCGGGCGTGGCCACCGCGATGTGGTCTAAAGTCAGGCCGCTGAGATAAGGAGCGGCGAGGGCGCTTGAAGCAGTCATCTGAGCAGTTTAGCTGACCTTAGCTCAGCGTCCGGCCTGAGGGCTGCGTCTGACCCAAATACTGAATGGGGGAGCTGGCCGCTTGCCTTTCCCCCGCACGGCGGGTCAAACTGCTGGCGTGCTTGAACAGCCTGAAGCTTCATTGCTGCCGCTCCTGAGCGTCCTCACCGAGCAGCCGCACCCCCTTGGCCGACTGGCCGCGCAACTTAACCTCAGCTTGGCCCAGCTCGGGGAGCAGGCGGGCGAGCTGCAACATCTGGGCGTGCCACTTGAGCGCTCGGCGGCGGGCTTGGCACTGGCGACCGGCACACCGACGGTGCGGGCGCTGCGGGCGGCGGGCTTCACGGGCGCTTACCGCTACTTGCCGCAGGTCGGCAGCACCCAAGACGAAGTGCGGCGCTGGGCAGACGACGCGGCTGGGCCAGCTCCGGCGGGCGCGGTGGTGCTGGCTGAGCAGCAACTCGCCGGACGCGGGCGGCGCGGGCGAACCTGGGCGGCGCAGCGGCAACGGGGAAGCGCCCTGCTTTTTAGCGTGCTGCTGCGGCCTGAGCCGTCAACCGAGCTGGCGCTGTGGCCACTGGCAGCGGGGGTGGCGCTGCGGGAAGCTTGCCTGAGCGTGTTGCCGCCCGGTTCGATTTCACCGGGCCTCAAATGGCCCAACGACCTCATCACGCCGGACGGCCGCAAGCTGGCAGGCATCTTGCTGGAAGTGGGCGTGCGCGGCGGCGCGGCGCAGCGGGCGGTGCTGGGCACTGGAATAAACGTCACGGCGGCCCCCGAGTTGCTGGCGGCTGATTCGGGCCGCTCGGCGGCGTGCTTGGCCGATTTGCTGCCGCCGCAGACAACTTTTGCCTTTAACCGCGCCGAGTTGCTGGCCGCCGTGCTGGCTTCGCTGTCGGCTTGGCTCAGCGCTCCCAAGCACATCGTCTTGGCCGCGTGGCGCAGCGCCAGTTTCACGCTGGGCCAAGACGTGCGGGTACAGACCTCCGGCGGGCCAGTCAGCGGACGGGCGCTGGATCTGAGCGATCAGGGCGAACTGCTGGTACAAGTCGGTGCGGGCCAGATCCTGACCATCGGCGCGGGAGATGTGGAACTGATCGGTGCGCTCCGCTAGACTCGGCATCTCAGCCCCTGGTTTGAGTGCCCACCCCAAAGGAGAACCATGACCCAGCCTACTTATCCCACCCTATCCAGCATCGCCGTCTCTCAACCCGGCCTAATTCGCAGCGCCGCGCTCGTGCTCGGCGGCGCGGCGCTGGTGGCCGTCTGCGCCCAGATCAGCATTCCGATGTATCCGGTGCCGCTGACCTTGCAAACGCTGGCGGTGCTGCTGGTCGGTGCCGTGCTCGGCAGCCGCAAAGGAGCCGCCGCGATGCTGACCTACTTGGCAGCGGGCGCGGCGGGCCTTCCCATCTTCGCGGGCGGGGGCGCGTCGCTGCTGAGTGCCAAAACCGGACAGCTGACGCCCACACTGGGCTACCTGCTCGGCTTCGTGCTGGCGGCGGGCTTGGTGGGATTGTTGGTGGAGCGCTTCGCCGCTGACCGCACCCCGCTCGGCACCGCGCTGGCGATGCTGGTGGGCAACGCGGTGATTTATATTCCGGGCTTGCTGCTGCTCGGCACCCTGACCGGCCTCAAAGGGCAGGGACTGCTGGCGGCGGGTTTGACGCCGTTTTTGCTGGGCGACGCCATCAAATTGGCGCTGGGCGCGGCGCTGCTGCCGGGCGCTTGGGCACTTTTGCGACGCCGCTGAGCTCACTCCCCCTCAACGCAAATCTCCAAACTTATCCACAGGCTTATCCACAGGGCCTGTGGATAACTTGTGGATAAGGTCGGTGAGGAAGTGAAACAGCTGCTTCATCAGAAAGGCTCAAAGCCGTTCCAGACGAATCAAAACCTATTTATTCGCGGCGCTGAACGTTCCCAAAAGTTATCCACAGTGAAACGGAGGGCTGTGGATAACTTTTGTTTAACGGCGCTTTTTGACCTCCCAGCGATCGTTCAGCGGCTCCTCAGCGCTGACTTGGGCCGTCGGCTCGGCGCACCGCTTCCACGAAGGCCCGTACCAGGGCGGGGTCTTTATGACCGGGGCGAACTTCTAGGGCGCTGACTGCGTCCACTCCAGCCGGACGCAGAGCGCTGATGGCCTGCGCCACGTTGCTCGGCCCCAAGCCGCCCGCCAGCCAAGCGCCCACCGGAAACGCGGGGGTCAGCGCGGGCCAGTCGAGCGGCTGCCCGCTGCCCGGCTGCGGAGCGTCCAACATCAGCGTGATGGAGCTGCCGGGTGCGGGGACATCCATCTGACCCAAGTCGGCGGGGCCCACCACCCGCACCACCGGATGAAAGCTCGCCAATTCTGCCCACTCAGCCTCGCTGTAGCGGTCATGAATCTGCACGGCGGACAAGCGGGCGGCGTCGGCGAGGCGCAGCACGTCTTCAGGGCTTTGATCCAAAAAGACGCCCACCCGCCCTACACTCGGCCCCACCGCCAGCGAAATCTGCCGCGCCGCTGCCGCGTCGATGCGCCGCTTGCTCACTGGCGCAAAAATCAGTCCGATGGCGTCCGCGCCCGCCTCAGCCGCGCTTAAAGCGTCACTGAGATTGGTGGTGCCACAGATTTTGACGCGGGTGCGGGCAAAAGACATGGCGAGTAAGCTAGCACACCCGGCGGCCGAGGTGTTGGGGGCATTTGGCTCAGGCCGCGCCGAAGGCCTGGCGCAGCGACAGCGCGAACACCTGAAAACTCAGGCCCGGATTGGCGTAAGCTTCCAGCGCTCCTTGCAGGGCTTCGAGCGCCGTGTCTGCCGCCGCCCGCACCGCGCCCGTCTCGGGCTGCCAAACGAAGCGCAGGGCTTCTGGGTGAAGGGCTGCCGAGAAGGTCTTTTCCAGCGCGGTGGCGGCCTCGAAAGCGGGCCACAGCCCTGCCCGTACCGCGTCCGTGAGGCTGCGGGCATCAGAAAGCGCCGAGCGCACCGCTTCCACGTCGCTGAGCAGTCCGGCGCGGCCAGCGGCGAAGGCCAGCAGTTCGGCGTCAACCGGGCAGCCTTCTTGTTGCAAGTACTTTGCCAAATCGCTCTGCGGCGCGGGCGGCACGCCGAGGCGGCTGGAACGGCTCACCAACGTGGGCAACACCGAGCGCACGTCCTCGGCCAGCAGCACGAACAGGGCGCGGTGCGGCGGTTCTTCGATCAGTTTGAGCAGGGCGTTGGCGGTTTCGGCGTTGAGGTGCTCAGCACCGTCAATGATGACCACCCGCCGCCGGTAAGTGGGGCGCACTTCCAAAAACTCGTAGACGTGCTGCTCATAGTCTTTGTCGCGGTCACGTGAGGCCAGCACCGCGCCGATCGGAATGATTTTGCGCCGGGCGGCTTTGCCGGTGCTGGTGGTGGTGCGTGGAGCCAGCACCAGCACGTCGGGATGAAGGTCCAGCGCGGCGGCGCGGCACGAAGCACACTCGCCGCACGGCGCTTCCTTAGGCCCCCGCTGAGCGCAGTTGTGCAGCGCCGCCACCACGCTGGCCAGCGCCCGCTTGCCCACCCGCGCCGGGCCGGTCAGCAGCCAAGCATTGCTCTGCGTCTGCGCGAGCGGAGGCAGCAAAGCCGCGTGCGCGTCCGGCAGGGGCGGCAAACGGGGCGGGGCGAGCGTCATGGCTGCACCCACAAGCCGCTTCTCGCCCTTTTTCTGAATATACTCATTTGCCCAAAAACAGTCGAGCGCCCAGCACTTCCGGCAGGCCCGCCGCGTTCACGTCGGCCTGCACCTGAGCGATGTCGTAATCGACCCGGAACACCTGGAAGTTATTGCGGGCGCTGTCGAAAATGGCGTAGCTGGCCTGCGGATTGCCGTCGCGGGGCTGGCCCACCGAGCCGGGATTGAGAATCACTCTGGCGCTGGGCGGCACCATGTAACTGCCGCCCTGCACGAAAGCCTGGTGCTTGATCCACTCGCCCACCGGCGCGTTGAGGGTGGCGTAGACGGCGGGGTGGTGGGTGTGCCCGACAAATGCCAGCCGCCCGTGCCACCCGGAGAAGGCTTCTCTCGCTGCCGTCACCGAATCGGTGTAGTCGTCCAAGCTGGTGGGGCTGCCGTGGCGGTAGCGTGCGCCGATGACCGGATCGTCCATGCCGTCGCGCCAACTGCGAATCCAACCCAAGTCGCGCTCGGAGAGGCGTTCGAGCTGCCACGCCAGCGCCTGCGACACGATACTGACCCGCATGTTGAGGCCGTCGACCCGGTCGAGCAGCATCTGGTCATGGTTGCCCATCATGCACACGGCGTCGAGCTTCCGGAGCGCTTCCAGCACCTCGCGGGGGTGCGGGCCGTAGCCCAGCGCATCGCCCAGATGAACGACGTGGCTGAAATTGCGCCCTTGCGCGTCGTTTAACACGGCTTCAAGCGCGGTGTAGTTGGCGTGAATATCGGAAATCAACAGCAGCCGCACGCCTGCATCATAGCGGCTGGGCAGCGCAGAGATGTCCTGAGCCGCCGCTCTGTGCGCTTACCCGCTTCAGCCGCCCGCTATGCTGAGGCGTATGTCTGCTTTGGTTGTTTCGCCCAGCGAGGTTTGGAGTGATGTTTACGGGGCAGTTCACGCCCGTTTTGAAGGCCGCGCCGGTGGGCACGCTTGGCTCATTGCCGCCGCCCCCGAAACGGCGCGGGCCACCGCCGACGCTCTGAGCGCCCTGCTCGCGGCAGAGGGCCAGCTCATCAAAGGCCACCTCGAACTGCTCATTCATGACCACCTGACACCGCTGGAACGTACGCTGAGCGCCCAACCCTTCAGCGGCGTGGTGGTCATCGGCGCGGCTGTGGCGGCTGGCCCAGCGGTGCAGGTGGCTCAACAGATGCAAGAAGCCGAAAGCGGCCTGAGCTATCTGGAAGGTGGCCCGTTTCCAGCGTGGCAGGCGGCTCTCGTGCTCAGCGGCGCGGGCGAGTCAGGCGAGAATGCCGCCGCGAGTGCCTGCGCCGCGCAGGGCGTGGCAGTGGTGGTCTGCCCGGCGCAGCGGCTGGCTGAAGTTTTGCTGCTGTGGGCAGGCGGTCTGCCGCAGGGACTGGCCCAACTCGGCTGAAGGGAAGGCCGAGCGTTCCGCTTTTACGGTTGCTTGCTTCCGCAGCCTCTAGACTGCCCGGCGTGAGCGCCGCCCCCTTGCCGATGACCCCTTTGCCGATGATCCAGTTGCCGCCCGTCAAGCACCTGTATGTGCATGTGCCGTTTTGCCCCAGCATTTGCCCGTACTGCGATTTCCATGTGCTGACGCGCCGCAGCGGGCAAGTCGAAGCCTATCTGGCACAGCTTGAGCGCGAGGCGGCGTATCTGGCGGCGAGCTATCCTACCGATCTGGAGACGGTCTACCTCGGCGGCGGCACGCCCAGTTTTCTGCGCGACGACGAACTGACCCGCCTGACCCAGAGTATTCGCCGTCACTTGGGCTGGGGCCGTTTGGAAAATACCTTGGAAGTCAATCCCGGCACCGTTTCGGCCCCTAGGGCGCAGCACTGGCGCGAGTTGGGTTTTGACCGCGCTTCGGTGGGCGTGCAGAGCTTGGATGATCCAACCCTCAAATTTCTGGGCCGCCAGCATGACGCCGAGCAGGCCAGCAGCGCGGTGGAGTTGCTGGCAGCGGCGGGATTCCGGGTCAGCGGTGATCTGATCACGGCGGTGGCGGGGCAGCCCCTAGAGCGCGACATCGCTGGACTGCTGGCGCTGGGCGTGGGGCACGTCAGCGCGTACACCCTCACCATCGAACCCGGCACGCCGTTTGCCCGCCGGGGGGTCAAAGTCAATGAGGATGACGAGCAGATGGGATTTGAGCGCACCGCCGAGCTGTTGACCGATGCGGGGCTGGAGCGCTACGAGATCAGCAATTACGCCCGCCCCGGTGAGCAGTCGCGCCACAACAGCGCTTACTGGCAAAACCGTTTTTATCTGGGGCTGGGGCCGGGCGCGGCGGGCCACTACCCCACCCAGCAGGCCGGACTCAGGGCCGAGCGGCGCACCAATCCGCACCTCCACGACTGGCTGGCCCACGACTTCACGGCGGGGCCAGCCGCCGAATCAGAAGCGGTAGACGCCGAGGAACATGTCACCGACGCCCTGTTCATGGGCCTGCGAACCCGTGCTGGCGTGGACTTGGCCGCCCTGTCGCTCTACAGCGGCTTAGAGGTGACCCAGCGTTACGCAGGGCCGCTGGAGCGCAACCTCGAAGCGGGCCTGCTGACCTTGGACGGCGCGGTGCTGCGGGCCACGGTGCGGGGCTGGTGGCTGCTCAACAAAGTGCTGGGCGATTTTGTCAATGGGTAGCTAAGAGGGTGAGAGGGTCGCCCCGGCTCAGGAAGACACGCTCAGCGAGGCGTTGAGCCACTGCGAAAACTCCGGCGAGGAGCGGTCGACCGGCAGGGCCACGATTTCCGGCACCTCGTAAGGGTGGTGTTCTTTGATATAGCGCTCCAGCTCCGGGTAGCGCTCACCGTTGGTTTTGATGATCAGCAGGGTTTCGGGTTCCTCGGCCACTTCGTTGCCCCAACGGTAGACGGTTTGCAGACCCGGCACAATATTGACGCAGCCCGCCAAGCGGTGTTCGACCAAGCCCCGCGCCAATTCGGCTGCGCCCGCAGGCGGCACCGTGACCATCACGACTAAAGACATGGCACTGAGTTTAGAGCATCCAGCGGGCCTTTCGGTGAAGTGCCGCTCGGTGAAGCGGGGAAGGATGGAACGGAGTACGAAAAGCTTGACCCGAAAAGTTCAGCGCTACAGGCCAAGCTGTTCGCGCAGCCGCTGGGCGGTGTTGAAGCTGCCCCGGTCATACAGCACCAACCGCACCTCCAATTCAGGAACCTCGTCCAGGTAAGCCGCGATGGTTTTGAGAGCGACTTCGCACGCTGGCCCCAGCGGGTAGCCGTAAACGCCGGTGCTGATGGCCGGAAACGACACGCTGGCGCAGCTCGCCCGCGTGGCCAGTTGCAGTGAGGCGCGGTACGCTCCGGCCAGCAATTCCGCTTCACCGCTCTCGCCGCCGCGCCAGATGGGGCCGACGGCGTGAATGATGTGCTCCACGCCCTGACTGCTCAGCTCGAAGGCTGGCGTGATGACGGCGCTGCCGGTGGGCGTACCGCCGATGGCCCGAATGGGAGTGCAGCAGCCCCGGCCCCGCCGCCCGGTGAATCACCCCGTCCACGCCGCCGCCGCCCATGAGTTGCGCGTTGGCCGCCGTGACGAGGGCGCAGGTGCGCTGGGCGGCGATGTCGCCCTGAATGAGTTGAAGTGGCATGGCGGCAGGATAAAGCAGCGGCAGGGTCAGCAGGGTCAGCAGGGTCAGCAGGGTCAAAGGCGACCCCAAACGCCCGGACGCGCTAACGTGTCAGGCAAGTCTCGACAGCCCAATTGGAACAAGCTGAAGCGTCACCGGAGGAAGAAAATATGCGTGTACTGCGCGGGGTTGGCATCGTGGTGTTGGTTTTGTTTTTGCTGGTGGCGGGGGCGCTGATTTATTTCAACAGCGTCACCAACCCAGTTTTGTCGGGGGCACTCAAGTTGCCTGGCCTGAAGGGGCCAGTGACGGTGACCCGTGACCGCTGGGGCGTGCCGCACATCGTGGCCGAGCAGTCGGACGCCGACGCCATCGAAGCGCTGGGCTTTGTTCACGCCCAAGACCGCCTGTGGCAAATGGAATTTCAGCGCCGCGTGGCGCAGGGGCGGCTGAGTGAAGTGCTGGGCGAGGCCGCGCTGGATCAGGATAAATTTCTGCGAACCTGGGGCTTTTACCGCGCCGCCCAGAGCATCATTCCGGCCCTCTCGCCGCGCAGCCGGGAAATGATCAGCGCCTACACGCAGGGCGTCAACGCGGGCATCGCTCAGAACCGCTTGCCGCCGGAGTTCCGCATTCTGGGTTTTAAGCCCGAACCCTGGACCGATACCGACAGCGTGGCGTGGAGCAAGCTGCTGGCCTACGACCTCGGCGGCAACTGGGAAGATGAGTTGCTGGGCCAGCAGATCACGCAAAAACTCGGCCCTGATGCGCTCGGCTCGGTGCTGCCGCCGTACCCGAAAGGTGCGCCGACCATTCTCAGCGCGGAGGAACTGGAAACGGGAGCGCGGCGCGGTTCTGTCCCTCTGCTCGCGGCCCGCTTGCCCGCACCCACCGTCCGCGCCTTGCAAGCCCAACTCGCCGCCGCCCGCTCGCTGGGGTTCGTGAATGCGCCGGGCAAAGGCAGCAACGATTGGGTCATCGGCGGCAGCCGCACCGCCAGCGGCAAACCGATTCTGGCCGACGACCCACATCTGGCCCTGAGTGCGCCGATGTTGTGGTACTTGGCCGACATCAAGGGGCCGACCCTGCACAGCATCGGGGCCAGCTTGCCGGGACTGCCCGCCATTGTGATTGGCCGCAATGACCGCCTCGCCTGGGGCGTCACCAACGTCAATCCCGACGTGCAAGACCTTTACATCGAACCCGAGGGTGCCAAGCTGACCACCCGCACCGAAGTCATCAAAGTTAAAGGCAAGTCGGACGTGGAGTTCCCGGTGGCCGAGAGCGTTCACGGCCCAATCATTTCCGGCGTCAGCGGTGACGCGGCGGCGGTCGGCCCGCGTGTGGCCCTCAAGTGGACGGCTCTCGCGCCGGGCGACACCACCCTGGACGCCTTTTTGGGCCTGAACTACGCCCGCAACTGGACGGACTTCACCGAAGCCCTCAAGTTCTACGTGGCTCCCAGCCAGAACTTCGTGTATGCCGATGTGGACGGCAATACCGGGTACTACGCTCCCGGCAAGATTCCGATTCGGCAATCACCGAGCAGCAACTGGGACGGCAGTTTGCCCACGCTGGGCGACGGCCAGCACGAGTGGACGGGTTACATTCCCTTTGAAGCCTTGCCGCACACCTTCAACTCCGCCGACAATTTGGTGGTGACGGCCAACAACAAAGTTGTGCCGGACAGCTACCCTTACTTCCTCGCCAATGACCGCAACTGGGCCGAGCCTTACCGCGCCGAGCGCATCACCGAGTTGCTGAGCGCCAAAGACAAACTGACGGTGGCCGACGTGAAAGCGGTGCAAAACGACACTGTAAGTCTGGTCTGGCGTGACCTCAAACCGTACTTGCTGGCGGCCAAGCCGGACGGCGATCTGAGTCGCCAAGCCTTAGAGCGCCTGAGAGACTGGGACGGCAACGAGCGGGCCGACGCCGTGCCGCCGCTGATTTTTGAGGCGTGGCTGATGCAACTGCAAAAACTTAGCCAAGACGAACTCGGCACCGCAGCTACTCCAAACACCACGCCCGTCAACAGCCTGGCGGTGCTGAACGCCCTCAAATCGGGCAGCAAGTTGTGCGCGGTGAATGGACAGGGTGACTGCAACGCTTGGCTGACCTCCACCCTCAAGGCCGCCGTGACCGATCTCAGCGCCCGCCTCGGCTCCGATCCTGACGGCTGGGTGTACGGCAAGTTGCATCAGATGACCAACAACCATCAGGCCTTTGGCGGTGTCAAAGCGATTGGTTGGCTGTTCAACCGCGCTGCGCCCTCGTCCGGCGGCACCAATACGGTGGACGTGGGCCGCCCCAACCCCGGCACTTACCGGCAGACCCACGCGCCGAGTTACCGCCAGATTATCGACCTGTCTGACCTCAACAAAAGCGTGTTCGTCGGCACGCTGGGGCAGGGCGGCAACCCGGTTGGCCCGCACTACGCCGATCAATTGCGGCTGTGGCAGCGCGGCGATTACATTCCCATGAGCAGCGATCCTGCCGACTGGGGCCGCACGCGGGTGCTGAAGCTCTCGGGCGAATAAGCGCCTTTGCCGCGCCCAAAGAACTGACCAGCTGGGCAATTCTTCCGACTGCTTTTTCGCCGCGCTTGTTTATACTCCTCTGCATGACTGCTCAAAATGCCGCCGAACCCCGTTACGCCGAACTCGTGCAGGAAGCGGCGACCTGCCTTAAGGCCCACGCTGGCCCCATCGTGATTCTGGCCCACATCGACCCCGACGGAGACGCGCTGGGCAGTTGTTTGGGCCTCCAGCGGGCGCTCAGGTCGCTCGGCAAGGACGCCCAGACCTACATGCAGGTGCCGCGCTACCTGACCTTTTTGCCCCAGGAAGGTGAAGTGCTGCCTCAGCTTGAAACGTGGCCGGAAAACGCTCTGGCCGCCGTGCTGGACGTGGACAACACCGACACGGCGCGGGTGGCTGGAGCCGACATCACCGCCTTTGAGGGGCCAGTCGTCAACATCGACCATCACGGCACTAACCGCCGCGAGGCCACGGTCAGCGTGGTTGATCCCTCGCAGGCGGCGGCGGCCATGATGGTCAAAGACGTGGTGGACGCGCTCGGTGCGGCTTGGAGTGCCGACATCGCCACGCCGCTGCTGCTCGGCACCAGCACCGACACCGGCTCGTTTAGGTTCTCCAACACCACCCCGCAGGTGCTGCGAACCGCCGCCGATTTGGTGGAGCGCGGCGCGGCCCTCCCGTGGATCAATGATCAGATGGCCCGCAATCCGCCGCGTTACTATTCTCTGCTGCGCGAAGTGCTCGATCAGATGGCCTTTTCACCAGACGGTCTGGTCGTCTCCTCGCACGTCGACGAAGCCGCATTGAAGCGCACCGGCTCAGCCTGGGAAGACGTGGAGTCGTATGTCAACACCATCCGCAACGCCGACGGCACCGAGCTGGCGGTGATGTACAAAGATTACGGTGAGCGGGTCAAGGTGTCGCTGCGCTCTAGGGGCCTGGTCAGCGCTCAGAATATCGCGGTGGTGCTGGGCGGCGGCGGTCACGTCGCTGCTGCGGGGGCTTCGGTGGCCGCTCCCTACGCCGAAACGGTGGCCCGCTTTGAAGCGGCGGCGGACGCCGAGTTGCGGCGGGTGGGCCTGCGCTGAGAGCGAAAATACCCAAGCGGGTCTGGCTGGCGGCGGGCGCTTTGGTGGGTCTGGCGTGGCTGGTGACCGAAACCCACTGGCTGCGGGTGGTGCGCCTGCGCGTGGAGTTGCCGCTCTCTTCGGGCCGCGCCGTGCGGGTGGTGCAGCTCAGCGACCCACATGGCCGCGCCCGTTTTCTGAATGGGAGCATCGCCACCACAGTCAATGCCCTGAAACCGGATGTGGTGTGCATCACCGGCGATCTGGTCAGCCATCAAAGCGACTTGCCGCGTGTGCTGGCCGAGTTGCGGCGGATCGAGTGCGCCCATATTTACTTTGTGCCGGGCAACTGGGAGCGGGAGACGCTTTCAGGCTTTCGCAAACGCCTGCTGAGCCAAGCGGAGAGTGCCGCCGTACTCGCCGCCGTTTCCGGTGTGGCGCGGGTGCTGCTCAATGCGGGCGAGAGCATTACGGTTGGCGGTCTGCGCCTGCGAATCTACGGCTACGACAACAGTGCCTGCGGCCTTGAGCGTCCCGAAGGCTTTCCCGGCAAGGCGGATGTGCGGCTGCTGCTGGCCCACTCTCCCCAGATCATAGAAAGCGTGCGGCGCGGCGGGGTGCCCTTCGATCTGCTATTGACCGGACACACCCACGGCGGACAGATTCGGCTGTTCGGCCTGACGGTGGCGCAGGGGCGGCGCTGGCACACCGGAGCGCGGCGCGAACCCAGTAATGGTTTGTTTTATGTTTCACGCGGGCTGGGCACCACCCGGCTTCCGCTGCGGCTGGGCAGCCCACCGGAGGTATTGTGCGCGGACTTGATGGGCTGCCAACCTCATTTACATCGGCCACCCTATTTTCTAAACTTAGAATAGGCTTATCATGAAACTGAAAACTTTCTTAATATGGGTTTTGTTTGTTCTTAGTCTGGTAAGTTTTCTTTTTTCAGCACTCTTTGCCGCAATGGCCTGCTTATCTGCTGGACAAGGTTCAGGTAAAATACCTGAAGCCCAATGTAATGAAACCTCGAACGTAGTTGCTGGCTCGGTAGTTGTCTTTCTGGTATGCGCTGTCAGCTTGTGGAATATCTATATAACAAGGTCTCTGCGTCACAGATCAGACTCTAAAGACGACCAAAACGTCTAAACCCTCAATCCCACTCCCACTTGCGCCAGTCGGCTGGCTTGGCAACCCCACCCTTCCCCTTTTTGGCCTTTGGATCAGGCGCGTAAGGATCGGGGAACCACTCGTAAGCCCCGGCCAGCGCCGCCTCCAGCCGTTTGAGGAGGGCCGCCCGCAAATCTTTTTCCTCACCTTCGCTGAGCGGCTTGGGCTTAGCCGGCTTGCTTTTGCTGACTTTTCGTTTGGGCGCGGCTTCCGGTTGAGGGTCGGGCGGCTGGTGGGCAAAGCCGCGTTTGATCTCGGTGAGCAGTTGCTCCAAGCCCTCCAGGTACGGAGCGCGGGCTTTTTTGACGGCTCCCTTGCGCAGCGCTTCCGGCACGATCACGGGGGTGTAGCGCTCGGCGGCGGCGTCCAGCAGAGCGGCGCGTTTGGCTTGGCGGGCGGCTTTGGCGACCTCGGCGCGTTCGCGGGCCTGCATGGCGCGGTGCTGGGCCAGTAAAAAAGTTTCCTCGCGCTCGGCTTCCTCCACCCGCGTTTCCAGGTACAGCTTGACCGGCGGCAAGCGTCGGCGGCCCATCTTGAGGCCGTTGGGACGGGTCTGGTCGTGCTGAACCAAAAATTCGGCGATCAGGCGCGGCGTCCAGCCCCGGTCTTTGAGGTCTTGGGTGGCCAGAAAGCCGCTTGGGTTGAGCGCCGAGCCCTTGTTCGTGGCTGCTGGCGCATGTGCCGTGCCCTGAGCCGAAAAGTGTGCCACCGCTCCAGCTTAAACCTGCTCGTCGCCGCCGAACTTAAGCGATTCTTCCCATTCACGCCGCAGCAGATCGAGCCGCACGCTGGCGTAACGCTTGCCCTGCCACAGCCGCGCCTCGCGCACGCGGGCGCACTCGGCGTAGCCGACCCGCGTTGCAGCGCGAACCATCCGGGCGTTGCCGCTCCAGGTGCTGAGGGTCAGCACGTGCGCCCCGGTTTCCTGAAAAGTCAGGGCCGTCCAGTCGCGCAGCGCCCGCGTGCCAAAACCGCCGCCCCAGTGCTGGGGATCGTAAATGAGGATGCCCAGCTCCCACCAGCCGCCGCTGCTGGGCGCTTCGGGTGTGCGCGTCACCAAGCCCACCGCTTGCTCACCTACAAAAATCAGGCGTTCGTGGTGGCTTTGGTCGGCTTCTCCGTCTTCCGCTTCTTCTCTGTGCGCGTCCGGCGCTGGCAGCAAATACGGCGCGTCCCACTGCCGCCACTCGGCTGCCGGGTCGGTCAGCCACAGCGAAAGCAGCAGCGCTTCGCGGGCGGTTTGGGGGCGCAGGGTCAGGGGCAGGGGTGTTGAGGGTAGGCGGGCCATTGCTGCTAGCTTGCCACAGCCTGCTACCCTGAGCGGTATGACCGCGCGGCAGCATGTGATGTGGCAAAGCCTGGATGAGCAAAAGCTGGGCTTGGAACACCTGCTGACCGGCCAGGGCTGGGCCAGCGGAACAGTGATCGGCAAAGCGCCAGAAGGCCCGTTTACCCTGCGTTACCGCCTTGAGGTCGACGGCAAAGGCTCCTTGGTGGCCGCCGTGCTGAGGCTCTCGGGTCAGGCCTCGCTGACCCTGACCCGCAGCGCCTCGGGGAGGTGGCAGGGCAACGGCGGCGAGGAACTGAGCGATTTGAGCGGCTGCACCGACCTCGACCTCAACGTCACGCCCTACACCAACACGCTGGCGCTGCGCCGCCTCGATTTGCATCCCGGCGAAGCGGGAGAAATTCTGGCCGTGGTGGTCGAGGTGCCCAGTCTGACCCGCCGCGTGACCCGTCAGCGTTACACCCGCCTCGGCCCGCACACCTACCACTACGAAAACCTCGGCGCAGGCTTTAGCACCGAACTGAAGGTAGACGACGATCTGCTGGTGCGCGAGTATCCGGGCCTGTTCGTACAAATCTGAAAACAGGGCTGTCGGGTATATGTATTAAGTGGTGGCAAAAAGAAAAAGCAGAGCCTTCGCCCTGCCTCCTTTGCCCCGCTTAAGTTTAGAATCCGCCGCCCAAGGCTTGGCCGTTGACCGTGCCTGCGCCGCTCTCGAAAGCCATGTCGCTGACCAAAAGGGTGCCTTCGCGCTTAAGCATTCCGGCCTGAATCATGCCGTCGAGGTTTTGAACCGCTTCGGGGGCGAGGTTGGTCAGCAGTTCGCGCAGGGCCGCTTCAGGGGCTTTGAACTGGGCCTGCAACTTGGCGAGGCCCAGCGCGGCCAGCGGGGAAGCGCTCAGCATTTCCACGTTCTCGCTGCTGAGTTCGGCGGCTCCGGGCAATTCGGCCTTGCCCGTCAGTACAATCTCGCCGCTGGGCTGCGTCAAGCTGACGCGGTCGACCGACAGTACCGGCTGGGCTTTGAGCAGCGCCACCGCGTCGTCCAGCATCGCCTTTTGCTGGGCGTCGCTGACATCGGGGGTTTGGTTGGGGTTGGCCTGACTTTGCTTGCCGAGTTCGCTGAAGGTCTTGGCAAGGCGCGAGAGCGGCTCGCGGCTGAGGTGATTCATGCTCAGGTGAAGCTGGACATTCTTGTAGTTTTGCGCGGGGCTGCCCGGCATTTCGAGAGCCAGTTGCCCGATGTCGTAAAGCAGGGCCGCATTGTAAAAGCCGCCGTCCAGCGTACTTTTGCCGCCTGCTTTGAGGTCGCTGAGCGTGAAGTTGCCTTTGGCCTCGCCTGACGTGCTGCTGTAGGTCAGGCTTTTGAGGGTCATGGTCTGGTCGCCCACGCCCAGCAGATCGTCGGCGTTTTGCTTGCGGGTGGTGCCGCTGCCGCTCAGCCCGCTGAAGGTGAGGTTGCCTTCCGGCGAAGTGACTTTGAATTCGGGCCAGTCTATCCGGCTACTGGCGCTCAGGCCGTTGCTCACGTCGCCGGTCAGCGGCTGCCAAGTGATCGCCGCGCCCTGATCGCTGAATTGGCCCTTGGGCACCTCGAAATGGGTATTGGTGCTGCCGTCGAGACCCACCACCGTGCGAATGACGGGCTGCTGGCCGCCGAGGGCTTCCTCTACTTTTTTCTGCAAAGCGGCATCAGCAAACTTCACTTCGGTGTCGATCAGGGCGTTGCCCACCGTTTTAAAGCCCGGCAGCGGCCCATGCTGAATGCGGTTGGTGATGATGATTGGCACGCTGCCCGCCTCACCTTCTTTGCCCAGCATCACGTTGAGCACCTGGGTGCTGGACAGGAAGCCGCGCTGATAGGTGCTGCTGGTCACGCGGGCGTAGCCGCTGGCGTTGACCTGCGCTTTGAGGGTGCTGGCCAGGTCTTCTTGGGTCTGCACGGTTTGGCTTCCGGTGTAGGCGGTGGCTCCGGCGAGTGCGCCCAGCACCACCAGCAGGCCAATCCCGAGGGCGGGCAAACCGGAGCGGCGGGGGCTGTTTTTGAGACGAGTCATACATTTAATGTAGCGCTTAGCCAAAGCCGGATGATAGGTACTTTAGGATGACAAAATGGGAGTAAGCAACTTGGCTGAGCGAGGTGCAAGTCCAGTCGTTCAAGAACAGAAGGCGCTAAGCTGGCTGAAATGCCGCCTGAAATCAGTGCCGAGTTGGTCAGCTGTCTGATCGCCGGTCAGTTCCCGCAGTGGGCCAGTTTGCCGGTGAAGCCAGTAGAGGTGAGCGGCTGGGACAACCGAACTTTCCGGCTGGGCGAGCGGATGAGTGTCAGACTGCCCAGCGCCGAGGGGTACGCGCCGCAGGTCACCAAAGAGCAGCGCTGGCTGCCGTTCCTTGCGCCACTCTTGCCGCTGCCGATTCCGACGCCGCTGGGATTGGGCGCTCCTGCTGAAGGCTATCCTTGGCCCTAGTCGGTCTACGGCTGGCTGGAAGGGGAGAGCGCGGTGAGTGCGCCCATCTCCGATTTGGCGCGTGTGGCCCGTCAACTGGCCCATTTTTTGAATGTCCTGCAAAGCCTTGATGCCGGGAGCGGGCCAAGATTCGGGCCGCACAGCTTTTACCGGGGCGGCCCACTGACGAACTACGACGCTGAGACCCGTCACGCCATCGGTATTTTGGGCGCTGAAATAGACGCTGCCGCCGCCCTCGCGGTGTGGGAAACGGCGCTGGCTGCCACGTGGCACGGCCCGCCGGTCTGGTTTCACGGCGACGTGAGCGCTGGTAATGTGCTGATCAACGGAGGCCAGCTCAGCGCCGTGATCGATTTCGGCTGCGCGGGCGTGGGTGATCCGGCCTGCGACACGGTGATCGCGTGGACGCTGTTTGAGGGCGAAAGTCGCCAAGCCTTCGTGAACGCCCTCGCGGCAGATGCGGCGACTTGGGCGCGGGGGCGCGGCTGGGCGCTGTGGAAGGCGCTGATTGTGCTGGAAGAGCACCGCGCCTCAGACGCGGTGAAGGCGGCTGAGGCGCGGCGGGTGCTGGGCGAGGTGCTGAGAGGGGAAGTGGTGAGTGGGAGCGGGTGAATGCCGTGAGGCTGTAAAAGTGGTGGTGCTTAGAGCATTCGTCACAAAAGAAGCTCTTTTGTGACCGACCAGAGGGAGTGGAATGCTCTAGGCTTCTGCCGTTCCCAAATACGCGCTCGTCACCGCCGGATCGTCGGCGAGTTGCTGGGCGGGGCCGCTGAGCTTCACGTCTCCCGTTTCCAGAACATACCCGTGATCGCTGCACGCCAAAGCTGCCCGCGCATTTTGCTCGACCAGCAGCACGGTGACGCCGCCCTCACGCAGCGACTCCACGATCTTGAAGATTTCCCGCACAATGATCGGCGCGAGGCCCAAAGACGGCTCGTCCAGCATCAAGAGTTTGGGTGAGGTCATCAGCGCCCGGCCAATTGCCAGCATCTGCTGCTCGCCGCCCGATAAGGTTCCGGCCAGTTGCTTGCGGCGCTCCAAGAGTCGCGGAAAGCGGACGTACACGCCGTCTAAGTCGGCCTTGACGTGGCTGCGGTTGCGGCGGGAAAACGAGCCGAGCAGCAGGTTGTCGGCCACCGTCATCGAGCCGAACAGTTCGCGCTTCTCCGGCACCATCACCAGCCCCCGGCTGACCCGCTCCTCCACGCTGACGCCCCGCAAGGACTCACCCTGATACGCCGCCTCGCCGCGTGAGGGCAGCACCCCGGCCAGCGCCGAGAGCAGGGTGGTTTTGCCCGCACCGTTGGGGCCGATGACGCTGACGATCTGGCCCGCGTCCACGTCCAACGAAACGCCGTGAAGGGCTTCCACCCGGCCATAATTGACGTGCAAATCTTGAACAGAAAGGAGGCTCACGCCGCGCCGCCCAAGTAAGCCTCACGCACGGCGGGGTGCTGCTGAATTTCTCTGGGTGTGCCCTCGGCTAGCTTCTCGCCGTAATTCATGACCACCAAGCGGTCAACCACGTTCATCACCAAATCCATGTCATGCTCCACGATCAAAATGGTGACGCCCTCGCCCTGCAACTTGCGCAGCAGCGCCGAGAGTTCGCGCTTTTCGCCCACCCGCAGGCCCGCCGCCGGTTCGTCGAGCAGCAGCAACGTCGGGTCGGCCACCAGCGCCCGAGCGATTTCGAGGATGCGCTGCTGGCCCAGCGGCAAATTGCCCGCCAGTTCAAACACGTTGCCGAGACCCACCCGCCCGAGTTGCTCTGCGGCGGCGTGTTGCAGGGCCGCTTCCTCACTGCGCTCCAAGTGCAAGAGGCTGCGGGTCATTCCGGCGTGGGCGCGGGTGTAGCCGCCCATCATGGCGTTGCCCAGCAGCGTCATTTCTGGAAACAGCCGGACGTGCTGAAAGGTGCGGGCCATGCCCAGGCGGGCGATCTGGCGCGAGGCGAAGCGCGAGATGTCTTTGCCGCGCAGGGTGACTTTGCCGGACGTCGGCGCCAGTACCCCAGAAATCACGTTGAAGAGGGTGGATTTGCCTGCGCCGTTGGGGCCGATCAGGCCCAGAATCTCGCCGCTGTGCAGGCTAAACGACACCTCGTTGACCGCTTTGAGGCCGCCGAAATGCTTGGAGACGCCTTCCAGTTTGAGCAATTCCTCACCGGAAGCGGGTTTGACATGCAGGGGCAGGCGCTCGGTTCGCGGCATCAGGGTTTGAGAAGGCTTGGGAAGCACCCGTTCCAGCAGCGGCCACAGCCCTTCGCGGGCCACCTGAAGCATCAGGATCACCAGAATGCCGAAGACGGGGGTCACGAAGTCGCCGGATTGCCCCAGCAGCTTGGGCAGAAGGTTTTGCAACTGGTCGCGCAGCAAAGTAATCAGGCCCGCGCCCAGAATTGCTCCGCCCACCGAGCCGGAACCGCCTACCACCGCCATAAACAGGAATTCGATGCCCTGCGAGAGTCCGAACGGTGTGGGGTTGATAAAGCCCTGCCCGTGCGCGTAGAGCCAGCCGGCCACCGCCGCCAGCACCGCCGAGAGCAGGAAGGTCTGCACCCGCAGAGCGTAGGTGTTGACCCCGAAGCTCTCGGCCACCGTGACGCCGCCGCGTAGAGCACGCATGGCCCGCCCGGTGCGGCTTTGCAGCAGGTTCTGCGTGACCCAGGCACACAGTGCCAGCACCGCCCAGACCAGCCAGTAAAAGCGGTTGGGGGTGTTGAGGTCGAGGCCGAACAGCGAGATCGGCGGCACCCCGGTCAGGCCGGTAAAGCCGCCCGCGAACGGCGCGTTGCCGAAGGTGTAGTAGAGGCTCAGCCCCCAGGCAATCGTCGCCAGCGGCAGAAAGTGGCCCTGCATCCGCAGCGTGATGGCCCCTAGAATCAGCGCCACCACCCCTGTGACGACCACCGCCGCGAACAACGTCAGCCAGGGCGAGAGGCCGAAGCGCAGGCACAGCACGGCGCTGGTGTAGGCTCCGACGCCCATGAAGGCCGCCTGCCCGAAGCTGGTGCTGCCTGCCACGCCGGTCAGCAGCACCAGACCCAGCGCCACCAGCGCGTAGATGCCGACGTTGCCGAGCAAGGTCAGGTAAAAAGTGGGCAGCAAGAAGGGCAGCACGGCGATGACGGCGAAGAAGGCCAGCGCCAGCCAGGTTCTCGCGCCCAGCTGCTTGCCGCTGTTTACGCTTGCCGCGCTCATTCTTCTTCCTCGGCGTGGCGGGTGGTGAGTGATCGCCACAGCAGCACCGGCAAAATCAGCCCAAACACAATAACTTCCTTCCAAGCACTGAAGCTGAATGAGGCAAAGCTCTCGAGTAGGCCCACCAGCAGTGCGCCGAGCGCCGCCACCGGATACGACACCAAGCCGCCGACGATGGCCCCCACGAAGCCCTTGAGGCCGATCAAAAAGCCGCTGTCGTAACTCAGTGGGGTCGAAGGGCCGATCAGCAGGCCGCTGAGCGCTCCGATAGTGGCGGCCAGCGTGAAGCTGACGTAGCCGGCCCGCACCGGACTGATACCGCTGAGCCTCGCGCCCAGCCGGTTGACGGCGGTGGCTCTGAGCGCCTTGCCCGCCAGCGTCCGGTCAAAAAAGAAATACAGGGCCAGCATCAACGCGGCGCTGACCAGAATGGTAACCAAGCTCTGGGCGCTGAGCTGCACCTGCCCCAGCGTGACTTGCCCCTCGGCAAAGGCGGGCGTGCGCGAGCCTTCGGCTCCGAAGAAGGCCAGTCCCAGCCCGCTGAGCACCAAGTGCAGGCTGACGGCAGCGATCAGCAGAACGAGTGTGCTGGCTTCCCGCAGCGGCATGAAGGCCAGCCGGTAGGACAGCGGCCCCAGCGGCACGACCAGCAGCAGGGTCAGCAGCACTTGCAGCGGCAGCGCCAGCTTGAGGGGAGCCAACCAGGTCAGCAGCGCCCACAGCCCCACGCCGATGGCAACCGCACAGAGCAGCACCAGGCCGGCCCGCCTCGCTTGGCCCTGCCGAACTTGCGAAATGCCCTCCACCACCGCGCTGATGGCCAGGAGTGCCAGCACCAGCCACAGCGTGCCGGGAACTTTGCCGAGTTGCAAGCTGGCCAGCGTCAGCGCTCCGAACGAAACGAACTCGCCCTGAGCCACGAAGATGACCCGCGTGACGGCGAACACCAGCACCAGTGCGAGGCTGAGCAGGGCGTAGACCGCGCCGTTGGTCAGGCCGTCGGCAGCGAGAACGGGGAAGATGGCGGGGTCAAAGATCTGGGCTAAGTCCAAGGGGGGTGGCCTCCGGTGTAGGGGTAAGGGAAGAAGGGCAAGTTCGCTGGCGCTCACCACCCCCTAAAGAAAGGGGGCAAAAGCCAAAAGAAAAAGAGGGGGAAGGTGGGCGAAGTGGTTGCCCTTCCTTCCCCCTCCAAAATTCAAAAAAGACGGCCCGTAAGCCGCCCCTTTTTTGACATCCGGTTATTTCAGCAGTTTCCAAGTGCCGTCTTGCACGACGACCATGACGCGGGAGCGGGCATCAAGGCCGAGGTGATCGGTGGCCGACATGTTGAAGATGCCGTGCGCTCCGATGACGTTGCGGGTGCCTTCGATGGCCGCTCTGAGCGCCTCGCGGAACTCGGGCGTGCCGGGTTTGGCGGCTTTGAGCGCTTTGGGGACGGCTTTTTGCAAAATCAGGCCGGCGTCATACATGTGCCCGCCGAAGGTGCTGACCGAGTCCTTGCCGTAGAGTTTTTCGTACTGGTTGACGTAGCTCAGGCCGACTTTCTTGTTGGGGTTGGTGTCGGGGAGTTGGTCGGCCACCAAAATCGGGCCGGCGGGCAAGATCGCGCCCTCCACGTCTTTGCCGCCCACGCGCAGGAAGTCGGGGTTGGCGACGCCGTGCGTTTGGTAGATTTTGCCGGTAAAGCCCCGGTCGCGCAGCGCTTTTTGCGGCAGCACGCCCGGCACGCCCGAAGCGCCGATCAGTACAGCGTCGGGTTTGGCTGCCGATACCTTGAGCGCCTGCGCCGTCACGCTGGTGTCGGTGCGGTTGTAGCGCTCGGAGGCGACAATTTTGATGCCCTTGGCAGCGGCGTTTTTCTGAAGCTCGGCAAACCAGCCTTCGCCGTAAGCGTCGTTGAAGCCGATATAGCCCACCGTCTTGATTCCGTTTTTGGCCATGTGATCCACGATGGCGGCGGCCATGATCGCGTCGGTCTGCGGCGTTTTAAAGACCCAACTGCGCTTGTCGTCCACCGGCTTGATGATGCCCTCGGAGGCCGCGAGGCTGATCATCGGGACTTTGGCCTGCGCCACCACGTCGATCATGGCGAGGCTGGCGGGGGTGGTGGTCGTGCCGATAATCAAATCGACTTTGTTGTCCTGAATCAGCTTGCGGACGTCGGTGACGGCGGTGGTGGTGTCGGAGGCGTCGTCGAGGATGATGTAAGTGACGTCTTGCCCGGCGATTTTCTTGGGCAGCAGGGCCACCGTGTTCTTTTCGGGAATGCCCAAGCTGGCGGCGGGGCCGGTGGCGCTGACAATCACGCCGATGCGGATTTCGGCGCTGGCACTGGTCAAAAGAAGGGCGGTCAGGGAAAACAGTAGGGTGCGTTTCATGAATCTCCTTGCGGGTAAGCGCGGCCAAGGTGAGTGTGCCCGCCGCTGAACTGTGGATGAAGGAAGTATAACCTAACGGGTGTTAGTTTGGGCTGCCCTTACCGCAAAATCAGCTCTCCGTCCTTAACGCCCACCGTCACCGCGCCGCCGCCCTTCAAGCGCCCGAACAGCAGCTCGTCGGCCAGCGGGCGCTTGAGCTTGTCCTCAATCACGCGGGCCAGCGGACGAGCGCCCATCGCCGGGTCGTAGCCGAGCTTGGCGATCAGGGCGCGGGCGGCGGGCGTGACGCTCAGGGTGACGCTGCGCTCCGCAAGTTGGGCGTCCAGCTCGGCCAAAAACTTGTCCACCACCTGTGTCATCACCGTTTCCGAGAGCGCGGCAAAGGGAATCACCGCGTCGAGGCGGTTGCGGAACTCCGGCGCAAACGACCGCTTGACTGCTTCCATCAGCTCACCCTCGCGGCCCGTACGCCCGAACCCCAACGCGGGCCGCGAGGCGTCGGCGGCTCCGGCGTTGGTGGTAAACAGCACCATCAAGCCGCGCCCGTCGATCTTCTTGCCCGCGTGGTCGGTCAGGGTGCCGTGATCGAGCAGTTGCAAGAACAGGTTATAAACGTCGGGGTGGGCCTTCTCAATTTCATCGAGCAGCAACACGGCGTGCGGCTGCTTGGCAATCGCGTCGGTGAGCAGGCCGCCCTGATCAAAGCCCACATAACCGGGAGGCGCACCGATGAGGCGGGCCACCGTATGCGCTTCCTGATACTCGCTCATATCGAACCGCAACAGTTCCACGCCCAGCCGCTCAGCGAGGGCGCGGGCCAGCTCGGTTTTGCCCACCCCGGTCGGCCCCGCGAACAAAAAGGCTCCTTGCGGCTTGCGGGCGTCGCGCAGCCCAGCGCGGGCCAGCTTGACGGCGCTGGAAATGGCTTTCACGGCGGCGTCTTGCCCGTAGACGCGGGCAGCCAGATCGGCCTCCAGCGTTGCCAGCGACTGCACTTCCTCGGCCTTGACCTGACCCACTGGCACGCGGGCGATGCGGGCCACCGTCGCCTCGATGTCGGCCTCACTGATCTCGCCGCCCTCGCCGCGCACCGAACGGGCTGCTCCCGCCTCGTCGATCACGTCGATGGCTTTGTCGGGCAAAAAGCGGTCGCGGATGTAGCGGGCCGAGAGCTTGACGGCGGCGTCCAGCGCGGCGTCGCTGTAGGTCACTTTGTGGTGCTCGGCGTAGCGGCTTTGCAGCCCCCGCAAAATCGCCAGCGCATCTTCCTCGCTCGGCTCTGGCACGTCCACCACGCCAAAACGCCTCCACAAGGCCCGGTCTTTTTCGAGGTGGCGCAACTCCTGCGGCGTGGTCGCGCCCAATACCCTTAGGCTCCCACGCGCCAGCGCAGGCTTGAGCAAGTTGGCGGCGTCCATGCTGCCGCTCTCGGTGGCCCCGGCTCCGACCAGCGTGTGAAGCTCGTCGATAAACAGCACGGTGTTCTGGCCTTCCAGCGCCTTCAGCACGGCCTTGAGGCGCTGCTCGAAGTCGCCCCGGTAGCGGGTTCCGGCGATCAGTGCGCCCATGTCCAGCGCGTAGATGCGGGCTCCTTTGAGGAAGCCTGGAGCCTTGCCGCTGACCACATGCTGCGCCAAACCCTCGGCCAGCGCGGTTTTGCCCACGCCGGGTTCGCCCACCAACACCGGATTGTTTTTGCTGCGGCGGGCCAAAATGTGCAGCATTCTCGTCAGCTCGTTCTCGCGGCCAATCACCGGGTCGAGTTCTCCGTCCTCGGCTTGCTGGGTCAGGTCAGCGGTGTAAGCGGCCAGCGGGTCTTGAACTGTCTCAGCTTCGGGGGCCGTTCCGTCTATGCCCGCGATTTCCTTCTCCCCGTTGCCGCCGTGACTCACATACTCCAGCAGCGCCAGTCGGGTCACGCCCTGAGCTTCCAGCGCGGCGCGGGCGAAGCTGTCGGGCTGCTCCATCAGCTCCACCAAGACCAAGTCGCCGGTCACGTCCTGATTGCCTTTGCCGCTGGCGTGGCGCTGCAAGATGGCGTCTTGCACCACTTCCTGCACCGTGAACGTCAGCTCGGGGGCTTCGTCAACGGTCTCAAAGGTCGCCAGCACTTCATTCAAATCGGCTTTGAGGCGCTCCAAGTCGGTGCCGCTGGCGCTCAGCGCGTTTTTGGCGTCGGGGTCATCGGTCAGGGCATACAGCAGGTGCTCAAGCGTGACGTATTCGTGGCTGCGCTCGGCAGCGAGGTCAGCGGCGCGTTGGAGGGTGTTGCGGAAGGGTTGGGCAAGCATGGGGTGTCCTCGGGGGCGCTGTGAATAAAGTTGGGAGAGAAGAAAAGTGAAGCTGCTTTACGCGCTCGGCTCCGGCTCGGCCACCACCCGCAGCGGATAGCCTTCACTGCGGGCGTGCTCTATGACCTGCGCGACTTTGGTTTCGGCCACCTCGCGGGTATACACCCCGGCCACGCCCTGCCCCTTGCGGTGAACGGCCAGCATGATCATCTCGGCGTCGCTGTCCGACTTGCGGAAGTAGCGGCCCAGCACCATCACCA
The DNA here is from genome assembly GCF_003860465.1 of Deinococcus psychrotolerans. NCBI lineage: Bacteria > Thermotogati > Deinococcota > Deinococci > Deinococcales > Deinococcaceae > Deinococcus > Deinococcus psychrotolerans. The sequence goes on from NZ_CP034183.1 coordinate 2,105,679, forward strand.
CGAATTCCATCGGCGTGTAATCGTCATTGAGCAGCAGCACCCGGTACAGGCGCGGGCGGGTAATTTGGGTGCGCTCTAAGGTTTGGGTATTGGACTGGTCGTTGAAACGGGGATCGGCGGGCGTGCGGCGGGTCATTGCCTGCATGCTACCCCCCTGCGCGGTTGGGCAATGGCATCAGCACAACGTATCGGGCCAGCAAACTGACCGGGCCATCTGACTGGGCTATCTGACCGGGCCGTGAGAAGTTATCCCCCCTCCCTTGACCCGCTGCGTCAGGCTCGCGTCAGTGCCCCGCGTCACACTGCGTGCATGAAAAAGACCCTGATCTCCGCCGTCACCCTCGGCCTTTCGCTTGGTCTCCTGAGCGCTCCCGCCCACGCCGCGCCCAAGATCAGTGCCCAGAGCATCATCGTCAACCCGCTTCCAGCTTCGCTCTCGGTGCAGGTCTGGACAGACCGCGACACCTCTGGCTCGAAAGTGCCCAACTACAAGGTCAACGACAAGATTCGCATCTACACCCGTGTCAGCAGCGACGCATACGTCTACCTCTTCAACGTTGACCCCAACGGCAAAGTGGACATGATTTTGCCCAACCGCTTTGCCAGCGGCGCGAACTTTGTCAAGGCCAACACCGTCAAGGCGTTCCCGGCCGCCGGTGATCAGTTCACCTTCGACATCGCCGCGCCCTACGGCCTCAACAAAGTCTTGGCGCTGGCCAGCTTGACCCCGCTCAACACCTCCTCGATTGCCAGCTTCAGTGACAGCCAGAGCAACTTTGCCGTCAGCAACGTGCAGGGCCAGCAGCAACTCGCCCAGGCCCTGAGCATCGTGGTCAACCCGGTTCAGAACCCGATTCCCCAGAACAGCTGGATCAGTGACGTGGCGTACTACAACGTGGCCTACGGCTCCACCGGAAGCGCGGCTCCGGTCTACAACTCGCCCGTCGTGACGCTGCCGGCTTGGAACACCCAGCCCGTCTGGCGCACCCAGTTCGAGAGCCAGCAGACCACCGCCCAGATCTACATCCAGTACGCCAACGAACTGCAAAGCAAGGGCTACCGCTTGGTCAACCGTGACGAGCGCGGCAACACCGTCAACGCCCGCTTTCAGGGAGACGACAGCGCCCAGCTGATCATCAGCGTGCGCGGCGGCAAGTTCGACGTGCAGATTATTCGCCGCTGAACCGAGTGCAAAGGTAAAGGTGGCCTCCCACAAGTTGGGGAGGCCACCTTTACCTTTGGCGGGTGCTTAGCCCTTGGTCATTTTGATCGCGGCGCACACTGGCACGACGCTGGGATCGCTGGCGTAGTGGACGTTGATGTAAGCGCCCATATCACCGGCGATCTTGGTCATGTCGGCGCTCAGCATCACCGTGGCGCTTCCGGCGGCGTCAGCGGTGAAGTTGGGGAAGCCGACGGTGACGGGGCCGTTGGACGCACACGGATTGGTGCTCGAATCCGGGCCGAAGGCGTGGTAGTGGGCAATGTAGGCTTTACCGGGGGTCAGGCCGCTGAGGGTCAGGGTGGTTTTGCTCATACCGGCGCTGTCGGCCATCACGGCCGCCGTGCCCATCGCCGACGGATCTGCTGCCACCGCGTTGTGCTTGAAGGTGTAAGTGGTGGGCTTGGCCATCATCATGGCACACGATCCCAACATCGACATGGCGGCCATTCCCAAAATAACGTTGCTTGCTTTCATCATGATCTCCTTGTCTTCTCTGAATCTCGGTGCATTTGACGCCCGCTGTTAGCGGTTGGTCACAGTGATGGTGCCGCTCATGCCTTCATGGTACGAGCAGTAAAACAAATACGTGCCCGCTTGTTTGAAGGTAAAACTGTAGGTATCGCCGTGGTGCAGGTCACCGGATTGAGGGCCGGCGGCAGTGGTGGATTTGACGTTGTGGGTAATCTGGCCGTCGTGCGTCCAGGTCACGCTGTCGCCCACCTTGATACTGAGGGTAGGCGGGCGAAAGGCATTGTCGATGATGCTGATCTTTTGCAAGCTGACCGGCGCGGGCGCGGCCTTTGCACTCACGGGCGCAGCCTTGCCATTCAGCGCGGCGACCTTGAGCACGGCGGCGCACAGCGGCACGCTGGCCAGGTCGCTCGCCAGGTGGACATTGACATACGCGCCCGCGTTGCCGGCCAGCACATTCGGCGCGGCGCTCAGCTTGACGCTGGCCCGCCCCTGCGCATCAGCCTTGAAGGCGGGAAATCCCAACGTCACCGGGCCGTCAGAGTCGCACGCCGAGGCCCCGGGCTGAGCGCCCAGCGCGTGATAGTGGGCCATGTAAGCGGTCTGGGGCGTCAGGCCGCTGAGACTCAGCAGCGATTCGGTGCGCCCAGACTCCAGCGTCTGCACCGTCAGTTGACCGGCGGCCTGAGGCTCAAGGGTAGGGGGCAGATTGTGACGGAACGGATAAACGGCGGCGGGCGCGGCCAGCGAAAGGCCCAGATTCAGGGCGGCACAACCAACGAGGGTACGGGCAAATGACCTGGGCAGCATAAAGGTGACCTCAGTGAGTAATACGCCTGATTGTACTCGCTTGGATGTCGGGGCAAAAAAATAAAGCTTGTCTCAAGGGGTGGAAAAAAGCCCCACCACCCGTCCCGCCTCCAACTTCAAATGGTGCGTCATGCCCACCGGAGCGTCCTCCTCGCGGTGCGCGATCACCAGCAGGTGGGTGCCGCCCGCCATCATCTCGCCGAGCAGGGCCAGCACCTCTTTTCGGGCGGCGACGTCTAGAAAGTCCAGTCCCTCGTCGACGATCAGGAGTTTGGGTTGGTGAATCAGCGCCCGCCCCAGCAGCAGCCGCCGGAGTTGGCCCTGCGACAGCGTTTCGGCAGAGCGGCTGAGCAAGTCGGCGGCTCCCAGGCGCTCGGCCAATCCTTCGACTTGCTCCTGTTGCTCGGCGCTCAGCGGGTGGGCAAACCCCTCGGTGCCGCCAAAAGCCGAGCCGATGACTTCCCTGCCGCTCCAGTCGCGGCGCTGGCGGATGGCGAGTTCGGCTCCCAGGAGGCCGATGTGCTGCTGGCGCTCGCTTAGGAGGTCGCGGCGCAAAAAAGGCCGCGCGACGCCTCCGCCGAGCGCCGGGTGAAACTCGCCCGCCACCAAACGGGCCAGGGTGCTTTTGCCGCAGCCGTTCTCGCCGGTCACCAGCCAGTGCTGTCCCTCGCGCCACGTCCAAGTGATGGGGCCGAGGGCGTGGTGGCCGTTGCGGTAGACCTCGGCCTGTTCGAGTTGCACCAGAACGCGGCCCTTTTCTTGGGCGGGCGCAGTCAATTCAAAGGCGGCGGGGCGGCGGGGCAAGGCAGGCGGCGGCGCGTCCACAATCAGTTTTCCGGCGGCGATGTGGGCATGTTTCCAGGCCAACTGGGGCGCTTCTTCAGGGCGGTGCGTGACCAGCACCACCGCCACCCCTTTTGCGGCCACGCTCTCCAGCACGCCGCGCAACTCTCCACGGGCCGTGACGCTCAGGCCGTCGGTGAATTCGTCGAGCAGCAGGGCATCAGGGCGCGGCATCAGGGCGCGGCCCAGCAAAGTGCGGCGGCGCTGTCCGTGGCTGAGTGTTCTGAAATCCCGCTCCAGCAGGGCTTGTAAGCCGACTTGCGCCGAGACTTCAGCCAGCCGCGCCGCCGCTTCGGGGGAAGCCTCCCACAGCCTGAGGGTGTCGCCGCTGTAGCCCGACAGCAGCACGTCGGCCACCGTCTGCACCCAGTCGCGTGTCAGGTAAAAGGCTTCTTGCTCCGGTGAGACGAGGGCCAGCGCTTTCATGGCCCGCACCGCCGACGTTCGCGGCTGACCGCCCAGAAAGTAGCTGCGCTTGCCCTGCGTGGGCGATAATTCGCCGCGCAGCAATTTGAGAAAAGTGCTTTTGCCGCCGCCGTTCGGGCCGGAAATCAGCCAAGCCTCACCGGGTCTGAGGCTAAACGTCACGTTTTGCAGCGGCGGTACCCCGCGTCCGGTGGAGACACCGAGTAACTCGGCCAGCGGCTGTTCTGGACAGGCCTTGGCCCGCTGCGCCGTCATTTGGCCGCCACCGTGAGCTGCACCGTCACGCGGTCAAGGGCGCGGACGCCGTCGGGCAGCACCAAGCTGGGCTGTGCGCTGAAGGTGCCGGGCCGGTAGACGACGCTGGCGGTTACGCTGCTGATGCGGGCCAGGGTCTCGGCGGGGCCAATCAGCCGCACGGTGGACGGCTCGACGTTGGACGAAAGTACGCTCAGATTGCTCGGCACCCCGCTGAGCCTGACCGGCACGCTGCGGATCGGCAAATTGCCGCTGTCAATCCGGTCCACCGTGATGCTCGAAGGCGTCAGGCGCACGTCCACCGTTTTGCCTTTGGCGTCCAGCGCCAACAAACGGGCCTCGGTCTGGTTGCCCTGCGAGAGCGTCACCGGCTCGGTAATCACCCGCTCGACGGTGCCGACCACCTGACTCGGCCCGCTGACCGTGACCTGGCGCGGCGCGAGGACATACCTCGGCACGCTGTCGCTGGGCGGCGCGGTGACGCTGAGGATGACCGGCTGGGTACGGCTCAGCTCGGCGTCGATGCGGCCCTGCGCCACCGTTGGCGCGACCTTGAGGCTGCGGGTGGCGTCGGGGCCGACCACCCGCACGGTGCGGCTGAATTCGCCGTCGGGCAAATCGGTGATGTCCACGAACGCCTGAATATCGCTGGCATTCAGGGCCGCGAGGCGCTGGCGGCTGCCGCTGAGCGTCACGATCACGCTGGCCGGATTCAGGCCGCTGACCGCCCGCTTTTCGCTGCCCCCGGTGGTGTCGCGCACGTCGACGGCCACATTGAAATTTTGCTGAATGCTGGCGCGGCGGTCTTCGGTGGCCACGAACCACAGCGCAAAGGCCAGCAGCAACGCCAGAAACTTCTGAGGCAAGTTGTGCAGCAGGCGCTGCCACCAGTAGCGAACGAAGTGGGAAACCCGGTTCACACTCAGGGCAGGGCGGCTCACGGCGTTCTCCATTTCATTCGTACACCAACTCGCGCAGGCGGTCACGCAACTCCGCGCCGGTCAAATCGGCACTCAGCCGCCCGCCAGTCGCCAGCCGGATGCTGCCGCGCTCCTCGCTGACCACCAGCACCACCGCGTCGGTGAGTTCGGACAGCCCAATCGCGGCGCGGTGGCGGGTGCCGTAGCGCCGGTAGATGCCGTCGCTGGCTTGGAGTGGAAAGAGGCAGGCGGCGGCCAGCACCCGGCCTGACTGCACGATCATGCCGCCGTCGTGCAGCGGCGCGTTGCGGGCAAACAGCGCCTCGATAAAGGGAGCGCTGATCTGAGCATCGAGCTTGACCCCGGTGGCGGCGTACTCGCCCAGCGGCGTGCGGCGCTCGATGGCGATGAGCGCTCCGGTTTTGCGCTCGGCCATACGCTCCATCGCCCGCGAGATGTCTTGCAGCGCCGCGCCGCTGGCTCCCACGTCGCGCACGCGGGTACGCCCGATCTGCTCCAAAGCCGCCCGCAACTCGGGCTGAAACACCACCACCAGCGCAAACAGGCCCACCGGAGCGATGCGCCCGAGCAGCGAATTGAGCGCTGTGAGCTGCAAGAAATTGGACACGGCCCAGGCCAGCACAAAGACCAATACGCCGCGCAGCACGTTGACGGCGCGGGTGCCGCTGAGCAGCATGTACCCCTGATAAAACAGCGTCGCCACCAGCACGATGTCCAGCAAGTCTTTGAGAGATGAGGTGAGTAGCACAGTCAGAACCCCTACACCGCCACTATACGGGGCGGCCCTCTGAGAAGGTTGGCAAAGGGGCCGGGCAGCAGCGGTGAGCGGCCCTCCCCAGTTCCGGTAGAGCTAACGTCCCTGCATATACAGCAGCGCTTCCGGCAAAGCGTTTTGCCACGTCACCCAGTTGTGGCCGCTGGGGTATTCGCGGTACTGGTGCCGGATGCCGAGGTCTTGCAGCGCGGCGGCCATCCGGCGGTTGGGCGAGAGCAGCCATTCCAGCGTTCCCGTATCGAGGCTGAGCTGGAGGTCTGTCGGCGGCCTGAGCTGGAGTTGCTCGCGCAGCCACTCGCCCGCCGACGTGGTGTCAATGGTGCTGCCTTGCCTGCCATCCGGCGCGGCAATGAAGGCCCCGCTGTGGCTGATGACTTTGCTGAACACGTCGGGGTGCTGCCAAGCGGTGTAAAGGCTGATCAGGCCGCCCAGCGACGCGCCCCACAGCCCGCGCCCGGCGGCCTCGCGGCTGACCGAGAAGCGCTGCTCGACTTGCTCCAGCACTTCGCCCTGCAAAAAGTCGAAATAGCGGTCATTCAGGTAATACTCGGCGTTGCGGTCGAGCGGCTCCACGAAAACTAGGATGGCCGGATCGATCAGGTCTTGTGCGAGCGCTCTATCCAGCAGTTCGCTCAGCTTGCCGGTGCGGTAAAACGCCACGCCGTCTTGGATGTAGTACACCGGATAGGTGCGGGCCGCGTCATAGCCCGGCGGGGTGTAGACGTAGCCCCGGCGCTTGCCCGCAAAAACCCGGCCTTCCCAAGCCATCCGGTGCGCTTCGCCGCGCTGGGGAGGGTCGTTGGGCGCGTCACCTTGCCACAGCCAGTGGCGCGGGTACTCGCCCACTTCGGCGGCGCGGGGGTAGTTCCACCACGGATTAAGCGACTTTTGCGAATTGTCGGGATCGGCAAACGGTTGGCCTGCCGCGTCCAGCCAAGCGTATTCCACCCACGCGCCGCGCGGCAGCGTCAGGGTGATGGGTTGGCCGCCCACCACCGGCAGCGGCGGCTGCTTGAGCCAGTCGGTGAAATCGCCCAGCAGCGCGGTTGCGCCTGTGGGCGGGGTGAAGGTGACGTGGGTGCCTGCAACGGAAACGGCCATAAAGGGGAGTCTAGAGTCTCGGCGTGGGCTTTGCGCTTAGGTTTTAGTTTTCCCCCGGCATCCGAATGTGATCGACCTGTGCGCCGTAGCGCAGCAAAATGGTTTTGAGGCGCTGCACCGCCGCACTGGCCTTCTCGCGGTCTCCGGGCAAAAAGGCCAGCGTCACCTGCCCATCTATGCCGGAGCGCGGCTCCAGCACCCGGACTTGCAGCGGCACGGCAAACGCCGGATCCTGCGTGATGTCGCGCAGCACGCGGGCAAAGCGCATTTCGTCCATGTCCTCAAGGGTGAACTGAATGCCCAGCACTTCTTGTTCCGGAACGCGGTGGTAAGGCGCGGGAATTTGGTCGTCGCTCATGGGTGCAGGCTAGCAAAAAGCGCTCAGCGCTTAAACTAAACAGCATGACCCTCCTCGTCACCGCCCAAGTCCAAGACCTGCTGACGCGGGAGCGCACCTTATTGGCCGACCTGCAAGCCTTTTTGGAGCTGCAAGGTGCCCCGAGCGCCGCCACCGAGCAGGCCCGCCAGAGTGTCCGCAACCTCGACGAAGCCTTTTTGCTGGTGGTGGTGGGCGAGTTTAACGCGGGCAAAAGCAGTTTCATCAATGCCCTCTTGGGCGATCAGGTGCTGCCCGAAGGCGTGACGCCCACCACCGACCGGATTTATGTGCTGCTGCACGGCGAGAAAAGGGACGGACTGGAAGGCCAAATGGAAGCCACCAGTGATCCGTTCGTCAGCCGTCTGCGGGTGCCGCTGAGCGTGCTCGAAGGCGTGGCGCTGGTCGATACCCCCGGCACCAACGCCATCATCCGCCAGCATCAGGCGCTCACCGAAGGCTTCTTGCCCCGCGCCGATCTGGTGCTGTTTCTGACCAGCGCCGATCGGCCCTTCACCGAGTCGGAGCGGCAATTTCTGGAACTGGTGAAGCGCTGGGGCCGCAGCGTCATCATGGTGGTCAACAAAGCCGATTTGCTCGAAACCGCTGAGGCCCGTGAGCAGGTTCGCACTTTTGTCGAAAGTGGAGCGCGGGCCACGCTGGGCCTAACGCCGCCGATCTTTCTGGTCTCAGCGAGAGCCGAGCAGCGCGGCGGCGACGCCGGATTCGCCGCCCTGCGCGAAGTGCTCAAGATGCGCTTGTCCGAAACCGAGCGCACCCGCCTCAAGCTGGCCTCACCGCTGGGGGTGGCCGCCGAACTGCTGGGTGCGGAGAATGTCCGCGCTGCTGAAGCCAGAGTCGCCCTCAAAACCGATCTGTCCACCCTGACCCGCTTGGAGGAGCAGCGGGAGCGTCATCACGGCAGCATGCAGGCTGAACTCGACGGGCAACTTAACCGGATGAACCGCTTGCTGGGCGAATTTGAGGTGCGGGCCGACAAGTTCATCGACAAAACCCTGCGAATCGGCAACGTGCGCCAGCTGGTCAACGCCCGCGAGCTGGAAGCCACTTTTAAGCGCGAGGCGGTGGCCGATTTGCCGGAGGCCATCGAAAAGCAGTTCGGCAGCATGATCGACCGCTTCGTGGAAAGCAATCTGCACTTTTGGGAAGATGTGCAGGCCGACTTGACGCGCCGCCAAATCGAGCAGCCGTCCGAGACAGGGCAAAATCTGAACCGTCCCCGCTTTTCATATGACCGCGCCGCGCTGGTCGAGGGCATTTCCGGCAGCGCCCAGCGCCACTTGGCCGAGGGCACCCAGGAAGCCCTGATGCGCCAGCTCTCGCAGGACGCCGAGGACGCTATGAAAGGTGTGATCGGCTTCGGCGCGGGCGGAGTGGCAATCGGCACCGTCACGGCGCTGGCCCTCGGCGGAGCGCTGGCCGACTTTACCGGCGTGCTGGCATTCCTGACCGTCGGGAGCCTCGGGCTGTTCGTGCTGCCCCAAAAGCGGCTGGCGGCTCTGCGGCAACTCCGCACCCGCTTGGCGGCCCTGCGCGAAAGCCTGGACAGCATCGTGCGGCGCGAGTACGAACGTGAGCAGGAACGCGCCGACGCCCGCCTGAGCGACGCCACCTTGCCGTTTACTCAGTTTACCCAGCAGGAGCAAAGCCGCCTCACGCGGGCCGAGCAGCGCAGCGGTGAGTTGCAGGCAAGGTTAGAGCAACTCAAAAATGAAGTTCAGCAGCTTCCAATCTGATGAACCGCTGCATTATTTACTGTAAAGAGTAAAATTCAATGCATTTATCAGGTTTTTCCTGAAGTTGTAAGGCGAAAGTGAGATCGGACGTTCTACATTAAAGTCACGCTGAGCCGCGCCGGATGCTGTGAAGAAGGCGGGCAAGAGGAGGCTTTTTCCTTGAAACGTTCCCTTACCGCTCTCGCTCTGATGGTGCCGCTGCTCTGTCAAGCGGCGCAGGCCCGTTCATACGCTGATATCCGCAGCAGCGGCACCATCCGGCTGGCCACCAGCGTCGACTTCGAGCCGTTCAATTATTTGAAGGGCAACACATTCGCCGGATTTGAAGTTGATCTTGGCGAAATGATTGCCAAGCAACTGGGGCTGAAAGTGGTCTGGGTCAAAGGCGATTTTGACTCGCTGCTCAAAAACTTTAAAGATTATGACCTGGTGATCGCTTCGCACGCCATCACTTCGACCCGCGCCAAACTGGTGGACTTTACTCAGCCGCATTACTGCACTGGCGGTGTGGCGCTGGCGAAGCCGGGCGGCCCCCTGACCAGCAAGGCGATGGCAGGCCAACTGCTGGGAGTCGAATCGGGCAGCACCTACATGGGCTTTATTCAAAAGTTGCCGTTTGAAAAGCAGCTTAAAGTCTACGGCTCGTCGCAGGCCGCCATTCAGGCGGTGGCCACGGGTCAGGTCAGCGCCACTGTGACCGACAAATTCGCCGCCTTAAAAGCGCTCCGAACCTACAACAAAGCCAACTTGCAAATGGGTGATCTGTTGTGGCGAGAGAGCATCGGTATGGCCGTGCAAAAAGGCAATTCGGAGCTGCGCCAAGCCGTCAACGGCGCACTGGCCACGCTGCTCAAAAACGGCGAGTACGACGCGCTGTCCAAAAGTTACTTCGGTCAAGACGTGCGCTGCTGAAAATGCGGTCGGGCAGTCGGATGTGGCGCTTGGGAAAAGGGCTGAGGTCGCATTACAATCCTTATCGAAACAAGCAACGAACAAAACCAGTACGCAAAAGCCCCAGCACTTGGCTGGGGCTTTGACTTGGAGCAGGTTACCTAGAGCTGGGGGCTTAGCGCTTGGGGGTGATGGTGATGGTGCCGCCCTGCGACACGTTGTAGTTGTTGACGAAAGTGTTGTAACCCGGAGCGATCAGCACGATTTCGTGTCCACCGCGCGGCAAGTTGAGATCGAGGCCACCGTTTTGGATGGTGCCGACCTGGCGTCCGTCCACGAAGATCAGTGCGCCGTTGACGCTGCTGCGGATATTGACCGCCGCAGTGTTGCTCACGGGCGGGGCGGGCGTCACCACGGTGTTGAATTCCACGTTGACGTTGGTGGTGGCGTTGGCGCGTACCGTGATGGTGGCGCTGTAATCGCGGTAGCCGGGGGCGGTGATCTTCAGCGGGTAGCTGCCGGGGCGAATGGCGCTGAAGGTCTGGTTGGCGTCACCGAGACGCTGACCATTCAGGTAGACGACCGCGCCGGAGACGTTGGTGCCGACAAAGACGTTGCCGGTTTGGCTTTGCTGCTGCGAGGCGACGTTGTAAAACGCGGTGTCGCTGACCCAGCTGTTTTGTGGGATCGGGCTGACCACGATGCTGAGCGCCTGAGCGAGCTGCTGCTGGCCTTTGGCATTCACGTCGGCAAACGAGTCCTGCTGGCTGGAGAACTTGCTGAGGTCGCCGAGGTTGAGTTCGGTTTTGCTGGCCAGCACCAGCACTTTGTTCAGGCCCACCGGGCCGGCGATGTCAAAGGTAAACTGATCGCCCGCTGCAGGGAAGGTCTTGACGACGTTGGCCTTGACGAAGTTCGCGCCGTTGGCATAGCGGTTGGGGAGAAGCTGATCGACCTTGCCGGTGCCGTCCACGTTAAACAGGTAAACGTAGGCGTCCTGGCTGGAGCGGACGTTGAGGGTGATCTTCTCGTCGATTTTGTAGTTGGGGATTTGGGTGCCGTCGGGGTTCTTGTCCGTCCACACCGAGACGCTGAGGTCAGGCTGAACCGGGTTGACGATAATGCTCTGGGCGCTGATCTTGGGGGCCGCCATGGCGCTGCTGAGCAGCAGCGCGGCGGGCAATACGAGTAGTTTTTTCATTGGAGCCTCCTGAAAAGAAGCCTAAACTGCAAAAGGTGACGTCCCATGAGGGCGAGAGGAGAAACCCTTTACCAAGATTCAGGCTTGCGTCAGCTTTGCAGGGCGTGATGGGTGTGAGAAACAAAAAAACACGCCCTGAGACAAAACTCAGCGCGTGCGTTGGTTGGGGCACATGGATTCGAACCATGATCACCACTTCCAAAGAGTGGTGTCCTGCCGTTGGACGATGCCCCATCACCTCTTCCCGCTTGGTGCTTGGCCGGGGAAGCATAGAACGGGGGAAAGTATACCAGCGGGGCGGGGCGTTGGTCAAGTGAGGCTGGGGCGGCAAAGGGCGAGAAACTTCGCAGCGCCTGACAGCATTGGGGCGCTGGCGCTCGGCCCAAAAAAACCCAGCTCAATCCGGTCAAGGAGAGCTGAGTTTTTTGAGTTGAACAGTGCTTAGCGGCGGCGGCGAGCCGGTTGCGGCCCCACACGCCCGCCACCCACGTCACTTCTGCCCGCGTCATTTCGGGGTGCGGCGTTGCGGCTGTCAGCAGGGCGGCTCTGGCGCTGGCCACCGCCGCCCTGCCCACCCTGACTTCCTGCTCCGCCGCTGCGGGCCTGAGTCTGTCCACCGCTGCTGCGTTGCCCCTGGCCCCTGCCGCGTCCACCTTGAGCGGGACGGGGCTGCTCCAACTTGGCTTCGACTTTGGCGTGGTAATCAAAGCCTTCCAAGTTGCGGCGGGTCAGGGTGCGCTTGGTGAAGCGCTCGATGCTGCGGATTTCATCTTCTTCCTGCGGGCTGACCAGGGTAAAGGCGGTGCCGGTCTTGCCGGCGCGGGCGGTGCGGCCCGCGCGGTGAACGTAGTCCTCGGCGGCCACTGGCACGTCGAAGTTCACCACGTGACCCAGCGAATCGATGTCGATGCCGCGTGCGGCGATGTCGGTGGCGACCAGCACCCGGTATTTGCCGCTCTTGAAGCCTGAGAGCGCTTCGGTGCGGGCATTTTGCGAGCGGTTGCCGTGAATGCGCTCGGCGCTGATTCCGGCGTTGACCAGTTGCTCGGCCAGGCGGTTGGCGCGGTGCTTGGTGCGGGTAAACACCAGCACGCTGTCCATGTTGACCTCGGCGTCGGCCAGCAGGCCGATCAGCAGCTTGGACTTGAGTTCGCCGTGAACCGGAAACAGCGCCTCGGCGATCTTGTCGTTGGTGCGGCCCTGGTGCTTGACGCCCACACGCACCGGGTGGTGCTGAAACTCGCCGGCCAATTTGAGAATGCTGTCGGGCATGGTGGCCGAGAACAGCAAGGTCTGGCGCTTGTCAGGCAAGACGCGCAGCACCCGGCGGATGTCGGGCAAGAAGCCCAGGTCGAGCATTCTGTCGGCTTCATCGAGCACCAGCACTTCGAGGGCGCTGAAATTGATGTTGCCCTGACCGATGTGGTCGAGCAGGCGGCCCGGCGTGGCGATCACGATGTCGGTGCCGGCCCGCAGCGCTTTTTGCTGGGGCCCCTGCGAGACGCCGCCGAAAATGCTGACGACCTTGAGGTGGGTGTTGGCGATCAGGAAGCGGGCGACTTCTTCAATTTGTGCGGCCAGTTCGCGGGTGGGGGCCAGCACCAGAGCGCGGGTGCCGCGTGCCCGCTGGGTCAGGAGGCGCTCGATGACCGGCAGCAAAAAGGCCACGGTCTTGCCGGAACCTGTCGCGGCGGTGCCCAGCACGTCTTTGCCCATGCGGGCGGGCGGCAGAGCCAAACCCTGAATCTCGGTCGGGACGGTGTACTTCAGCGCGTCGATGGCCTCGCGCAGCGGCGCGGGCAGCTGCATCTCCTGAAAGGTAAAGGAAGCGGTGGTGCTGGGTGTAGCGGCGTCAGTGGTGGGGCGGGGCGCGTCTAAAACAGTCATTTGAACTCCACGAACAGACACCCGCTCTGCGGCGGTGAGTTGTCCGGTTATGTGAAAGCGGCAAAATTTCGCCAGCCCTGCGGCGAAGGGGGTGTGCCATATGGTCAACACGGTGAACGCGGGACGTTCATCTGGCCGCAGTGTTGTGTGAGGGGTACAGAAATAGATCAGGGCAGCGGCCCACTTGCAAAAGAGTCTAGCGCATCTCGGGGCACAGTTTCGGCCTGCTACTCAGGCAGGAACACCCCAGCACATCGAGCCAGTTCTTTAAGCTTCTTGGCTTAGCTTGCACCGCCGGGGCAGCGGTGTTAAACTGTCTAGGCTTCCGAAGTTCGCCAGTGGCGACTGAAGAGTACAGGCGGGGGTTCTTAGCTCAGTTGGTAGAGCATCGGTCTCCAAAACCGAGGGTCGTAGGTTCAAGTCCTGCAGGGCCCGCCACAAAAGTAAAATGCCCCGCTGCGTGCGGGGTTTTTTTGGTCTTAGGCCGGATTTTACCGCTCCTCCAGTACCTTGACCCGTTCTTCGAGGGCTGCTACTTTGCGTAGGAGCGCTGCCAGCAGCAGGGCGTAGTGGTCATACAGCTTGGGGCGCTCCATCTTGAGATCGCCGGCCATCCAGCCCGAGAGCAAGCGTTCGGCCCCGGCCAGCACCTCGTCGTCGCTGACGGCGCTGGCGCTTCTGCCCTGCAAGATTTCTTTGGCAAAATTGAGTTCACGTTCTTCCATCTGCCCAGTGTGCCACCGAGTGACGGGCCTGAGGGCAGAAGATGTCAGCACTTTTCTTCATTCGGGCCGCTTAGACTGTGAGGCATGACCAGCAGCAGCAACAACGGCCCCCTTCCCGCTCAGCACGGCCAGTTCCGGGTCGCCAGCTTACCCACCGGCCCCCTTCAGGAAAACGCCGTTCTGGTGTGGGACGCGGCCAGCGCCGAGGGCTTTTTGATCGATCCGGGCGATGAGGCCAGCAAAATTTTGGCGTGGGTGATGCGTCACGGCGTCAAGGTGCGGGCTATTTTGCTGACCCACGCGCACTTCGACCACATCGGGGCGGTGCAGCCGCTCAGGGAAGCGCTGAATGTGCCGGTGTGGCTGCATGAAGCCGACTTGCCGATTTACCGCGCCGGAGCGCAGAGCGCAGAGCGCTGGAATCTGCCGTTCGTGCAGCCCGCCGACCCCGAACACTTCATGGAGCAGGGGCAGGTCTTTAAGGCGGGCAAACTCGAACTGATTGCCCGCGAGCTGCCGGGCCACGCGCCGGGGCATGTGGTGCTGCTGGGCGAGGGGCTGGCCATCGTGGGCGACACGCTGTTTCAGGGCGGCATCGGGCGCACCGATTTGCCGGGCGGCAGCCACCCCCAACTGATGCAGGGCATCAAAGCAGAGCTGCTCAGCTTGCCGGAGGGCACCGCCATTTATCCGGGTCACGGCGGCAGCAGCAGCATCGGAGCCGAGAAAGCCAGCAATCCGTTTTTGCTGTAGGGGAGGGAAGATGTGCCCGGCTCCAAGTTCGGCTAGCCTGCACGCATGAGCCATCTCTATTACCTTGTTGGGCCACCCGGCAGCGGCAAACTTACTGTGGGCAAGGCTCTTTGTGCGGTGACGGGTGCAGCCTTGCTCGACAACCATCTGGCTAACGATTCCGTGTTTCTTGCGGCTGGAATCAACGGGGAGGGCGTGGTGGCTGACGACATCTGGGAGCTGTGCTTCGCGGTTCGCAAGGCCATTCGCGCCGCCACCCTGCATGCGCCGAGGACGCTAGCGCACATCTTCACCAATTACCTGACCGCCGAGGAGCGTGAGTGGCGCAATGTGGAGCGGCTGCGCGAATTGGCGGGCGTGCGTGGCGTGCCCTTCATCCCGGTGTGGCTGACGTGCCTGCTGCCCGAACTTAAGCGCCGAATGCTGCTGCCGGAACGCGCCGAGCGTCTCAAGCTGCGTGACCCCGCACAACTGCGCGAACTGATGGAGAAAGCGGGCACTTTGCCGTCGCCGCCGGACGCCCTGCTGCTGGATACCTCCGCCTTTCAACCCGCAGAATCCGCCCGGCCAATCGTGGAATTTGCCCACCGCCAACCCCAAGCTGACAGCCACCTGACCTAAGCTGCCAGAATAAAGGGCGTGAGCCATGTGGTGGTCATTGAAGACGAGAGCACCGTTCAGGGCGTGCTGAAATTTCACTTGGAGCGGGCCGGACTGCGGGTATCGGCGTTTGGCACCGTGGAAGACGCCCTGCCTAGCCTTACTGCCGCCGACGCCCTGGTGCTCGATTGGATGTTGCCCGGCGAGAGCGGCCTGAGTTTTTTGCGGCGGCTGCGTGCGGATCAGGAACTCAAAAAGTTGCCGGTGCTGATGCTCACCGCCCGCGCCGCCGAGGCCGAGCGAATCGAGGGCCTGGAGACGGGAGCCGACGATTACCTCACCAAGCCGTTCTCGGCCGCCGAGTTGGTGGCGCGGGTGCGGGCGCTGCTGCGGCGCACCCAGGCCGAGGTGCCGCAGGTCATCGCGCTGGGGCCGCTGAGCATTGACGTGCCCGCCGCCGAAGCCAAGAAAGACGGCGCAGCGCTCAATCTGACCCGCCGCGAGTTCGACCTGCTGACTTTTTTGGCGCTCAACGCCGGGCGGGTCTACTCGCGCACCGAGCTGCTCGATAGGGTCTGGGGCGCGGACTTTTTGGGCGGTGAGCGCACGGTGGATCAGCACATCACCCAACTGCGGGCCCACCTCGGCGACGATCCGGCCAGCCCCAAGTTTCTGGAAACGGTGCGCGGCAAAGGCTACCGAATGCGAACGTGGAATCCTTAAAGGTGCAGCGCTCGCCGGACGGTCTTCCTGAGGCGGACGCTTGGCAAGACGCTTTGCCGCAGGCGGTGGTGCGCTTTGAAGAAGGCCGGATCACCCACCTGAACGCCGCCGCCGCCCGGCTGTGGGGGGTCAGCAACCAAAAAGCGGTGGGGCGCACGCTGCTCGAAGTGCTGCGCCGCCACACCCTCGAAGCCCTGGCCGAGCGCGGCGGCGAACTCGAACTCGACGTGGCGGGCCGCACTCTGCGCTGCGTGGCGGTGCCGGGTGCGCTGATCGTCGAAGACGTCACCGACCACCGCCGCCGCGAGGCCGAGTTGCGCGAGGCCACCGCCATCTTGTCGCACGAGTTCCGCACCCCTGTCACCGGCCTGCGCGGGGTGTTAGAAGCGCTGGAATACGCCATGCCCACCGAGATGCAGCAGAGCTTTGTCAAACAGGGTCTCCAAGAAGTCGAGCGCCTCGCCCGCTTGGTCGAAGACCTGGCAGTGGGCTTCAGGCCGACCCGCGCCCGCACCGTGCCGCTGAGCGAAGTCTTTTTGCGGGCCGAGCGGCTGCTGCTGCCCGAGCTCAGCGCCCACGCCGCCCAGCTCAGCTTTGGCGACGACCATCTGGTGCGGGCCGATCCCGACAAGCTGCTGCAAATTCTGCTCAATCTCACCGAAAATGCCCTCAAGTACGGGCCACGCGGCGCGGCGATCGAGGTGCGGGCGGCGGCGCGGGGAAGCTGGGTGGAAGTCTCGGTCAGCGACGAGGGTGAGGCGCTGAGCAGCACCGAGCACCTGTTTCAGGCCCACACGCGCGGCGATCACGCGCCGGGCCTCGGCAGCGGCATGGGGCTGTATATCGTCCGCAGCATCGTGCAGGGCTGGGGCGGTCAGGCGTGGGCCGAGCGCCGGGAAGGGCGCAACGCCTTCGTGTTCACCTTGCCGGGCGTGGCGGGCTTGGTCTGATAAGAATTCCGATCCATCAGTTATGAAATAACTGTTGACCCGACTGAAGGGAGTAGGAAAAAATACGGATTCCAGAATGGAGTTGGCTTTCGGTACTTTTCCGAAAGAGGACAGAATGACCGGAATCCGTATGAGCGGGAGTAACCTCCGAGCCGCAAGCAGACAAAGCCCTGACATCCGCCTCTTACGGTCAAGGGGATTAAAGTAGGGTCTCTAAGGAGCCGGTATGCGTGAAGTGTTGGAACAAGATTTGCAAAAAGTGCTGCGTGACGCCCTCGAAATGCTCAGTACGGTAGAGCGGATGCTGCCGATTGCCGCCGACGTGCTGCTGCATCAAAATGTCAAACGCCTTCCCGAAATTCGCTCGATTGACCGCGAAGTCGACGCGCTGGAAACCCAGATCGAAGCCGAGTGCCTGCGGATCATCGCCCTGCACCAGCCGGTCGCCCGCGATCTGCGTTTGGTGGCGCTGGTGCTCAAGAGCTTGTCGGACATCGAGCGGATGGGCGACTACGCCGTTCACGTGGCCGCCGACAGCGCGGAACTGGCGCAGGCCGCGCCTCTCAAGCGCTACGTCAACTTGGGCCGGATGCTGGAGCGCCTGCAAGAAATGAGCGTGCATCTGCGCGCGGCTATCACCGAGCGCGACGTGAAGAAGGCCAACGAAACCTTGCAGATGGACGATGAAGTCGACGACCTCTACGAGCAGACCCAGCGCGAACTCGTCACGTACATGCTCGAAGACCCGCGCAACATCTCCAAGAGCTTGACCCTGATGCGGGTGGGCCGCAGCTTGGAGCGCATCGGCGACCACATGGAAAACGTGGCCGAGCGCCTGAATTACTGGATCACCGGCCAGCGCGAAACGCAGATGCGCGACTGAAGGACTGGGGAGCGGGAATAGGGGAGTGGTCAGTAGCAACAGCGCCAAAAGCTGTTCAGCTGCTGACCACTTCCTTATCCCACCAACCACTCCCTCTGACCCGAATTCCGCTTCAATCGCTCCCCAGCCTGCCTGCTAAGCTGCGGCCATGACGCCCGTTTCACCGCCTGTTCCCGCGCCGTCCTCCCGCCTCGACGCCCTGAGTCTGGGGGCCATCTGCATCACCATTTTGTTTTGGGCTTCGGCGTTTGCGGGCATTCGGGCGGGTTTGCAGGTCTTTTC
The DNA here is from genome assembly GCF_003860465.1 of Deinococcus psychrotolerans. Lineage (NCBI taxonomy): Bacteria > Thermotogati > Deinococcota > Deinococci > Deinococcales > Deinococcaceae > Deinococcus > Deinococcus psychrotolerans. Next base: position 2,123,554 of record NZ_CP034183.1, read on the forward strand.
GCCGGGCCACCTGACGCTCTACCGCTTTTTGGTGGCCTCAGCCGTGCTGCTCGTCTACGCGCTCGTGACCCGAATCCCGCTGCCCAGCCGCGCCGACGCGCTGCGAATTTTTGGATTGTCGTTTTGCGGCATCACGCTGTATCACGCGCTGCTCAATTACGGCGAACAGAGCGTGCCTGCCGGAACCGCCAGCCTTATTATCGCGGCGGGGCCGGTCATTACGGCGCTGATCGCCACCCGCTTTGCCGCAGAAAAGCTGACCCTGCTCGGCTGGCTCGGTACCTTCATCAGTTTGGCGGGCGTGCTGCTGATCGTCTTGGGCGGCGGGCAGGGCGTGTCGTTTACTGGCGGCGCGATTTTGATTTTGCTGGCCGCGCTGTTTACCAGCATTTATTTCGTGTTCCAGCGGCCCATTCTCGGGCGCATGAAGCCGCTGAATTTCACGGTTTGGAGTTTGCTGCTGGGCACGCTGCCGATGCTGATTTTCCTGCCGGGCTTCGCGGGCGAGTGGCGGGCCGCGCCGCTGAGCGCTCACCTGGCGGTCATTTATCTGGGAATCTTTCCCTCGGCGCTGGCGTACCTGACATGGACATTTGCGCTGTCGCGGGTGAGTGCCAGCGCCACCACCAGTTTCTTATTTGTCAGTCCGGTGCTGGCCACCCTGATCGCTTGGCTATGGCTGGGCGAGGTGCCGGGAGGAATTTCGCTGCTTGGCGGCGCGGTGGCGCTTATCGGGGTGCTGTTGGTCAATACTTTGGGCCGCCCCGCGCCTGCCCGCGCCCAGTCTGATCCAATCGCACAACCTGACTCAACCGCCCAGTCCAGCGCTGAAACCCGCAGGCTTTCATGACCCCGCTGCCTGATCAACCGCTGCCCGGTCAACCGTTAACTAAGTCAGCAGCCCCCCTTCCACTCGCTGAGCTGCCGCAAGCTGATGTCAGGGGCAGCGTCTCCGGCACGGCGGCCATCGAACTCCAGGACGTGAGCTTGCGCCTCGGCGGGCGTGAGGTGCTGAGCGGCGTCAATCTGGAGGTGCGGCGCGGCGAGTTTCTGGCGATCATCGGGCCGTCGGGCGGTGGCAAAAGCACGCTGCTGAGAATCGTCTCGGGGCTGCTCCGCGCCGATTCGGGAGAAGTGGCGGTGCGCGGGCGGCCCGCCTACGTCTTTCAAGATGACCGCTTGCTGCCGTGGCGCTCGGCCCTCAGAAACGTCTCGCTGCCGTGTGAACTCGGCTCGGGTGGGGTGCTGACCCCCGGTGAGGCGCTGAAGTTGGTGGGCATGGCGGCCTACGGCGATTACCTGCCGGCCCAGCTCTCCGGCGGCATGCGGGCGCGGGTGGGGCTGGCCCGCGCTCTGGCGCAGTCAGGCGACATTTTGCTGCTCGACGAGCCGTTCGCCGCGCTCGACGCCCTGGTGCGCGAGCGCTTCAACGACGAGCTGCGCCACCTGCACGAAAAAACTGGTCAGACCACTTTGATGGTCACGCATTCGATCCGTGAAGCGGTGCTGCTGGCCGACAGGGTGGCGGTGCTGCGCGGCGGCAAAATCGTGGCGCTGCTCGAAACGCGCGGTCAGGGGCGGCTGAGCGCATACACCGAGGGAACCGAAGCGCAGTTGCGCTCACTGCTCGGCAGCGGAGACAGCACCCACAACTGGTCGCCGCCGCCAGCAGAGCGCAGCAAATCCGAGTGGTTGCCGGTCTTGGCGCTGGCGCTGGGCCTGCTGATCTGGCAGGGGCTGGCGGTGCGAATCAACGCCGATTACCTGCTACCCACCCCGCTGAGGGTCTGGCAGGTGTTCTGGCAAAACCGCGCCGACCTGCTCTCGCAACTCGGCTACACCGCCTCAGTGGCCTTGCTGGGAGCACTGCTGGGCAGCGCTTTCGGCGTGCTGATCGGCTACCCGATGGCGCGTCTCCGGTGGCTGGAGCGCTTTTTGAGCCCGCTGCTGATCGCCAGCCAGAGCACCCCGACGGTGGTGCTGGCTCCGGTGCTGCTGCTGTGGCTGGGTTTCGGGATTTTGCCGGGTATTCTGGTCAGCGCCCTGACCGCTTTCTATCCGGTGCTGGTGTCCACTCTGGTCGGCGTGCGCGAAGTCGACCGCACTTACCAAGAACTCTTCAGCACCCTGCGGGCCACGCCGCTTCAGCGCCTGCTGCACCTCGAACTTCCCGGAGCTTTACCGGTGCTGCTCGGCGGGCTGCGCTTGTCGCTGAGTCTGGCGCTGATCGGCGCGGTGGTCTGGGAATTTACCAGCAACCAGCGCGGTTTGGGCTTTGCCATCAATCAGGCGCGGCAGTCGTACCAAACGCCCAGAGTCTTTGCGGCGATTGCCCTACTGGTGCTGCTGGGCGTGGCCCTCTACAGCGTGGTGGCGTGGCTGGAGAGGCGCGAACAGCGGCGGCGCGGGCGCTGAGCTGAGCAATGGGATTGGGCTGAGCACTGATCTGAGCAATGGAGCACAGCAAAAAGCAGCCGGAAGAAAAGTCTCTTTCCGGCTGCTGGTCTAGGGATCGGTTGTTCAGAAGCTGCTGTTGTAGGCGACGCCCACCACCGGCACATTGAAGCTGGTCAGGACTTTGTCGCCGGAAGTCAGGGTCACGAGGCTGTCCGCGTTGACTGCCACACTGAGGTCGCTGCGGGCCACCGAGACGGCCAGCACTGCGTAAGCGCCGTCTTGCGAAACGCCGGTCAGGGCGATGCTGGTGCCTTCAGGCAAACCGCTGGCACTCAGGGCGAGGTCGCTGGGAATGGTGCCGCCGAGTTCAGAAACCGGCACTGTCAGGGTCATCCAATCGGATTCGGTGTACAGCGGGTTGTAGGAAGCGCCGCTGATGGGGGCGGGCATGGTCGAAGCAAAAGCGGTGCTGGCGGGCACGAAGCTCAGGGCGGCGGTCAGGGTCAGGACGCTCAAAATGGACTTAGGCATGGTGGTTCTCCTTTGAAGGGGTGATGGAGGGTGAGGAGTTTGCTCGGCTGACTTGGTTTGGGCGGCTTTGCTCCGTCCTTGAACAAAGAATGCGACGCTGCGTTGCAGGCTGAGCGAAGAACAAATGGAGATTGTGTGCAGCCCCAGTTGCTGTGCTCAGCGTCCCAAAACCCGCTTCCTGACGCGCTCCTGACCGCAAACGTGACCCACCGCCTTCACCATTTCCGCAAAAATAAAAGGCGTCTCAAGGCCGCTTCCCGCGCCGCTGTGCGTGCGCTATACTTCGGGCCGCTTGTGGGCCGGGATGGCGGAATCGGTAGACGCACTCGACTTAAAATCGAACGCTTCACGGCATACGGGTTCAAGTCCCGTTCTCGGCACCAAGCAGGAAGCTTAAACCTCGTCTCAGGGCGGGGTTTTTCGTTTGGTGTCCGGCGGGCCTCGCTCCGTTTTTAAAGTGGTCGCCAAACCTTGTAGAGCGTGGAGCTTCGTGCCAGACGATTTGACGCTTGCGTGTCGTTCTCAGGCCGCACGTTGGGGGGCCCCTAACTCGATGAATACGCCTGTAACAAAAGAAGAAGTTTGGCAAAACAGGTTTGCGCTAGAACAGGGTATATGTCCCTGTTCCACCCCATCCTCGCCGATCTCCTGCTGCTGGCTCTGGCCGCGTTGCTTCTGCGCAGTGGAGCACGCCAACTGCACTACCGTGACGCTCCTTACCTGTTCCGGAGGCGTCGACTGCTGTGGGGAGCGCTGAGTTTGCTCCTTCACGGAGTGGCCCTCATCGGTGTCATGGCCCTGCTGATCGAGCTCTACTCGCCGGTCTGGTGGCTGGCGGTGCTGATAGGCGCTGTTCCGGTTCTGCTGATTTTCGGCTACGCCCTGCGGGTCATAAGCAATCCGAGGCGAATGGCCATGCTCAACAAACGCCACTGGAAGGGGCCTGAGCTCGTTCCCTAAGCTTTAGCTTTCTGGCCTGTACACCGCTCCGCTGAAATACAGGCCGTGCGCCGGAACATTGGCGGCGGCCCGTGAACGCTGGCGCGAGGCCAGCACCGCCTGCACCTGCTCAGCGCTGACTTGGCCCGCGCCGACTTTGAGCAGCGTGCCGACGAGGCCGCGCACCATATGGCGCAAAAAGCTCTCGCCCGCCACCTCAAATTCAAGTAGCTCGCCCCGCTGGATCACGTCCAAGCGGCGCAGCTCCCGCACAGTCTGGCGCTCTTCTTGGGTGGCAAACGCGGCAAAGTCGTGCTGACCAATCAGCAGCGCGGCGGCCCGGCGCACGGCGGCCAAATCGATCTCCGCCGGATGATGCAGCGCCCGGCCTTCCCAGAGCGGGCGGCGCTGCGGCGTGTTGAGCACACGGTAGACATACCGGCGCTCGGTGCAGGTAAAGCGGGCGTGGAAGTGAGGCGGCGCGGGCGATAGCTCGGTCACGGCCAAGTCGGCGGGCAGGTGGGCATTCAGGGCGCGGGCGAGCTGGGCGGGTTTGGGCTTTAGGCTTCCCAGCCGCAGATCAAGGTGGGCCGTCATCGCCTCGGCGTGAACGCCCGCGTCGGTGCGGCCCGCTGCCACCGGGCGAAAAGCGTCTTCAGGAGCGCCCAGCAGCGGCACGAACGCTTGCCACAGCGTATCTTGCACGCTGCGGGCGCTGGGCTGTGATTGCCAGCCGACAAAGCCTGCGCCGTGCCAGCTCAGCGTCACTTGCCAGCGCTCAAAGCCCTGCGGTGGGCGGTGCCTTCTGCGGTCAGTTATCTCAGCCTGCGTCACATTCACCAAACACCCGCCGATTTTAGCGACAATACGGGTCTGTGTTGGGAGAAACCGTGTCGAGACCGCGCAAAAAAAGTCACCCCGTATGGGGTTTGGTGTGTGCCAGCTTGCTGTTGTGCTGGAGTGCACAAGCAGCGGGCACCTATACCGTCCAGGCAGGCGACAACCTGACCGTAATCGCCAAGCGCACCGGCCTCAGCGTGGGGCAACTGCGGGCGGCCAATCCGCAAATCCGTGACCTCAACGCGGTGCAGGCCGGAAAAAGCATTCGCCTGCCTGACGCCCACAAAGTGGCCACCAGCCACCGCGTCAGGAGCGGTGAAACGCTGAGCAGCGTCGCCGCCCGCTACCGCCTCAGCTTGTCTCAGTTGGTGCGGGCCAACGCTGGGCTGAGTGCCAGCAGGCCGCTGCGGGCCGGAAAAGTGCTGTACATTCCGGCCCGCCGGGTGGTTGTCGCGGCGGCCAAAGCCAGAGGTTCAAGTTCTCAGGCCGTCATCAAAACCGCCAGCTTGCGTCCACTGGCTCCTGCCTCCGGCTCCCGGAGTTGGAACTGGCCGGTGCAGGGCTGGGTCAGCAGCGGCTACGGCGAGCGCAACATCGACGGCGACCAGGAAATGCACTACGGCGTGGACATCGTGGTTCCCGAGGGTACATTGGTGCGGGCTGCCCGGGGAGGCCGGGTGATCGAGTCAAGAGCCGACTTCGCCCGTGGCTGGGGCTGGACGATCATCGTGGATCACGGTGACGGCTGGAAAACCCGTTACGCCCACCTCAGCCGCAATCTGGCCCGCGTGGGCGACAGTGTGGTGCGCGGCCAGGTCATCGGGCGCAGCGGCGATACCGGGCGCTCCACTGGGCCGCACCTGCACTTCGGCACCTATTTGTGGGACGTGCCCAAAAACCCGCTGAGCTTGCTGTAGGAAGGCAAGAAGCCGAGTGAGCAGGGAGTGGGAACAGCTTTTGTTGTTCGCCACTCCCGCACCACCGCATCACGCCTTGCTGGATTGACAGCTCCGAGTGGTCAATCCCCGCTCCAACCGTGCCGTTTGATGCTGCATGCACCTGAGCGTGAGCGTAAACTGACGGGCATGAACAGTTCGTCCCTTGCCCCCGCCTTTGAGGTCGCCGACCTCGGCTTGGTTGATTACCAAGCGGCGTGGGACATTCAAAAGCAGCACCATGCGCGGGTGGCTTCCGGCGGGCGGCCCACCTTGCTGCTGGCCGAGCACCCCGCCGTGCTGACGCTGGGCCGCAAAGCCCAGGCCGGTGAAAACATCGTCGTGACCCGTGAGTATCTGGCGGTGCAGGGCATCGGCGTTCACGAAATCGAGCGCGGCGGCGACGTGACCTATCACGGGCCGGGCCAACTGGTGATTTACGCGATTTTTCCAGTGGGCCGCAAAGTCCGCGATTTTTTGCGGCTCCTGGAAGAAGCGACTTTGCAGGCTCTGGCGGCGCTGAATCTGCACGACACCCGCCCTAATCCGGGCTACGCGGGCATCTATGTGCCTGACCGCGAAGTCAACGGCCTGATGCGCCATCAAAAAATCGCCAGCATCGGCGTGGCGATCAAGCGGCACGTGGCGCTGCACGGCGTGGGTCTGAATATCAGCACCAACCTCGACCACTTCGACTTGATCGTGCCGTGCGGGTTGACCGATACCCAGATGACCAGCTTAGAACGTGAATATCAGCGGCGTGAAATGGGTCAAGCCCCCAGTATGAGCGCCGCTAAACAAGCGGTCGCTGAGGCGTTTGCTCAAACGTTCAAAGACTATGATTGGACGCTGCCCGTGTTGCCATTTCAGAGCATTCAAACCCAAACAATTCCAAGCGTGGGAGGCCCCGCATGACCCAAGAAAACAAGACTCAAGAACCCAAGTTCATCAAAAACGGCATCTACCGCAAAGACAGCACCCCTGTGCGCGATCAGAAACCGGCGTGGCTCAAAGTCCGCATTCCAACCGGCGAAACCTTCAAAGAAGTGCGCTCCATCGTCAAGGAACACCGCCTGCACACTGTCTGTGAGGAGGCCATGTGTCCCAATATCGGCGAGTGCTGGAGTAGGGGAACAGCCACCTTCATGCTGATGGGCCACATCTGCACGCGGGGCTGCCGCTTTTGCGCGGTGGACACCGGCAACCCGATGGGCAAACTTGACCTCGACGAACCGGCGGGCGTGGCCGACAGCGTGCGGCTGATGGGCCTCAAGTACGTGGTGCTGACCTCAGTTGACCGTGACGATCTGCCCGACGGCGGCGCGTACCACTTTGCCAAAACTGTGACGGCCATCAAAAAAGTCAATCCCGAAACCCGCGTGGAATCGCTGACACCCGACTTCAGCGGCAACACCGCTTGCGTGGACTTGGTGCTGGAGAGCGGCGTGGACGTCTACGCCCAGAACATCGAAACGGTGCGCCGCCTGACCCATCCTGTCCGCGACATCCGTGCCAGCTACGACCAGACGCTGAAGGTGCTCAAGCACGCCAAGGCCAGCCGCCCCGACGTGATCACCAAAACCAGTCTGATGCTGGGCCTCGGTGAAACCCGTGAGGAAGTCGTTGAAACCATGCGCGATCTGCGGGCCGCCGATGTGGACGTGGTGACGTTCGGCCAGTATCTGCGGCCTACAATGCACCACCTGGCGGTCGAGCGCTACGTGACGCCCGAGGAGTTTGACGAGTTCCGCGAGATTGGCCTGTCGCTGGGCTTTTTGGAAGTGGTGTCGGGGCCGCTGGTGCGCAGCAGCTATAAAGCCGAGCAGATCGTGATGAACCACCCCCGCGCCATGCCCGCCCACCTGAGCCACCTCAGCGCCGAGGATGGACTGAGCCTGCTGTAAACTCATTTGATGCCCCGCGAAAGCCAAGCTCTGTACGACTTGAAAATAGTGAGTTGCACGGTTGGTAAGGGTTTGGCTAGGATCGTAGGATCATTGGCTATTGCTACGAGTATTGGTGGTCTCTTTTTGGTTCCCGGCTTGTTTTTCTGGTTTTTTGCCGTTCCTGGTGGTCTCTCTACCCTCAATTGGGAACCACACCCAGGTCAGTTAATTTATTATACCATACCGTACTGTGCACGAGTTCCGAATCCAAGTATAAAGGCTTTCGTTGAATATAGCTATGTTGTGGGCACGCAGAAGTACATAGGTCGAGATATAGCTGGAACAACTTTCTATCTAACTTGGACTGGTGATAACTGCGGAACTTCTCTGCTAAGTCAATATGTTGCGGAAGCTCGGCTCAACAAAGGTGGCATTCAAGTTTTTGTTGACCCCAAAAATCCGCAAAAAGCCGTGTTATTTAGAGGTGTAAAAATTCCGACTTCTTTAGAAAACTATCTTCCATTTTTGTTGAGTGGGGTCATTGCTTATTGGCCTACTCTCCTGATCGCTGGCTGGATGGAGAACATGAGAGCCGCCAATGCCAAGCGAAAAGAGAGATTTTTGAGAAGGAGCGATAGAAATTAACTTCAAGTAGGATTAGCGCTCAGTTTCTCAAACGCCCCGTTGCCCGTTCTTGCCTGCCAAGCCGCCACAATCCTGGCCGCGTTGTCCTCCGGCGCTCCCAGCGAATCCACTTCAAAGTCGTAACCGCTGAAAGTATGTACCCGCTCATAATCTTCGCGGGCGTCACCGATGCGGCGGTCTCCCCGTGCTCGTTCGCGGCGGTCCAACTCCGGCACGGGGCAATGCACGCCCACGAAAAATACGTCGAAAGGAGCCAGCAGCCGCGCTAGATCGGCTAACGTGTCTTTTGTTTCCAATACATAATCGGCGATCAGGTGGTTGTCCGCAGCGGCGAAGGCGGCCAGCGAGCGGTGGTAGCCATCAAAGAGTCTGGGACGCTGACGCGACCACTCGAACGCCTCCACGCCGGGCCGCTTTGCGATGATGCCCTCGTCAAACAGCAGCAAGTCAAGTGCGAAATACAGAAACGGCTGCGGCAACTGGGCTTGCAGGTGTCGGCAGAGCGTGGACTTTCCAGCACTGGACGCTCCGTTGAGCAGGATGATTTGGGCGGGGTGCTGAGCCACTGGTGTTCAGTATGCTGCCCTCACAGCCAGCCGAGGCGCGGCGTGACAGCCGGGCGCGGTGCGGGCGCAGCGTTCTGGCCGAGGCCGCTGAGTTCGTGCAGCAGCCAAGCGTCCACTTTCGGCAGGCCCATCGCCAGCGGCAGGCAGAAGTTTCTCGCGGCCTGCGCCGCCGCCGAGGTGGTGGAGAGCAGGCGAGTTTGCAGTTCGGTCAGCCTGACGGTGCGCTGGCCGCGTGCCCAACGCTGACGGCTTGAGTGCTCCTCGGTGCGGGTGATCAGGCTGTGGGCCGCGCTCAGGCCGTCCTCGATCCCGTGATTCATGCCGCGTGAGCCGACGGGTGACTGCGCGTGGGCAGCGTCGCCGATCAGCATGACCGGGCCGCTGGAACGCTGGGCCGCCACACGGTGCTGCACTTCAAAGGTGGAGTGGCCCAGCACCTCCAACACCCGCGTGCCCTCTGGCAACTCGCTCAGCAGTTCAGGCGAGGTCGCCAGGATGTGATGCAGGCCGTCGCCGTAGCAAAAGGCCAGCAGCGCTCCGCCGCGCCGCGTGAAGACCTGGGCCTCCTCATGGCCGTACGCCCAGTCCAGGCGCACATCGGCCAGCGCCCACTGGCCCGGCAACGTGTGGCCGACAAAGGGAATGCCCAGCGTCTGCCGCACGAAGCTGCGAACGCCGTCGGCGGCGATCAGGTGGGGAGCGGTGAAGGCTTCTGCGCCCGCCGCGCCTCCGATAATCCCGCTGGCCTGCCCGCTGCCGACTTCAAGCTGGGTCAGGGTGCGCCCGCGCTCCACCTGCACGCCGTAGCCGTTCAGGGCCTGTTCCATCAAGCGCTCGGTTTCGCTCTGGTGCAGCGTCAGCAAAAAGTTGTGCTTGACCGGCAACTTGCGGTAATCCAGTTTGAGGCGGCGTTCACCCAGATGCACGTTGAGCGCTCCGACCCGCTGTCCCGCCGCCACCAGCTCGGCGCTGACCCCAAACGAATCCAGCAGCCCCAGCGTCCGGCTGTTGATGCCGATGGCGCGGGAATGGGCGCTGCGCTGAGCGTGGTGGTCGATGATCCGCACGTCCCGCCCAGCGCGGGCCAGACCGAGCGCGGCGGCGAGTCCAGCCGGGCCAGCGCCGACAACCAGAATGGGAGAAGAGGGTAAAACGGACATAGAACCTCCCGTTCACGGCAGCGGAGAAGCCGTGAAGCGTGGGTGTTGGAAAGGTGAGGGGGCGGAGAAGTTTGGCGCGGGGGGTCTGTCTGTCCGCGAGGTCTGAAAGGTTATATGCACGCTCGGTCAGTCCAGATGTCGCCTGAGATTGGTTAAATCTCTATGGAGCTCACCATTTGGGCGGCCCACCATTCAGAAAGGACGGAACCGGGAGAAGCATTCCATCTGGCGTCGTCTGACAGCGTGGCGGTCAAGACAGCCGCTGGAAAGGAGCGCCGCTTCATATCCCTGCGCTAAGCTGCCCAGACTGAGTTTGGTGAGGAGAAAGCGCGTGGCAAAGAACGGTTGGCGACTGAAGTTGAGCACTGGGGCAATGTTGGCTGGCGTGCTGGGCGCGTCTTTGAGTCTGGCCGTCAGCGGGCCGATCCAGCAATCCGCAGTCCAGCGGCCCGCCACCAAGCATCCGCCGCTCGGGCGTGCGCGGCCGACCCTGCTGCTGAGCCGCGCCAAAGCCCCCTTCGTGATCGAACTCCGGCTGCGGGGCAAGGTGCTGAGCACTGCCCAGCAGGCCACCTTGCAGGCCGCTGCCAACCGGGTGGCCGGACTCATTACCTCCACTTATCAGCCCGTCACGCTCAATCTGCCCGCCAACGACTGCGACAAAGGCTTTCCCACCATCAAGGAGCGGTTGAACCACTTCGTCGCCTACATCACGGTCAAGGATTTGGGCGACGACGTGTACGGCGACTCCGCGCCTTGCTCGCTGCACGACAAGACCTACTTGCCGATCTACGGCGCGGTGGATCTCAATTCACGCGGCCTGAGCGACCTCGCCGAGCCGGAACTGCGCGACACCATCATCCACGAGTTGCTGCACGCCCTCGGTGTCGGCACCCTCTGGACGGCGGACGAGCGGGTGTCACTGAGCGGCGAGAGCGACAACAAGAACTTGGTCGCTAAGCGCAGCGGCAAGTGGTATTACACCGCGCCGAAAGCGCTGGCGGCTTATCAAGCGCTCGGCGGCAAGGGCAAGGGCATCTTGCTCGACCCCGATCAGGGCCACTGGGCGGGCGACGTGGTGTGTTCCGAAATCCTGTCGGGCAGTGCGGGCGACGTGACCGACCGGGTCAATCCGATCAGCGCCATCACCCTGGGCGCGTTGACCGATCTGGGCTACAGCGTCAATCCCAAGCTGGCCGACAAATACGCCCTGCCCAAGGGCCGCTGCCCGCTGAATTGAAGCTCAGCAGTGCGGGAGTTGGCAGAAATTTTTAGCCGATGACACCCACTTGACAAAAATAATTTTTACCACCAGAATGTTTTTACAGTTTCCATTTTCATTGCGGTGTCTTTTATGACCACAAGCGGGTTGCCTTATTCGGCTCCGTTCTGGTTTCGTCTTCCTCGTATCAGGAATCATCAGGAGGCTTACCTTGACTCAAGCGCTCGCTCCCCGTTCCTTCGTTTCTGGCGGCGCACTGGGCCGCATTCGGCTTCAGGCCGACAACCTCTCGCCCAGCTTGCGGCGGGTGGCCGATCATGTGCTGCAAGACGCCGAAAACGTGGTGCATCAAACCATCACCGAACTGGCCACCACTGTGGGGGTGGGCGAGGCCACCATCACCCGGCTGTGCCGCAAGTTGGATTTTGCCGGATTTCACGCTTTCAAAATCGCGTTGGCCGCCGACGTGCTGGGCCGTGAGAGCAAGGCCATGCCGCAGGAAGGCGGCCTGCGCGGGCAAGCCGGCGCTCTGGCCCGGCAAACCGCCCAGACCCTCGACGACACCGCCCAACTGCTTGACCCTGCCGTGCTGGAGCAAGTGGCCGAGCGCCTCGCCCGCGCCCCCAGAGTCGATCTCACTGGACAGGGCAACAGTGGCCTGCTGGCGATTTACTTTGCTCACCGCTTAATGCGAATCGGCGTCACGGCAGTGGTTCACACTGATCCTCACCTGGCAGCGGTGGCCATCAGCAGCCTTCCCAGGGGCGGTGTGGTCATCGGCCTGAGCAGTTCCGGCAGCACCATCGACACCGTGCAGCACCTGAGGCTGGCGCAGTCGCAGGGTCATTTCACGCTGGCGATCACCCACCGCGCCCGAAGTCCGGTTACGCGCTACGCCAGCGCGGTGCTGTTTACCTCCACCCAGGAAGACCCGCTCAGCGACAGCGTGCTGGGCACCCTGACCTCGCAGGCGCTGGTGCTGGAAATGCTTTACCGCTCCCTCTTAGACCGCCGCCCCGAAGCCCACGCCATGCTGCGCGTGACCGCCGAATCGGTGGTGGAAAAAAAGTACTGACCTGAAAGAACTGAACTGACGCGCTTGCCTTTTTCCCGTTTTTTTCCGGCCCCATTCGGGCCAGTCCATAAGGAGACACCATGAAGACCAAGACCGCTGCCCGCTTGCTGACCCTCGGCCTGAGCCTCGCCCTCGGTACTGCTGCCGCCCAATCCCCTGTTGAAGTGCAGTTCTGGACCTGGTACCTCAGCCCCAAATTCGACGGTTACATCAAAGACACCATCACCGCCTTCGAAAAAGCCAACCCCAACATCACGGTCAAGTGGTTCGACAAGCAGGACACCATGGTGCAGGACTTTATTTCCAGCGTGAACATGGGCAGCGCCCCCGATGTGGTCAACCTCAACATCGACGAAACCTCCAAGGCCGCTCAGAACAGCTTCCTCAAGCCGGTGGACACCCTGACGCCGATGAGCACCCTCAAGTCGGTGTATTACCCGCAGACGCTGGCCAACTTCACCATCGGCGGCAAGGTCTACGGTTACCCCTGGTACGGCTCGCTCAACGAAGGCGTGTTGCTCTACAACCCCGACTTGATGGCCAAAGCGGGCGTCAAAGCGCCGCGCAACATGACCGAGCTGCTCAGCATGGTCAAGACCATCAAAGACAAAACCGGCGCTTACGCCTGGGTTCCGGCGCTCAAAGATCCGGGCGGCGCATCGTTCCTGGGCTACTTCTTCTCGGACGGCCTGCCGATTTACGACGCCAGCGGCAAAGCGGCGTTCAATGGCGCGGCGCACGTGGCTCTGCTGCAAAAATACGTCGATCTGTTCAAGGGCGGCTACTTCCCTGAAGACGCGCTCCGCAAGGAAGCCTTCCAACTCGCCACTGAGCTGTATGCCCAGAATAAAGTCGCCATGATCGTGGGCGGGCCGCAGGCGCTCAACCGTATCAAAGACACCAACCCCAGCTTGTACGCCAAAACGGTGGTCACCACTGCGCCGCTGGGCAAGGCTCAGGTTCAGACCGGCACCAGCATGGGCCTGGTGATTCCCAACGCCAGCAAGCATCCCGCTGAGGCCGCCAAGCTCGCTGCCTTCTTTACCAACAACGCCAACCAGATCGCCTTTGCCAAGATCGTGCCGATTGTGCCGACCACCGCCGCCGCCAAAAATGACGCTTACTTCAAGAAAGTCAGCACCGATCCGATTGCCAAGGCCACCAGCCTGGTGGGCGCGTCGGGCCAGTACATCAACCCCGGCTTCAAGGCTCCCGGCAACAGCGACGACCTCTACAAGAACTTCAGCGACAACATCGAAGCGGCCCTGCTCGGCAAGAAAACGCCCAAAGCGGCTTTGGACGATTCAGTGACGTACTGGAACGCCAACATGAAGAAATAAGCTCTGCCGACTTTGTGAAAAGCCCACCGCCTCCACTAGGTCAGGTGGGCTTTCTCGGCAATTGAAATGAGGTGGTTTGATGACCGTATCCCAGCGCCCCAAGGCCCCCGCCAAAGCTAAATACTCGCTGCGCGACACCTTGATGTCTTACGCCTTTCTGGCTCCGGCCCTGATTTTGCTGGCGCTGTTCACCTTTTACCCGCTGGCTTACGGCAGTTACCTCGGCTTCACTGAATACGGCGGGGCACGTTTTGGGCAGGGTTTGCCGCCCAAGTGGATCGGCCTGGACAACTTCCGCACGCTGATCGCCGACCCTCTGTTTCTCAAGTCGATGGTCAACAGCGTCAAATACCTGATCATCGTGCCGGTGCTGCAACTCGCCTCGCTGGCGGTGGCGGTGCTGGTCAATAAAAACTTGCCCGGCATGGCTTTTTTTCGGGCCGCTTACTACGTGCCGGTGGTCACCAGCATTTCGCTGGCCGCCGTGATGTGGGATTGGATTTACAACAAAGACGGCACCCTCAACTGGATTTTGACCAACGCCCATTTGATCGCCAAAGACAGCACTTTCGGCTGGCTCAACAACGAGTTGACCGCCTTCTGGGCCGTGATGTTGGTCACCTTCTGGCGCGGTTTCGGCTATTACATGGTTCTGTATCTGGCGGGCCTTCAGGGCATTCCCGAGGAGCTGGAAGAAGCTGCCGTGCTGGACGGTGCGAACGCCTGGAAGCGCTTCTGGAGCATCACGGTGCCGCTGATGAAGCCCACTATCTTGCTGTGCAGTTTGCTCTCGACCATCGCTGCTCTGCGGGTGCTCGAAGAAGTGCTGGTGCTGACCAACGGTGGGCCGCTCAACAGCACCTACACGGCGCTGATGTACGTGTATTCCAAAGCGTTTCAGGGCTTTAACTTCGATTACGGTCTGGCGAGCGCGGCGGGTCTGGTGGTGGCAGCGGTGGCCCTGCTGCTCTCCATCATCAATTTCCGGGTCTTCCGCGACGACACAGGAGGCGGCAAATGAGTCTCGTTCAGCAGGGCGCTCCCGCACGCGCCACCTCGCCATCCCGCAAAAATCGCAAGTGGGGCCGCCTGGTGGTGCGCTACGTTGTCTTGATCGCCGTTCTCTTGTTCGCGGTGTTTCCTTTTTTGTGGACACTGGCGATTGCCATTACCGACAAGCACGGCGGCGGCAGCATCTATGATTTTCCAGACAGCCTCTTTCCCAGAGCCGTGACCTTCCGCAACTTCGTAGAAGTCTATAACCAGTTCAGCCTCGGTAAATACATCTGGAACAGCATCTCGATTACTGGCCTGACTGTGATCGGCACTTTGCTGGTGTCGGCATTGGCGGCGTATCCGCTGGCCCGCTTCAAGTTTCCAGGCCGCGACTTTATTTTTGCGGTGATTATCGCCACATTGGTGTTGCCGGGCGAGACCACCTTCATCGTCAACATTTTGACGCTCAACAAACTGGGGCTGCTGGGCACCCACCTGGGCGTGGTGCTGCCGACCATTGCCGGAGCCTTCGGCATTTTCCTGATGCGCCAGGCTTTTCTGGGCATTCCGCAGGCGCTGATCGAGGCCGCCCGCATTGACGGAGCCAAAGAGCTGACCATCCTGACCCGCATCATGTTGCCGCTGACCAAGCCTTCGCTGGCGGCGCTGGGCATTTTTACCCTGGTGGGCGCGTGGAACGCCTACTTCTGGCCGATGCTGGTGCTGTCTTCAGCCCCCGACAAAGCGCCGCTGAGTGTGGCGGTGCTGCGGCTCAAGGGGCAATTCAACTACGACCCGTTCAACATCGCCGCCGGTTCGCTGATTATGATGGTGCCGGTTCTACTGGTCTTTTTGGCGGCCCAGAAGCTGTTTATGCGCGGGATGGAAGGCGCGGTCAAGTAGGGAGAGGAGCCAACTCTTCCAACAAATGATGAATCACCTTTCACACCCCCCGCAAGGAGAACCCCCACTGTGCCCCACTTCTCGGCCCGTACCCTCATCACCGATTTGCCCGGCCCCGATCTCACCCCTGAGCAGGGCCGCTTTCTGGAGCGCTCCGGCTTCGGCGGCGTGTGCTTGTTTACCCGCAACTTTTCGTCGCTCCAGCGCACCGCGCAGCTGATCGCCGATATTCGGCAGGCGCTGGGCCACGACGCGCTGATCGCCACCGACCAGGAAGGCGGAGCGGTGCTGCGGCGCTTGGACGTGCCGATGCCGCCGACGCCGCAAGCCTTGGGCGTCATCGGCAGCGAGGCGGCGGCGTTTGAAGCGGGGGCCATTGCCGCACGCGGCCTGCTCGAACTCGGCATCAACTGGAATTACGCGCCGAGCCTGGACGTCAACATCAACCCGCTCAATCCGGTGATCGGCGAGCGGGCGTTCGGCGCTGACCCGAGCGAAGTGGCCCGCCTGGGTGTGGCCTGGGCGCTGGGAAGCGAAAGCGCAGGCGTCATGAGCGCCGTCAAGCACTTTCCTGGTCACGGCGACACCGCTGTGGACAGCCATCTGGGTCTGCCGATTGTAGACAAGTTGCGCTCCGAGTTGGAGCAGACCGAGTGGCTGCCTTTCAAGGCGGCGGTGGCGGCGGGCGTGGGCAGCATCATGACCGCCCACATCGTCTATCCGGCGCTGGACGCTTTGGAGCCTGCCACCCTGTCGCGCCCGGTGCTGACCGGTTTACTGCGGGAAGAGTGGGGCTACGGCGGCGTGATCGTCACTGACGCCAGTGATATGCAGGCGATTGCCGCCCACCACCCGAATGGGCAGGCGGCTCCTTTGGCCCTGGCCGCCGGAGCGGACGCGGTGCTCAACTGCGGTCACGGTGACCTTGTCACCCACACCGAACACGCTGAGGCGATAGAGCGGGCACTCGAACGCGGTGAGCTTTCACAGGAGCGGGTGGCGCAGGCGGTATCCAGACTTTCGGCGGCGGCGCTCCGTTTTCCCGGTCAGCCCCGCCCTTATGGTGCCGAGCAGCGCCGCACCGACGAAAGCGGCGTGGCGAATTGGGCGCGCCAAGCGCTGGAGTGGGTCGGCACGCCGCCGCGCCTCGATCCCAGTCAGCCGGTGCTGTTGCTGGTGCCGAGTACGGCGGAAGTGGGCGGCCCTTACGGCGACTCGCTGAGCGGTGAAGCGCTGGCGGGGGCGTTGCGAACGGTCTTTCCGCACCTGTGGGTCGCCCTTCTCGACGAAGACTCGCACTTTGCCCTCAGCTTACTGTCCCGCTTTCCGAACGCTCCGGCGCTGCTGGCGACGACGGGGCGCTGGGCCTTACCGAATGTGCTGAGGCAACTGGCCGCAGAACTGCAAAACCGCCCCGCTCTCCATCTGGCCCTCTGGAATCCCGAACACGTGGCGGCGCTGGGGTTGCCTGCCGTCATCACCCACGGATTCCGGCCCGCCAACTTGCAAGCACTGGTGGCAGCATTGGCGGGCGGCTGAGCCGACTGGAGCTTAGCGGGTCTGAATGTTTCGAACGGCGTCGCCGCCGCTGATCGTCACGGTGGCCTCACCATTGCTGATGACATTGTCGACGGTCAAGGTGGCCTTCAGCGTGTAAGTCCCGGCCACCAGATTCTTGATCCGGTAAGTCACACTCTGAATAGGCGGCGCGTCCTTGCCGGTCGTGGTCGCGGTGCCTGCCAGCGCGTCGCCGAGGAAGGCGTCTACCCGGAGGCTGTAGGGCACCAAAGGAACGACTGGCGGCTTGGGGGGAACGACGATACCGCCGCCGCCGCCGTAAGTGTAGGCCGCTTGAACAGCCGCGCCCACGTCAAGCAGTGAGCCGCCCGCCACTTTCTTGGCCGTCACCGTCAGGATGCCCTTCACTTGGTTGGCGCTTAAATCGGGCCGCAGGGCGCGGAGCAGCGCCGCCGCGCCGCTGACTTGCGGGGCCGCTTCGCTGGTGCCTGCCCGCAGGGTGTAGCGGCCCTGAGCGGTGGTGGCCAGCGTCAAAATGTCGTACTCGCTGCTCTGGTAGCAGTTGGCCGTGCCGCTGCCCGCGTTGCCGCCGGGAGCCACCAAGTCGAGCGCCTTCTGACCTGCGGCGGGCCGGGCGCTGTAGCAGGCCAGAGCGTCGGTTTTGGCGAGTGCGCCGATGGCCATCACGTTGGGGTCGCTGGCGGGGTAGTACAGACCCTGATTGGGCGTATTGCCCGCAGCGGCAATGAGCAGCACGTCGGCAGCGGCAGCGTCGGCAACCGCTTTGGAAAGGGCCGGATCAGTGCTGGCTCCCACCAGACCGAGGCTCATGTTGATGACTTTGGCTCCCTGCGCCACGGCGTACTTGACCCCGGCGGTCAGGCTGGCTGTCGTTGCGCCTGAGTTCGCGCCGCTGGCCCCAAAGACCTTGACTGGCAAGATGGTTTTGCCGCTCCAAGTCAGGGCCGCGATGCCTTTGCCGTTGTTGGTGGCCGCTCCAATCAGGCCCGCGCTGGAAGTGCCGTGCCCGGCTTCGCTGCCCTGCGTCAGGTCGCTGGGATCGCTGTCCTCGCCGCTGCAATTGGTGTTGCCGTCCGAATCGGTCACAAGGGAGGCGCAAAAGTCGCGGCCCGGCAGCAAGCGGCCCGCCAAGTCTTCGTGGGCGGTGTCCACGCCGGTATCCAGCACCGCTGTGAGTGCGCCGACGGGCGTTTTGCCGAGGGCTTCGAGCTTGTCCCAGCCGCTCTGGGCGTTGATGCGGGTCAGGTAATCCTGATCGTAGAGTGCGCCACCAACGCGAATGCCCGCGTTGATCGGATAGCCGGGGTCGTTGGGTGCGCTCAGCGCTTGATAGCGGTAGTTGGGCTGCGCCGCGAGGCCATTAGCCGCCAGTGTGGCAGCGAATTCAGCGTCCGTCTGTCCGGCGGGCGTGTAGGCCACCGTCAAGCCCGCGCTCGGCAAGCTCTGGGTACGCACGCCTGACAACGCCGAGAGCGCGGCTGGACTCAGGTTTTGGGCGCTGAGATTTTGGGCGCTCAGCAGCACTTGGCCGCCGACGTGCGGCGCATTCCAATGCATCCCTTGAACGCTGAGCGGCGTGACGCCACCAGCTCCCGGCGCAAACACCTTGCCGCTGAGGGTGTACACGCTGTCGACGGGCGGCGAGGGCGGCGTGCAAGCACTCAGGAGCACCAGACCACAGCCCAGCAGGGCAAGAGCGCGGGGAAGCTGTTTCATATCGCCATTTTGCCGGATTGAAACTGATCTTGCTTGAGGGCTGAAGTCGAGTTCGTCTCAGCCGACTTGCCGCTGCACTTCAAAGGCCGCCGCGCCCGCCGCCACCGCCAAATTCAGGCTGCGGCCCCCACCGGGCTGCGGCAATTTGAGTTTGGGGAGGGCGTCGCGCAGCCACACCGGCAAGCCGCGCGATTCTGGCCCGAACAACAAATAATCGCCCCGCACAAACTGGGCGTCGCTGTAAATGTCAGTGGCGTGGGTGGAAAAAGCCCAGACCCTTGCCGCGCTGCTCAGGGTATTTTGAAAGGCCGTCCAAGAATCGTGCTGGTGCAGCGTCACGCCTTCCAGGTAATCCATCACGGCGCGGGCAAACTCGCGGTCTTGGAGGTGGAAGCCGTAGGGCCGGATCAGGTGCAGCTCGGCCCCCAGCACCGCGCAGGTGCGGGCCACGTTGCCGACATTGCCAGCTTTTTCGGGCGAGTACAGCACCACATGGCAAAGCGGTATTGGAAGCTGGGGATTTTGAGTCATAGCCGAACCAAAAGGATGGTGGCGCGGGCCTGAATATGGTCGGGCGCGAGGCCTTCGGAAGTCTTAAAACTCACGCCCACCTCGCTGGAATCGAGTCCCAGCAGCCCGGCGATTCGCTGAGCGATTTCAGCGCGTTTGCTGCCGAGTTTGGGGGTGTCCAAGGTCACGACCAGGGCGGCGTTGGCGGGCGCGTAGCCGCGTTCGCGCACCAACTCAAGGCAGCGCCGCAAGATGTCTGCCGAGTTGAGGCCCGCCCACTTTGGGTCAGTATCGGGAAAATACTGGCCTATGTCGCCCAGCGCAAGGCCCGAGAGTAGGGCGTCGGAGAGGGTGTGCAGGGCCGCGTCGCCGTCGCTGTGGGCCACCGGGCCGCGCTCAGCACCGGTAATTTCGACGCCGCCGAGAATCAGAGGCCTTCCAGCAGCGAGGCGGTGGGCGTCTTCTCCGTAGCCGATTCGGTAGGGGAGCGGTTGTGCTGACATAGACAGGAGTTTAGCTGGCCTGACTCTTTAGCTGGAGCTGCCTGCCAACTTCAGCAACTCCACATACACCTTGGCCGTCGCCGCAGCGTCTTCCAGGGCGTTGTGGGCGGCGTACTCGATGCCGAAATGCTCGGTGAGTTGGCTGAGCGGCGTGCCGATTTGATACGGCAACACTCCGGCGTGAATCAGAAACTGGGCGCTAAGTTTGGTGTCCACGTAGCCGCTTCTGAAGACCTTGCGTAAATCCGGCAGCAGCGGGCGCAAGAAGCCCAAGTCGAAGTTGAAGTTGTGCCCGCCGAGCATCACCCGTCCTACTTCGGCGGCGTACTCGCGCAGGGCAGCGGCTACCGCTTCAGGCGGCTGGGCGGCGGCATCGTGGGCCTCCAGATCAATGCCGTTGACTTCCATCGCGCCCGTTTCCACCTCATAGTGATCGTGCTTGACCAGCAGGTGCAGCGGGCGGCTGATCTGACCATCTAGGCCAAGTGTCACCAAGCCGATAGTCAATAGGGGGTGGCGCTTGGGGTCGCGGCCTCCGGTTTCGGTGTCCAGAAAAATCAGTGGCTGGCGCAGCGGAAAAGGAGTCACGGTGTTTCTTCCCCAAAAGCTGCACCAGCCAAATAAAGCGCGTGGGCGCTGATGCCTTCGGGCCAGTCGGCAGCGAAGATCAGCGTTTCAAAGCGCTCACGGTCGGCAGCGTAGAGAGCGCGTTGCACGTCTTCCAATCCCGCTTGATCGCCCGCCATCACGGTGAGAAAGTGGCTGGCAGCGTCGCGGGACGCTCTGGCGCGGGCGGCTCCGGCTTCGGCTTTGCGGGCGGCGTCCACCAGGCGGCGCAGGGTGGCCGACTTTCCGCTGGGCTGGACCTGCAACCACTCCCAGTGGCGCGGCAGCAACTTGACTTCTTGCACGGCGGCCTGCGGCTGGGGTGCTGGACGCGCGGCGGCTGCCAGCATCTGCGAGGCGCTTCCCTGAAAGTTAAAATCCACCTGCGCTCCGGTCTGGTCGTCAAAAATCAAAATGGGCAGGGCCTGTTCTGACGCGTCCAGATGCCTCTTAACCTGCTCCAGAACATCCACCAGCGGCGCGGTGATGAGGCGCTGGTGGCCCAGAAAAGCGGTATAAGTCTGCTCGCTCGCGGTGTTGTCCGTCACAGCGGCCTCACTTTGGCATTGACCATCTGGGTGCGGCGGCGCACCAGCGGGTGCGGGTCTTGTTGCAAGAGCTTTAAGACTTCCGGCGGCAGGGCGGGGTGGGCCGCCAGCGAGAGCCGCACGCCGTAATCGGGGTCGGCAGCGAGGCTGGCGAGCACTTCGGCGGGCAAATCGGGGTGCTGGGCCACCGCCGCCCGCAGTTGCCATTCGCCTCTGGCGGCGAGTTGGCGCAGCCGGGTTTCGCTCAGCGCGGCGCGGCCCGCCACCGCCCACTGCGCCTGCGGGTCGCTGTGACGCATCGCCAGTTCCTGAATCCACTCGGGAGCGGCGTCCACAGCGGCGAGGCGGGCCAAGCTGCGGCCCGTCCAGCGCTGGATGTGCTGCATCTGGGCCAGCCGGAGCAGCGGCAGCGCGGGGTTGGCAATCACCGCTTCGGGAAAGTCGGCGGCGAGGCTACCCAGCACTTCGGCGGGCGTATTAGGATGGCGGGCTACTGCTTCACGCAGAGGGGGCGCGGCGCTGCGGGCAAGGCGGGTGAGTTCCTCGGCAGTGGCGCTGGGCGCGGGCAGGCCGGTTTGAAGATCGGGCGCGGTCATGCCCTTATTCTGAACGCCCCGCGTTGTCCAGTGTGAGCGGAAGGGACACCAAGTCCAGCCAGCGGCCGAATGTGTGCCCGACCCGTAACGGCTTCAGCAGGGCGCGGCCCACTTGGCCGCCGCATGCCGTTCCGCAGACATAGACGCTGTTCGAGTCGCTAGCCAGAGTAAGTTTATGTATGTTTCCCTTGAGCTTTGACACCCCGCCTAAGGGTTGGCTCAGGCGCGGTGCTTCTTGGGCGGTGCAAGTTCGCAATTCTCAACAACTCACCCTGTTTGTAGAAAGACCACCTGAGCGGGTGGGGTGTTCAATTGCGCTCCTTTCTCGCTGGGTGTCACAAAGTAAAACGCCAGTGCCAGCAGCAAATACACCGCGATCAGCATCACGCCTTCAAACCAGGTCGCCTCGCCGTCTTTGGTTACGGTCGTCACGATCAGCGCCACCGCCACAATAGCCACCAGTTCCAGTGGACTGGAAAACACCAAATTCATCGGCTTGCCGATCAAGTACGAAATAATCACCAGCAGCGGCGCAGTAAACAGGGCTACTTGAATGGTCGCGCCTATGGCGATATTGATGGCCAGCCCAATTTTGCCTTGCCGCGCAAAGTAACTGCCCGCGATGTACTCGGCAAAGTTGCCCACCACCGCCAGCACGATAATGCCCAGAAAAAATGGACTGAGGCCCAGCGCTGCGCTGCTGGCGTCCAGCGCACCGGAGAGCATCTCGGATTCCAACGCGATGATGGCCGTTGCGCCCAGGAGCACCGCTGCCGCCTTCCAGGTCGGCCAGAGCGTGCCTTGGTGCTCCTCTTCTTCCAGCGCGAACACGTCTTTGTGCGTCACCAGCGTATAGACCAAGTTCAGGCCGTAGACCAGAATCAGCACCACCGCCACGCCCAAACTCAGGTATTCGTCTAAGTTGTTGCGGGCGGCGGCGCTTCCGGCTTCAAAGGCAGGCAGCCGCTCGGTCAAATCGAACAGGGCGGGCAGCAGCAAGGCCACCACCACCAAAAACAGCATCGAATTGAGCTGCCCAGCGTTCGCGCCGCTGAATTTCTGGCGGCTGCGGCCAAAGCTGCCGATCAAGATGGCCAGCCCCAGCCCCAGCAGCCCATTGCCGATGATGCTGCCGGTGATCTGCGCTTTCACCACAGCGGTGTTGCCCGCCAGCAGCACGAAAATGGCAATAATCAACTCGGCGAGGTTGCCAAAGGTGACGTTGAGCAGCCCGCCGATGGTCTGTCCTGCGCGGGCGGCGACCTGTTCGGTGGCCTTCCTGAGCCAGTCGGCCAGCGGAATGATCGCCACCGTGGACGCCCCGAATACCCACAGCGGCGGCGCATGAAAGACGTATTCCAGCAGCAGACTGATCGGGATAAAGGCCAGCAAGAGATTCATAGCGCTGACAATAGGGGATGGACAGGGGCGCGTGGGAGCTTGGGGGGAAGCTGAATGTTGGGCTGTTCTTTAGCACCGCCAAGCGTAAGCCTCAGCCCGCACCCCGCCGCCTCCCTGCTCTAGAATCTCCCTTGATGCCTGCCCAAACCCGAACCCTCGCCAGCGGCCTGACCGTGGCCTTTGAGCGCCGCGCCACCCCCGGTTTTTCCTTCCATTTGCGCCTGCCGCTGGGCAGCGCCCACGATCCCGCAGGGCAGGAAGGCACAGCGGGCTTGGTGGAAGAATGGCTCTACAAAGGCGCGGGTGCGTTCAGCGCTCGGCAATTCCAAGATGCCCTAGACGACCTCGGCGTGCGGCGCGGCGGCGGGATAGACGCCGAGGCCACCTACTTTTCCGGCAGCGGCCTGAATGAAGACCTCTCCGGAGCGCTGCGCCTCTACGCCGATCTGCTGCGCCGCCCCCACCTGCCCGCAGGCGAATTGCCGGTGCTGCTCGATCTGGCCCGTCAGGATTTGGAAAGTTCGCAGGACAATCCCGCCGAGCGGCTGGGCCTGGAAGCGCGGCGAATGGTCTTCGGAACAAGCGGCTATGCCCACCCCACCAGCGGAACGGTGCAGGGCCTCAGCCAAATCACCCCCGACACTGCCCGCGCCTTTTGGCAGCGCTACGGCGCGGGCGGCAGCATCCTCAGCGTGGTGGCCGACACGCAGGCCGAGGCAGTCTTTGATCTGGCCGACGAATTGTTCGGTGATTGGCAGACAGCAGACACCGAGCCAGTGCCGCTGACGCCGATGCTGGGCACCACTTCGCACCTCAAAGGCGACAGCCAGCAGACCCACTTCACCTTCACCGGGCGCGGCATTTCGCCGCTCTCGCCGGACTGGTTGGCTTGGCACCTCTCGCTCACCGCTTTGTCGGGCGGGAGCGCCAGCCGCCTGTTTCAAGCGGTGCGCGAAGACCGGGGACTGGCCTACAGTGTCCATGCTGGCCCGCAGGTGGTGGGCGGGGTGGGCCTCATCAGCGGTTACGCGGCCAGCACTCCCCAACGCGCTCCCGAAACGCTGAGCGTGATGCTCGGCGAACTGCGCCGCTGGCAAGCCGGACTGGAGGGGGCCGAGTTTGACCGCGCCAAAAACGCTTTGATGGCCAGCACGGTTTTCGGCTCCGAGAGCATCCGCGCCCGCAGCGGCGGGATGGCCCGCGACTTGGCCGTTTTCGGGCGGGTGCGCGAGGCCAGCGAAATGAGAACTGAAATTGCCGAGTTGACTTTAGAGCGCGTCAATACTTTTCTGTCTGGTTACGACTTGGGCGAACTCAGTTTGGCGTCGCTCGGCCCGGTGCCTTTGTCACTCAAAGCGGAGGCAGCCCATGTCTGAAACCACTCTCCTCAAGCCCACCAAGCACGTGCTGAGCAGCGGCCTGACCGTGCTGCTAGAACGCGATCCCGACGCCCAAACGTTAGCAATGGGCTACTTCGTGGGCACCGGAGCCAGAGACGAGCGGCCCGCCGAGCTGGGTGCGTCGCACTTTTTGGAACACCTGATGTTCAAAGGCTCCGAATCCGTCAGCGCCCTCGATCTCAATACCCGCTTGGACGCGCTGGGCGGGCAGGCCAACGCCTTTACCAGCGAGGAAGCCACGGTGTATCACGCGGCCAGCTTGCCCGAACAAGCCGGCGAGCTGCTCAGCGCCCTCAGTGTGCTGCTGACGCCGGCCCTGCGCCCTGAGGAAGTCAGCACCGAGCGCGGAGTGATTTTGGAAGAAATTGAGATGTACGCCGATCAGCCCGACTCGCGCCTCATGGACATCCTGAACGCCGAATACTGGGGTGAACATCCGCTGGGCCACTTGGTGCTGGGTACGGCGCAAACGGTCAGCGCTTTGACACCTGAGGTGCTGCGCCGCAACTTTGCTGAGCGCTACGCTGCGCCGAATATCACGCTGGCGGTCTGCGGCCAATTTGACGAGCAGGCGGTACTGGACGCCGCCGAGCAAGCCTGTGCCGAGTGGCCCCGCCATTCGTTCGAGCGGCAAATCACGCCCCACGTTCCCCAAAGCGGCCTGAGCGTGACGCCTGACCCCGAGCTCAGCCGCGCTCAGGTGGCGCTGGCCGCACCGGGCCTCAGCAACGCCGACCCGCTGCGCGAAGCGGCCCACGTGCTGACCGAGATCATCGGCGGCGAAAACGGTCGGCTCTACTGGGCTTTGGTGGACACCGGCCTGTGTGACAGCGCTGACCTCTCACACGCCGAGTACGACGGTGCGGGCATGTTCGTGGGCGGCTTTTCCTGCGACCCGCCGCGTACCCAAGAAGTTCTGGACGCTTACCGCGCCGTGCTGGGTGAAGTGCAAAACGGCGGCATCACCGACCTCGAAGTGCGCCGAGCTGCCCGCAAAATCGCGGTGGGGGCGCTGCTGAGAAGTGGCACGCCGCAGGGCCGTTTGTTTAGCCTCGGCATGGATTATCTGGCACGCGGCGAACTCATCAGCGCCTCGGAGAGCGTGCGCCGTTACGCTGACGTGACGCCAGAGCAAGTCCGCGCCGTGCTGGAGCGCAGACCATTTGATGTATTGCGGGTGGCGGTGCTGGGGCCGGTTGGGGAATTGGTTTAGGGGCTTACTCTTTGATATTTACACTGAGGAAGACGCTTTCTTTCAGGTTGGCGGCGATCCAGCGCTGAAACTGGTGGTTTACCCCTCTGTTGGGTCGGAAGGCGAAACCCACTCCCCCAGCAAATACGCCAGCCGCGTCTGCGCTCCTTCCTGACTCCCGTACACGCTCCGCAGCAGTTCACCGCCCGGCGCGAAGGCCAGCCAGTGCGGCGTGCCTTGGGTCTGCCAGAACTCGGCCACCGAGCCGTCCAAATCCAGCGCGACGGGAAACGGCAACTTGGCGTAGTCACGGGCAAAGTTAAGTAACTGCGGCTCAACTTGCTCACGCGCATAAAAGCGGTGGCCCCGGCTGGTGTGAACTGCCAGCAAGTTCACCGAATCCCCAAACTCGGCGTGCAGACGCCGCATAAACGGAATGCCCCGCGACACGCAGGCTGGGCATTCCAAGCTAAAAAACTGCACCAGTCCGGGCCGCGTCCACTCGGCAGGGTCGGGCACGGCGTTCAGATGCACAAATTCGGTGGGAGCAGGCCAGCGCACAGCAGCAGTATTCCACGCGCTAGCATGCTCAGCATGTTACGTTCTCTGCTCGCGTTGTCGGCGCTGCTGCTCATTCCAACTTCTCTGGCGACCAGTGTGGCCGAAGTCAAGAAAAAAGGTGTGCTGGTGCTCGGCACCGATCCCACCTTTCAGCCGTTTGAATTCAAAGGCGAAGACGGCAGCATTCAGGGCTTTGACATCGACATTGCCAAAGCGGTGGCCAAAGATTTGGGCGTCAAACTCCAGATTCAGGCGGTGGGCTTCGGCGCACTGATGCCGCAGTCGGTTACCTCGGGGCGGGTGGACATGGCCATGAGCGCCATTACCATCACGTCTGAGCGGGCCAAAGTGGTGAGTTTCAGTTCGCCGTATTACCGTAGCGCCCAGGTCTTTATCGTCAAGGCGGGCAATCCGAGTAAGTTCGCTTGGCCCGCCGACGTCAAAAACATCAACATCGGGGTGCAGGCCACCACCACCGGCCAATTCGCGGCCAACGACACCCTCAAGCCCAAGGGAGCCAACCTCAAGGTCTATGACGACTTCGCGGCGGGCCTCGCCGACGTGCAGGCGGGCCGAATCGTAGCGCTGATCGGCGACGCGCCCACAGTCACCGACCTTAAACGGCGCTTGCCCGGCCAGTTTGATCAAGCCGGCAAAGCGCTGGTGGCCGAAGATTACGGCGCTGTGTTCAAGAAAGGAAGCGACCTCGCCGCCGCCGCCGACAAAACCTTGGCCCGTATGAAAAAAAGCGGCGAATATCAAAAACTGCTCGACAAGTGGATTGTGCAAAAGTGATTTGAGCCGCGCTCTGAGGATTCCTCACCCGTAAGGCTGCTAGATTGACGACCGATGTGGTTTCGTGTCTTTTTGCTGCTGGCTCTCGCGGGTCTGGTGGCCCTCATTTCTCCGGCTGTGCCCGCACTGCTCAAGTACGGCGCTGTTCCTTCGGCCCCCGTACGCCCTGTGAACTTGCTGCTGGCGGGCGTCACTCCTGAATACGACGAGACTTCGGCGGTGTGGCCCTGGCCGGCCAAGCCTGAAGCGTATACCTACCTCACCGACACCATCGTGCTGGCGCAGTTGCGGGCGAGCGGCGAGGTGGAGCTGCTCAGTATTCCCCGCGATACCTGGGTCAACATTCCTTCTGTTGGGGGCAGTCAGGCGGGCTACGGCAAAATCAACGCCGCCAACCGGCGCGGCGGTCCCGAAGTGCTGGTTCAAGCGGTGCAAAACCTGACTGGCCTGCCGGTAGACGGTTACGCCCTGCTCAGCCTCAACGCCCTGCGCGACCTGACCAACGCTTCCGGCGGCGTTGATGTGAATGTGCCGGAGCGGATGCAGTACGACGACAACGCCGGAAAGCTGCATGTGGATTTGCAGCCGGGAATGCAGCACCTCAGCGGCCCGCAGGTCGAAGGCTTTTTGCGCTTTCGCCACGACAATCTGGGCGATATTGGCCGCGTGACCCGCCAGCAGCTTTATTTGCAGTCGCTCAGCCAAAAGCTGACGAGTCCGCTCAACGTCTGGCGCTGGCCCAGCGTGATTGGGGCGCTTGACCGCAACACTAAAGCGGGCCTGAGCCGTGAGGTGATTTCGCACACGCTCGGGGCACTGCTCTCCGGCCCCAAAATCAACACCCACACCTTACCCGGCGATTTTGGCCCGTCAGGAACATGGACGGCCAATCGCAGCGAGATTCGCGCCCTCATCTCCAAGTCGTTTAGTGATCCCAGCGACCCCAGAAGCCGCAGCGTGGCGATTGCCAATATCGACGCTCCAGCAGGCGCGGCCCGCGCCCTCCAAGACAAATTGGTGGCGGCGGGTTACAGCAACGTCTGGATCGTGAATTTGCAGCGCGGTCAAGCGCCGACCACCTTCATCGCAGGTGCGGCGGGCGCGGCGCTCAGCGGCCTCAGGGCGGATCTGGGTTACGGTCAGGTACAGGCGGCAGGCGGCGCAGCGGGTGCGGATCTCACGATTTTGCTGGGCAGCGACACGCCCGTGCCGAACTGAGGGAAGGTAAGAACCGCCGCCTCTGCTTCAAACCCGTAGTTCGTACAGCGCCACATCGTAGCCATGCACCACTTTGCGCCCGCGCACTTCAAAGCCGAATTGCTCGTAAATGGCCCGCAGCTTGGGACGGTTCCAGGTGGTGTCCAGTCGCAAGAAGGTGCAGCCCTCAGCTCTTGCTTCGCTAACCGCCGCTTCCAGCATTAGCTGCGCCAACCCTTGCCCCTGAAACTCAGGCGGCACGCCGAGCTTGTGGAGGTAAAGCGCTTCTCCCACTAAAGCGTCGGGCCAAAAGTCGGGGTCGGCGGCCAGCAGCACCATCGTGGCCGCCGCTTGGCCGCCCAACCAGCCGAGGCGAAAGCTGGCAGGCGGATACTGCGCTGTCAAGCGCTCCACCGTCATGGCGGAGTGCGGCCAGAGGGATTCGCCACGTGCTTGCAAGTTGCGGGCGGCGGCTTCCAGAATGCCGGCGCACAGCGGGAGTTCAGTCAGTTGAGCGGGCCGGACAGTCCAACTGAGCATGCTGAAGTCTAGAGCAAACCAGCCGCTTCAGTTCTGCCCGTACCTCGCTTATGTTCCCAGCGGCGGAGCGGCCTCGATCCCCGTGGCCCACAGCGCCGCGCCGCGCCGTTCCAGCCGCACACGCGGCAGCGGAGCGCGGGCCTTGCCGAACACCGCTTCACCCGAGCGCAGCGGATCGAAGACGCTGAAATGGCAGGGGCAACCGAGCCGGGGCATATTGTCCGGCGGGCGGTAACTGAAGCTGAAGGCCAGCACTTCGGGGTCTTTGACCAGGTTGACAGTGCAGCCCAAATGGGTACAGATTCGGCTGAAGGCGGCGTAGTGCTGCCCGTCCACCTCCAAGCTGCCGAGCGTGGCGGCGGGCAAGCGCAGCAGGATGCAGGGCCGCTTGTCGTAGCTAAATGCTTGCTGTGCCCACTCGCCGCTGAGCGCCGTCAGTGCCGCCACGCGCACGGCTGTTCCCGTCACAAAGTCAGGCGCACTGGGCTTTTCTTTGCCAAACGTGATGCGGCTGGCGTAGTAGCCCATATAGCCGAAGACGCCCACCGTCGCGCCGACCGGCAGCAGCCACCATTTTTCTAAAAGCTGACGGCGGGTGGGCATCAGCGAACCTGCCCTTCAGCCCCGCTCACTTCTGCCAGCCTTCCAACTTGCTCACCAGCGCTTCTAACTCCGCGCCCTTGATGTTGGGGTAAGCCGGCATAGCTCCCTTGCCATTTTGAATGACCGATTTCAGCTCGGCCCTGCTGAGGCGGCTCTCGTGCAGGTTGGGGCCGAGGCCGCCGCGCCCGCCCGCGCCGTGGCAACTGGCGCAGTTGGCCGCGTAGATTCGTGAAGCCGGGTCGGTTTGGGCCGTGCTGGCCCGCAACGTAGCGATCAAATCGTCGGCTTCGCGTCCGGCGGGATCTAAGCTCTGGTAGCGCTCCAGCGCGGCGAGGGCCAGCTTGGACTCGCCGAAATTGTTGAACGCGTAGCCGAGCAGCAACTGGCTTTCGGGGTCGCTCGGCGCGAGTTGGGCGGCGGTGCGAACCAGCAAAAAGGCTTGCGAGGCTTGCTGCTCGTTGGCCGGAGCGCTGCGGCCTTGCCCGGTCAGCAGCATGATGCCCAGCCGCCGCAGCGCTTTGGGCTGCTTGGGATCGAGCCGCAGCGCACTGGCGTAAGCGGCGCTGGCTTGGTCGTATTGGCCGGCGGTAAAGGCCGCGTCGCCCCACGCCAGATAAGCGGCTTGGGTTTGGCCGCGCTGCGCCTGCGCCTGCAAGCTCGGCAAGCTCAGGGCACTTTTGATGGCTGTTCCTTCGCCGCTGTCGAGCGCGGCCAATTGCCACTGCGGCACAAAGCTGAGTGCGCCCACGCCCACCACCGCTGCGGCCAGCACCACGCCGATCAGGGCGGGCGCGAATACGCTGCCGGATTTGGGCGCGGGCGGCAAGCCGTCGAGGGCACGCAGGCTGCGGGCGGCGCGGTTTTCCAAATCTGGGCGGCGGGCTTCATCCTCCAGGTCAATCAGTTCAGCCGTCAAAGCGTCGCGCTCACCTTCCAGACGCAGGCGCTCGGCAGCGTTGGGGTCGGCGGCGTTGCGGGCCCGCAGCGGCGAGACCACCGCCAGCAGCGCGGCCAAGCCCAGCAAGACCAGCAGCACGATCAGCAAAGCGTTCACGACTCCCCCCGCTGCTGCTCACGGCCAGCTTGGACTTGGGCGCGGATTTCGGCCAAATAGGGGTCTTCGGGTTCGTCGGCGTTGAGGGCGGGGTCAGCCGCCGTTTTGACGGGAGCAGCCGCGCCGCGCCGCTGACCGACCAAATAGCCCGTCAACGCCCCGCCGCCCAGTAGCAGCGCCAGAGACGGCAAAAGCCACAGCAGTTTTCCGGCAAAATCATTGGACGGCCTGAGCAGCACCCGCTGGCCGTAGCGCTCGCGAAAATAGTCGTAAATCTGCGCGTCCGTCTGCCCGGCTTGTGTCTGGGCGCTGATTTCTGAGAGCATCTGTTTGCTGATGTCGTTGCCGCTCTCGGTGATCGGCAGCACGTCGCGGCAAATCGGGCAGCGAATGCTGTTGCCGACGCGCGAAACTTGGCTTTGCTGCGCGGGGGTCAGCGGAGCGGCCAGCGCAGACGAAGCGAGCAGGAGAGCG
Organism: Deinococcus psychrotolerans; assembly: GCF_003860465.1. Taxonomy (NCBI): domain Bacteria; kingdom Thermotogati; phylum Deinococcota; class Deinococci; order Deinococcales; family Deinococcaceae; genus Deinococcus; species Deinococcus psychrotolerans. The sequence goes on from NZ_CP034183.1 coordinate 2,154,224, forward strand.
GTCAGCAGGCGCTTGAGGGCCGACATTAGAACGTCACTCCGATGCTTTGCAGGCCTGCCGAGAGCCGCTCACGGGTCAATCCGCCCCGGTCAACCGACTTGATCAACCCGTCCGTGCCGATAAAAAAAGTTTCCGGCACGCCAGTGATGCCGTAATTGATCGACGTTTTGAGGTCGCTGTCGAGCAAGTTGGGGTAGGCCAGGCCGTAATCGGCAATGAACTTACGCATCCGCGTTTTGTCGGGGTCTTGAAACAGCACGCCGACCACGTTGAGGCCAGCCGCGCCCTGCTTTTCGCTGGCTTCGCGCAGGAGCGGCGCTTCGTCGCGGCACGGCACGCACCACGAGGCCCAGAAATTGAGCACCAGCGGCTTGCCTTTGAGCTGCTCCAAGCTCACCGTGCCGCCGTCCAGCGTTTTGAGGACGAATGTCGGCGCGGCCTTGCCCAGCAGCGGATCGCCCACGCCGCTCGAAGCGTCTTTGGGCCGCAGCAGCGCTACGCCCAGCGCCGCCACCAGCGCAAAGGCAATGCCCGGAGCGACAAAGCGCCGCCAAGCGGGAGGAGTGGAGTTGAGTTTGGTCATGAAGCTCCTTAAACGTGGCAGGTGGTGGTGGGAAGGGCAATCCCTGGCGCTCACTTCACTTTTCTCTCCGCTCCTGCCACTGGGAGAGGCGCTAAAAAGCGGAGTCCTTGTCTTTCTTAGGGGGTGGAGTGAGCAAATCGAATATCTCTCCCCGCTCCTCAGTCCGCCGCCACTGCCCCGCCCGTTACCTTGCGCACAGCGGGCCGCGCCGGAGATAGCAAGGTGACGCCCGCGCCCAGCACGATAATCAAAGTGCCGACCCAAATCCACGACACCAGCGGCGATTTGATGAGGCGGATGCTGGCCCACTTGCCATTTTTGTCGATGTTGGTGGTCACGAGGTAGGTGTCGCCCAGCACGCTGTAGCGCACGGCGGGAGTGGGAAATGGGGTGCCGGGGTCTTGGGCATAGACGTTCATGCGCGGCGCAAAACTCTGGCCATTGACCCGAATTTGGGTGATGGCGCTGGAGCCATAGTCATACTTGGCCTCGCGCAGGCTTTCGAGCCGCAGGGTGTCGCCCAGCACCTGTTTGTCTTGGCCGAGGTTGAGGGTGGTTTCGCCGCTCTGTTTGTACGCTCCCGAAAAGGCCAAGCCCAGCGCCAGCACCACCAAACCGAGGTGAGCGGTATACGCTCCGTAGCGGCGTGGCTGCTCACTGAGCAGGGCCGTGAGGCTGCCGCGCTGTCTGGCCGCCCGGAGGGTCAGGGTGGCGAGTCCGGCGACGTTGTAGGCGCACAGGGCCAGTGTCAGCAGTACTGCCACGCTCCGGACGCCCAGCACGGCGGCGATGATGGCCGCCAGCACGCCCGTTCCAACCGGCAGCCGCAGGGCCATCAGCAGGCTCTCGCCGTCAGCCCGACGCCAGGGCAGCAGCGGCCCGACGCCCATCAGCAGCAGCAAACCGAGGCCAATCGGCACGCTGAAGGTATTGAAAAACGGTGCGCCGATGCTGCTCTTGCGGCCCGTCACGGCTTCCACGATCACCGGAAACAGGGTGCCGAGCAGCACCACGGCGCTGAACACCAAAAACAGCCAGTTGCCCGCCAGAAACGCAGCTTCGCGGCTGAGCGGTGCGGGCGCTTCACCCAGGTCGCGCAGCTTGGGGGTGCGCCAGGCGGTCAGGGCCACGCCGCCGATCAGCAGCAATGCCAGAAAACCCAGAAACACAGGGCCGACTGGCCCGCCCGCGAAGGCGTGGACGCTCTGCACGATGCCGCTGCGGTTCAGGAAGGTGCCCAGCACGGTGGAGGTGTAGGCCAGCACGATGAGCCAGATGTTCCAGCCGCGCAGCAAGTTGCGTTTTTCCTGAATCTGGATGCTGTGCAAAAAAGCGGTGGTCAGCAGCCAGGGAATGAAGCTGGCATTCTCGACCGGATCCCAGGCCCAGTAGCCGCCCCAGCCCAATGTTTCGTAGCTCCACCAACCGCCCGCCACAATCGCGGCGGTCAAAAAGACCCAGGCCATCAGCGTCCAGCGGCGGGTCACGCTCAGCCAGTGATCCGAGAGTCGCCCAGTAATGAGCGCGGCCACCGCGTAGGCAAACGGCACGCTCAGGCCCACGAAGCCCAAATACAGCAAGACCGGGTGAACGGCCATCATCCAGTGGTTTTGCAGCGCCGGATTCGGCCCCTGCCCCTGCAACGGAATCTGTGCCAGCGGGGTAAACGGCGAGGCCACTCCTGCCACCACGCCCACGAAAAACAGCAGTGAAACGAACATCGCTCCCAGTGCCCAGGGCCGCAGAGCGTCGCGCCGCAGGGTCAGGCTGAGAATGAAAGCGTAGCCCGCCAGCAGCCAGGCCCACAGCAAGATGGAGCCTTCCAGCGCTCCCCACAGCGAGGTGATCTTGACCCAAGTCGGTGAGGTGGTCATCGAGTGCTCGGCCACGTAACGCACCGAGAAGTCGTCGCGCAGCAGGGCCGAGAGCAGCGCCAGAATCGCCAAACTGACAAAGGCGAACACCGCCCAAACGCTGCGGCGGGCCGCTTCGGTGCTGCGCGGGTCGCTTCGCAGGCCACCCAGCACCGAGAGCCACAGCCCCGCCAACGTAAAGGCTAGGGCCAGCAGCATGGCGACTTGGCCCAGCGCGGCCAGAGGACTGGACTGAAATGAAATCAGATTCAGCATGATCGTTGCTGCTCCTTACTGCCCTTCGGCGTTGGCGTCTTTGGCATTTTTCAGCATGTCTTTGAGTTCGCTCTGGCTACGCGGGATGCGGTATTCCTCGCTGTGCTTGACGATCAGTTCGTTGGCGTGAAAGACATTCTGGGCATTGAAGGTGCCGCGCACCACCACGCCCTGATTTTCCTTGAACAAGTCCGATACCGCGCCCTGATACACCACCGGAAACGTCGCGCTGCCGTCGGTGACGTTGAAATTCAGGTCGAGCGAATTGCGGTCATACTTCACGGCCCTGACGAGGCCGCCGATTCTGACGGTGTGGCCCTGCAAGTTGGCGGCCTGGGCCTTGTACTCGGTGGGCGTCACGAAGTATTCGATGCTCTGGGCGAGGTTGCCGAAGATGATGTAAGTCAGTAAGCCAGCGAGGGCCACGCCCGCCAGCACATACGGCAGCGGGTTTTTCCTGCGCCTTCTGGCCTGAGGGAGTTGAGGAGACGAGGGCGCACTCACAGTTCCCTCTCTTCTTGCCGCAGCCGCCACCAGACCCAGCCCAGATAGCCGATCAGAATCACGAACGTAACGACGTAAGTAATGAGGACGTAGCCCGAATACTTATCCACGGCGCACCTCGCTCTGGCTCAGCGGCTGATTCAGGGGCGGCAATTCAAATTCGCGCTCTTCGCGGCGCTCCTGCTTGGCCGCCAAAATGCCGCGCACCCGCAGCAAGTAAACGTAAAGCAAGGTAAAGGCGAGCGTCATGACGGTCAGGGCGATGCCGTACACCGGAGCCGCGCCCCACTGCATTCCGCCGAGCAGCTTGAGGGTCTGGGTCTGGTGAACCCCGCGCCACCACTCCACCGCCATGTAATTGACCGGAATGTAGAGCGTGCCGACCACGCCGATCACCGCCGAAACGCGGGCGCGGCGCTCGGGGTCGTCGATCAGGCCGCGCACCAGCAGGTAAGCGCCGTACACCACCAGCGAGAGGGCGGTGGTGGTCAGCCGGGCGTCCCACACCCAGTAGGTGCCCCAGGTCGGCTTGGCCCACAGCATGCCGCCCACGATGGTCGCCACTGTAAACAGCACTCCGATTTCACCGCTGCTCATGGCGAGGCGGTCGTAGCGGCGCTGGCGGGTGATGAGGTACAGCAGCCCGAACAACCCGGTGCCGCCATACGCAAGGTAACTCAGCCATGCGGTCGGCACATGCACGAACATCAGCCGCACGAGGAGGCCCTGATTGACGTCGGCGGGTGCGGTGAGACTCAGCCACAGGCCGGCCAGCACACTGAGGGCCGTCACTGCGCCGAGAACGGGGGTGAGACGGTCTTTTTTCGAGCCTGTTTTACTGAGCGTGGTCACACTGGTCATTGTGTCTCCAAACGGGCGGAGCGAAGGTAAGAGAAGGCGGCAAAAAGGCCGAGGGGAGCGGGCAATTCCAGCTTGGAGAAGCTCGCCCTGAAGAGAGCTTAAGCATGACGTTTTGGTGGCGCTCGGGCAAGTGCGAGTGTCCCCCGGCTGGTGTTCCTTTGACACTCCACGGGCTGCCTTTTCCTCAAGGTTTTCATCAGAATGAAATCAGAAAATGATAGAGGCCAGTTCACGTTTGTGAGCGAAATGACGTGGCAAGATAAGGTCTTCAGCGCTTTTAACGGGCCCCGTTTCGCCATCGGAGCGGGGTGTTCGTCCAAAGAGATCCGCCAAAGCCGGTTGGCCGGTGGGGGCGTAAATGGGTAGAAATGGGAGGTCAGTTTGAGTCATCGTTTAATACCTGCAGTGTGTGTCAGTGCCGGTTTGGCCGTCATTTCGGGATGTACGCCGACCATCAACGCGGCCAATGTGACCACTGAAGGTGCCGAGGCGACGACCAGCAGCGCCGACGCGGCGAACACCACTTACGGCCTCATCGGCAAATGGATGATCGACCCCGACGGCCAACCGGCCCGCTGGCTGGGCTACCAACTAAACGATCACAACTTGCGCGAGCCAGTCAACGTGATCTTGGTCGATAAAGTCGCCAAGACGCCGCAGGAAGCCGCCTCGCGCCTCGTGAGCGCGATGCAGGCGGCAGGCTACGGCCCAAAAGGAGGCCATAGTGTCGGCTACAAGGGCCTCATCCTGGGTCAGATGTACGGCCAGCAACCCGGCGGAAAAGATGAAGCCTTCAGCGACGGCGCGTGGTGGCAATCCAACAACCACGGACGGGTCTTCGGCCCCGCGCCGATAGACAGCGGCGGATACCTCTGGACAGCCGCGTTTAGCCGCGAAGACTTTGAATTGATTTCCTCGATGCATCACCCCTACAACTCCTTTAAGGTGGCCCGCGACGATCTCAGCGCCAAGTTGAGCGCGGCAGGCACCTTCAAGCGGCTGGACACGCTGAAGCTGGACAATGCCCTCAACACGCCCACCCTGACCACCGATGACCACGACGGCGGCGCAGCGGTGTTGGTGGCTGAGAAATAAGCAGAGCGCGGCTGCATTTGCTCTGGCCGTGCTTCACTCCACTGCAAACGGAAACAGCAAGGTGCAGACAATCAAGGTGCCTATGTCAAAGGCGGTGAGGAAACTCAGCCACCCGGCCACTTCCCCTGACCAACCGCCATCTAGGAGCAGACTGGTGGATTTGACGGTGGCCAGCACCACCGGAACGAGCAGTGGAAAAGCGAGGGCCGGCAGCAGCGCCTCGCGGGCCCGCAGATTGACCGTAATAGCGGCGTAAAAAGTGCTGCTGGCCGACAAACCGGTCACGCCCAGCACAGCGGTGAGCAGCAGCGCGGGCCAGGGCAGGGCCTGACCGCCGCCCGCCGCGCCGAACAGCAGTAGGCCCAGCGGCACAATCACAGCCGCCAGCACCAGCAGTTGCAGCCAGGTGCCCAGCCATTTTCCCAAATACAGTGCGCCGTGCGGCCCCGGATAAAGGGTCAGTTGCTCCAGCGCTCCGGCTTCTTGCTCCTGCGCGAACGCCCGGCCCGAAGCGATGGCCGACGACAGCGCCAGCGAGGCCCACACCGCTCCGGCGGCGGCGGGGCGCAGGCGGGCGTCATCCGGCCCGAGGGCGAGGCCCAGAACGAGCAGCACCAGCGCGGCGTAAAACAGCGTCGCCAGCAAAGTGTCGCGGGTGCGTCCGGCGAGGCGGGCGTCTTTGCGGGCAATCGTCAGGATGTGCTGCCAGCCTTCGTTCACGGGCTGTCCGTCAGGCTTCCGGCGCTCAGATGCAGGGCGCGGCCCGTGACCTGCGCGGCGAGGTCGGGTTCGTGGGCGGCCAGCAGCAGGGTCTGGCCTCTGCCGGTGACCTCGGCCAAAACTTCCAGCGCCAGATGCCGCCCCGCCGCATCGAGGTTGGCAAACGGTTCGTCGACCAAGGTCAGTGGGCGGGCCAGCAGCGAGAGGCGAGCCAGATTGAGGCGTTTTCTCATGCCTGCCGACAAAAAACGGACTCGGCGCTCGGCGGCTTTCTCTAAACCGACTCGCCTGAGTGCCGCGCCGGTATCGCCGCTGAGCCGGTGCATCTGAAGGGCAAAGTCCAGATTCTCGGCCGCCGTCAAATCGGGGTAGGTGCCGCCTTCGACTGGCATCAGATGCACGTGGTCGCGTACCGAACGCGAGTCGCGTAGGTCGTAGCCGTGAACGCGCCCCTCGCCACGGGTCAGCCGCAAGCTGGAAGCCAGCAGCCGCAGCAAGGTGGTTTTGCCCGCACCGTTTTCGCCCAGCAAGGTGACGCCCTCGCCCGCCGCGATGTCCAGATCCACGCCGCGCAAAATCACCTCGCGGCCCAGCCTCAGCCAAGCCCCGCGCAGCTGCACGGCGTATTCGGCGGCAGGCGTGCTCAGAGGCGCATCCATTCGGGCATCACTGAAAAAGCCCAGCTCGCCAGCAAGGTAAAGCGGCCCGTGACCATCAGCAGGCCCACCGCAATCAGGATTACGCCGCCGATCTTCTCAAAAATTCCGGCGTATCTGTTTAAGCGCCGCAAGTTGAGCCGCTCCCACAGCAGCGCCGAGAGGAGAAACGGCACCGCCAGGCCCAAAGTGTAGACCAGCAGCAGGCCCACACCTTGCCCGAGGCTCTGGGTGCTGGCGGCCAGTCCCAAAATGCTGCCCAGCACTGGCCCGAGGCAAGGGCTCCAACCGAAGGCGAAGGCCGCGCCGAGAGCGACGGGCCCGTATTGATCGGCGGCGCTGAGTTCGCGGGTGTCGCGCATCATAAACGGCAGCCGAATCACGCCCAGCATCACCAGTCCGAAGAAGACAATCAGCACGCCCGATAAGCGCGATAAGGTAAAGCGGTAAGCGTCCAGCAGCGAGCCGAGGCCGCTGGCGGTGGCCCCCAGCGCCACGAACACCAAGCCGAAACCCAAAATAAACCCCAGCGCCCGTGGGAGCGGCGCTTTGCCGCCGATGACACCCAAGTAACTTGGCACCAGCGGCAGCACGCACGGCGACAAAAACGAAATCAGCCCCGCCACGAAAGCGATGGTGAGGCTGGGGGCGCTGATATTCATGGTCTGAGTTTAGCGCCGTAAGGCAGGGCGGGCGTCCTGAGGTCTACAGCTTGGCCGCCGCCGTAAAGTCCCCTTCCCAAGCGTTCAGCACCCGCCCCCCGCGCACCAGCAGCACGGTCGGATACGCGCTGACCTTGAGGGCGCGGGCAAAAGCGGTGGCGTCGGGGCCGCGCCAAACGCTCAGCCCTTTGGGAGCGGGCGAGGCGACCTCCTCGGCGTTGACGGCGTGAACTGGCAAACCCGCTTGCAGCACCGCGCTCCAAAGGTCGCCTAGATCGCCGCAGTCGTGCGAGTACAGCACCACCAATTCGCGCTCGTCCTCGTCGTCACGGCTCTGTGCCCACGGGTGAGCGGGCAACGCGTCGCCGAGGCGCACCACCGCGCCCGCCGAAGTCAAACTGCCTGCGCCCAGGGCGAGCAGCAAGGTGAGCAGGGGGGCTGTGCGGTTCATGCCCTGCATCTTGACGCGTGCGGGTGGCAAATGGATGAAAAGGCAGGTTGTTTTACTTTGCCGAGCTTGCTGCTCGCCGGGCGCGGAAGCTGCCGATTTCTTGCAAGCTCAGGCCAAGTACGTTGAGGGCGTAGAGCACCACCAAGAAAATCAGCACGCCGCTGGCGCTCAGCGGGCCGGGCAAATACGGCAGCGTCAGCCAGCCGCGTGCGGTAAGGAGATTGCCGATGGCCGCCGCCCAGCCGAGCAGCAGCACCGCGCCCCACGCGCCGTCGAGTAAGGCGCTGCCGGGCAGCAGCAGGGCCAGCAGCCGGAAGAGGGCGGGGCGTCCGGCGCGGCCGGAGGGATCAGATGAGGGGGTCAGCAGCCACACCACGCCCAGCGCGTAGGTCAGCAGCAGCAGCGTGACCCAAACGGCTTGCAGCGGCGTGCTGAGCTGAGTGGGCGTGGCCATCAGAGCGCTCCAAGGATTGAGCACTAGGGCGCGGAGTTGCCCGGCCAAGCTGCCGCCGAGGGCCCGCACCAAACTGCGCTGATCGGGATAGCACAGCCTCGGCGCGGCGCGGTACTCCCTTTGAAAGGCCGCTTCGGGGGCGCTGGGTTGCAGGCCCAAGTTGTAAGCGGGCGCGAGCAAATCCGGAGCCGCCGAGAGTGAGGCTTGCCACAGTCCTCGGGCTTGGGCGTTGTCGTCTCTGTTCTCGGCCAAGACACCCAAGTTGTTTTGAGCGCAGGGCAGTGGCGAAGTGCCCACCTCGTAGCTGCTGCGGGCCGCCGCGTCGTCACCGTCGAGCTGAGAAGACAAGCCGCGCAGCAGGGCCGTGTCGCGGCTGGGCGTGAGTTCTAATTCATCGAGGCCGCCGTAAAACCAAGCGCCGCCGTAAGTGCCGATATTGAGCGCGGGCGCTTGTAAGCGGGTTTCGGCGCGGGCCGCCCAGGTCCAGGCCGAGAGGCTCAGCAGCAAAGTGGAGAGCAGTGAGAGCATCACCAGCTTTTCGCCGAACCCCCCATAAGCCACGACACTGCGCCGGAGCCGCGACAGTGGACGCCTCAGCCAACTGCCCCAGCGTCCGCCCAACTCGGCGGTGTCTTGGCCCTGCACCCGCCAAGTGCGGGCGGCGAGCGTCAGGTAAGCGGCCAGCCAGCTCAGCAGCAGCACGAAAGCGCTGACGCGGGCGGCGTCGCGCAGGGTCAGCACCGCGTCTGCGCCGAGGTTGTACAGTGTGCCGGTGCTGAGCGTCCGGGCAAAGGCCCGCCACTCCTCGGCCTCGCCGCTGCGGTTTTGAGCATCGAGCAGCGCGGCGTAGCGGGTGTATAAGCTCAGCGAGCCTTCAAAGCGCGGTGAGGTCTGGCGGAGGTAACGAATCCACACGTCGGCGCGTTCGAGCTTGTTTTGGCTCAGCAGCGTTTCCAACTCGCCGAGCGGGTCGCCGTAAGCGCTCAGGGCGGCGCGGCTCACCGGCAAAGCCGGGTCGTAGCCGCGTGCCGCGTAGTCGCGGGCGGCGCGGCTGAGCAGCAAGTTGGCTGCCGCAGGCGAGTTGAGCGCTTCCATCTGGGCGGCGAGTTGCAGCGAGGCCGGAAAAGCCAGCGGCAAACTGGCCGCCCGCTGGGTTTCACTCAGGGCCGTGAAGCGGTCGCCGCGTTGCCGGGCCAGCGCGGCGCGGCGCAGGGCCAAAAATGGATTGGTGGGGTCTTGGAGAGCGGCCTGCGCGACTTGGCTGTCCGGCGTGAGTGCGGCGGCGCGGCGCAGCCAACCGGTGACCTGCGTGTCTGGTACCAGCACCACCCGCTCCTGAATTTGCCCGCCGACGACGCTGTAAGTGTCCTGTGCTCCGCTCGGCCCCGCCGTGACCCGCAGCACGCCGCCGCTGGCGTCCACGGCGCTCAGCATGTTGGAGAAATCAAGGCGGGTGGTGGCCACGCCCAAGGCGTCGAAGCCGTAGAGCGAAGGCCCGACGCCCAGCCAAGTGGTGTCGCCCTGCGTGACCGGGCCGCTGAGGTCGCCCAGCGCTGCGGGATAGATCAGTGTCGTCAGCGTTTTGCCGCCCTCCTCAAAGGTGAGGCTTCGCCCGTCCAGCACGGCGGCGGCTTGACTCTGGCCGCCCAACGTGATGCTCAGGGTGAGCAGTAAGCCCAGCGCTCCACTTGTCCAGCCCCCCGCCTTCACGCCGTCTTTTTTCCGAGCTTGCCATCTTCGATCAGCAGTTGCACCGACCTGACCGCCATCCCCAGGCCGCCTGCGACCAGCGCCAAGGTGCCCCCCAGCCAGAATGAAGCGGCCACGCTGATCGGCAACACCACCGCTGACATGAAGGGAATGGCGTTGAGGCCGACCCTTTTTTGGATGGTGGCTTTGTAAAGCGGCATCACGATGAGGGAAAGCAGCACCATCAGCAGCAGGGTTTTGGGCGCGACGATCAGCAGTGCGCCCAGCATCGGGGCAATGCCGCCGCCGCCGTTGAAACGGAAAAACACCGGATAGCAGTGGCCGATAATCACCAGAAACATGGCCGCCCACTCCCACCCCGGCGCGAAACGCAGCGCCAGATAAGCCGCCAGCACGCCTTTGAGGATGTCGAGCACCGAGATGGTCAGGGCCGGGCCGAGGCCGTATTGCCGGAACATCCCACTGCCCCCGGGCATGTCGCGCCCGCGCACATCGTCGCCGCGCATGTGCGAGTAAATTACGCCGAAGACCACCGAGCCGAGCAGATAAGCCGACAGCAGCACCAAAAAGACAGTCACGCGGGCATTCTAATACGAACGCAAACCTCAGCCGCAGCCCAAGACGGCGAGCAGGCGTCCTACAAGCCCATAAAACCGCAAAGATGAAGGACTGCCGCCGTATCTCTGCTTTTTCTGACTCAGGAGCGGGATTTGATCAAAGTCGGGCCAAAGCGGGGGCTGAGGCGCGGAAACTTTCAAAGTGTGAACCGGTCATCCAGTTGAGAGAAAGTTGTGTAAAAACGAAATTACCTTTCGCTAATTAGTTTAAAACGAACCAATTCGCTTTCTGGGCTGAACTGACTTGCATTGCCCTACCGCTTCACTCAAGATGAAGGGGAACTTGAACACCTTAAGTGCATGACCGCTTTTTGAAAGCTAAAAATGCGGCGCTTTTTGATTCGAGTTTTCATTTTGAATTTTTTACCGCTCTGACCCTAACCGTGCTAATGCACGTTTTCAATGGAGGACACCGCCGTGACCGCTGCTCTGCGCTATATCATTACCCGTCCGTGCTTATCTGAAGGCACACTGACGGTGGCCAAATACCTCCGGACTCTCTTTTCTGCTGACTTGGCTGGGCAAACGCTGCACCTGACTGACGAACAAGAGCGCGATTATCCAGTTCAGATGAGCGAAAACGCCAAGCAATTGACGGGCCTGAGCTCGCTTTATCACGATCACAACCTCGATGTGAATGACGTGCTGATGCTCTCGCCGGTCAGTGAAGGCCGTTACCGCGTAAGCTGCGTGATCAAGCCGCACACCGACCGCCTCAATGCGGCTCTGGCGACCAAACCCGACCCAGCCCCGCGCCGCGTGGTCATCAATGCCACACCGCACGTCCGTGAAGTCCGCATGGAGCGCTCACAACCCAGCGCGGCGCAGGCGGCGGTCACTGAGAGCCGCAGGCCGGATCAGAGCAAAGAAGAGCAGCGCTTAATCAAGACAACAGACCTGCCTGAAAGCAAAGCAGTGCAAGTTCACGCCGAGTCTGTTCACACTGAGCCCGCCCGCCGCGATTCGGGAGTGAAGGTGGGTGTGGGCCGCCACGCGGGGCCGTCCGGTGAACCTCAGGCCAGCAGCCAAACGCCCTCCGAGAGGGCCGCTGAACCTAAACGCTCCGAAACCAAACGTCCAGAGCCGCTGCGCCCAAGCGCTTCGGGCGCGGCCCCCAAGTCGGTGTCTTCTGCCGCACCTGAGTTGGCGGCTTTAGAGACGCTGGCCGATCAGCTCGGTGAGCTGGCCCGCCTCACCGGCTACCAAGTCGAGTATCTCGGCGGCGCGGAAGCTGGCCCGGTGCGGCTCAGGGCTGATTTGGGTTCACACGGCTATGACATGGTGCTGGCCCTCAGCGAAGCCGAGCAGCAGCACCCGGCCTTCCAGCAAAGCACGTACCGCGCTCTGCTGACCTGGGAAAAAGACCTGTCCACCGCCTCGCCGCGCTTTACCCGTGAAGCCCTCGGCGCACTGCTCGAACACGCCCGCCTCGCGCCACTGACGCCCGTCGATTTGCGCGGTTACTGGAACACCTCCAGCTTCGACCTCGACAGCGTGGCCAGCCTCGCCGAGTTGGTCAGCGCCCATCTGGTGCAGCGCGGCACCTTCAGTTACGTGCTGGCCACCTTGGCGCAGCAGCCTGCCCACAGCATCGTCGATCCGTCCCGCTTGGCCGAGCGCCTCGGCAGCGGAGTCAACACCGCCGAGCTGCGCTCGATTCTAGAAACGCTGTGCCGCGCTCCCTTTATGGCTTTGCTGCCGCTGCCGGGTGGTCAGTTTTACCTGCGCTCCGACGTGCCGACGCTGCTCGCTGAACTGTCGGAGTACGCGCAGGGCGTGTCTAAGCGTCTGTCGCCCAGCCGCGTCCGGGCCTAAGTTCACTCTCCCCCTGATCAAGAAGATCAGGCTTTGCAGCGCAGGTTTTCACCAAAATATTTGGCGCTCAGCTGCGCGTAGCGGCCATCTTGCATGGACTTTGCCAGTGCGCCGTTGAGGGCCAGTCTCAAGCTGTTGTCGCCATCGGACAGCATCGCGCCCACCGGAATGCTCCACTGCACGGGGCCGTAGAGAACGCCGGCTTTGGGGTAAAGTTTGGTCATAATCGGCCCTGATACCTTATAGCCCAGTGTGGCGTCCACCTTGCCGGTGGCAATGGCATAGATCAGGTCGTTGACCGTAGCAAATACCACGGCTTTTTTGGGAAACGGCAGTTTCTGAACAAAAGACTGAATGGTGCTGCCGGAAAGTACCCCGACAGTCTTATTTTCTAAGTCAAAGCGGGTTTGAATGGCCGGGTCACGTGACACCACCGACATCCCAGCGCACAAAAAGGGACGGGTAAAACCCACTTGATTTTCACGGGTGCTGGTAATGCCTAAGCCGCCAACTGCAGCGTCGGCACGGCCTTCTTTCAAATCGCTGACGATGGTATCGAGCAACATGGGCGAAAAGTCGATTTTCAGGCCCAAATCGCTGGCCAGCATGGTGATGAGTTCGGTTTCAAAACCAGTATAGCCGTCCGCTGTCTTATAGCTAAAGGGCGGCAACTCGAGGCTGTTGACGTGCAAGACGCCTTCTTTCTTGATGTCTCTGAGCGTGCGGGCTTGGGCCAGCGGAAGAATCATCAAACTGCACAGTGAAAGAAGCAGACCGGAGCGGAAGAGCGTAGACATAATATTCTCCTTTTATAAGACCCGATTGCCAATAGAGGAATCGGGATTGAAGATAAGCAAACAAGTACGCGCCCGCTTCAGAACATCTGAAACTTGAGGGGGCGCTTTTTTTGGAGCACTTGTTAAAAAAGAGTTCCTAGAAGAATAAATGGCTGGGCTAAAAACACACTCATCCGTTTCCCCTTCCAGATGCTGTGGGTGAATTGAGTGCAACTCGTAATATCGAAGGTCAATTGCCTGAAAAACCAGCAGATTGATCCAGATCTTCATAGTCATCTCTATTATTCGAGCTTAGCCACCCATCTCTGACAATGCTCTGACAGCCTTGTCAAATGAAGAGCACCGATTTCAGTTGCTCTGCTTCTCTTCAGCAAAACACCGAACGCTCAGCCCACCCTGGATTCGTATGTCTCCCTTTCTCCGCTGTTTTGGGCTCAATGGTGCTGATTGGGCCGTCCGGCCGACTTTATTCAGCGGGAATTGTAGAATTATTCGTCCAGAACCTGTGCAACGTCAACAGGGCCTGCGAATTCATTCCGATACTTTTTGATTAAAAAGGTGGCCTGTAAACGTTACTTTTCTGGCGGCCACTTTGCAAACACCAAGGTGTCGCGCAGTTGCTCAGGATGTTGGGCGTCTCTGGCATTGCGCTTGAGCCGCGCTTCTAATTCGTAACCCAGCCGCTTGGGCACGGCGGCGCTTTTGTGGTTGCGCGGGTCACAGCGAATTTCGAGGCGCTCAAAGCCGAGGCCGCCGCGCTGAGCTGGGGTAAGGGCCAAGTCCGTCAGGGCGGCGGCCATTTCGGTGACGTAGCCATGCCCGAGGTGTCGGGAGTCTAGCCAGTAGCCGATGTCGCCCGCCGGAACGCTCCAGTCGATTCGGTGAAGACCGCACGAGCCGATAAGCTGCCCGCCTTTCAGCATCAGGTACATCAAGTCCTCGCCCTGCAAAAACCGGTCATGGGCGCGGGCCATGCTCTCGCTTTGCTGCTCAGGGGTGCGGGGCTGCTGCGCCCAGGGCATCCAGGGCCGCAGGTGCTCCAAGTTGGCATTGACCACCGCCGCCATCAGCGGGCCGTCGGCGGCGGTGGGCACCCGCAGCAGCAAACGCGGCGTGCTCAGGCTTTCGGGAAAGGGTACGGGTTCGGGCATCTGCCGAGCTTAGCGTCAGAGCCTCTGGGCCGTAGCAGGTGAGCGGTTTGGCCACAAACAACGCCCGCCCATTCGCCCGCGACTCCACTTCACTTCCTCTAAACTGCCGCTATGCCTGACAACCGAGTGCCGGATTCGCAGTTCCTGATCTTGACGGCTGAGCAGCAGCGCTGGGCGACCTATGCGCCGCGTATGGAAGCGCTGATGCAGGCCAACTTGACACCCGCTGGCGCGGCGAGTTGGCTGGCCGATTGGAGCGAGCTGAGCAAGGAAATCGCGCAGGTGGGCGCGGTGCTGAGCCTGAGAGCCGACCTCAACACCGCCGATTTTGAAGCGCAGCGGGCGCTGAGCGCTTTTCAGGAGGAGTTGGGGCCGCCGCTGGGCCGCGCTGAGCAGGCTCTACGTCAGAAACTTCTGGCGCTTGAAGGCTACCAACCCGCGCCCGATTTTGCGCTGACATACCGCCGAATGCGTGACGAGTCGGCTTTTTACCGCGAAGCCAATCTTGAGCTGAGTGTGGTTCATGCCGCCCAGATGCAGCGCCACGCCGAGATCACCGGCGGCCAAACGGTGGAGTTCGGAGACTCCGAGCTGACTGTGCCGGAAGCCGAGAGCTTGCTGGGCAGCGCTGACCGGCTGCGCCGCGAGCAGGTCTGGCAAGCCATGGCCCGCAGCCGCGCCGAAATGAAGCCCGCACTGGACGGCCTGCTGCTCGAACTGCTCACCACCCGCCGCCAACTGGCGCTGAACGCCGACCTCAAGCGTCCAGACGGCTTGGACGATTACCGCGCTTACCGCTGGCAAGAGCTTGACCGGGTGGATTACACCCCGCAGGACTGCCTCGACTTTCACGCGGCCATCTTGAGCGAGGTGGTGCCGCTGTCCGCCGCAATCATGGACAGCAAGAGAGAGCAACTCGGCCTCGAAAGCCTGCGGCCCTGGGACTACTCGCGCCGCACCGCCCTCGACGCGCAGGGCCGCCCGCCGCTGACGCCCTTCAAAAGTGCTGCGGAGCTGGAAGGCATTGCCGAGCGGGTCTTTGACGCCCTCGATCCGGCCCTAGGCGCACAATTCGGACAGATGCGCGGCGAACTGCTCGATTTGGCCAGCCGCCCCAACAAGATGAGCCACGCCTACTGCTCGAGTTTGCAGGCCAGCGGTGTGCCGTTCGTGGTGATGAATGTGGTGGGCACCGCCAACGACCTGAAAGTCTTGCTGCACGAAATGGGCCACGCCTTTCACTTTTTTGCCAGTGCCCGCGCCCAGCCGCTGATCTGGAACCGCTGGAGTCCGCTGGAGTTTATCGAGGTGCCCAGCATGGCCATGGAGTTTTTGGCGCTCGGTGAATTGCAGGCCGCCTACCTGCCCGCCGACTTGGAGCGGGTGCGCCGCGAGCAACTCGAAAGCAGCATTCTCTTTTTGCCCTGGGCCGCGCAGATGGACGCTTTTCAGCACTGGTTGTACTCCGAAACCGGCCCGCAAGTCAGTATTGCCGAGCTTGACGCCAAGTGGCTGGAACTCGACCGCGCCTTTCACCCCTGGTTGGATTGGTCTGACCTGAACGAAGCCGAGCGTGCCTCGGGCTGGCAGTATTACCACATCTTTCGCGCTCCGTTTTATTACCTCGAATACGCCATGTGCAGCTTGGGGGCGTTGGGCATTTGGCGGGCCTCGCAGCATGACCGGGCGGCAGCGTTGCAACGTTACAAAGAAGCGCTGAGCCTCGGCAACACCGTCAGTGTGCCGGAACTCTACAAAGCGGCGGGCTTGGAGTTCCGCTTTGACCGCGCTTACTTGGCGGAGATGATGGACTTTGTGCAGAAACAATGAGCAGCGCCGGCGGGAACCTGAGCGCTAGACTGCGAATCTCGGTTCCTCCATTTCTATTCAAAGTGTAAAAAGGAGTTTTTATGACGACTTTACCCCGCACAGCTTCCGGCGAACGCGCCGCCGCTTTGTTGCCGCAGCTCACCGCTTGGCGCAGACACCTGCACGCCAATCCTGAACTCGGCTTCCACGAGCATCAGACCTCGGCCTACATCGCCGCCGAACTCGCCAAGTTTCCGCACCTGATTGTCACACGGCCCAGCGAAACCAGCGTGCTGGCAGTTTTGAAGGGCGGCAAGCCCGGTCAGACGGTGCTACTGCGGGCCGATATTGACGCCCTGCCGATCACGGAAGAAAACAGCTTCGAGTTTGTCAGCCAGAACAAAGGCGTGATGCATGCCTGCGGCCACGACGGACACACGTCCATGTTGCTGGGAGTCGCCAAGCTGCTCAGCGAGTCGCCCGAAGAAGTGAACGGCGAAATCCGGATGATCTTCCAACACGCTGAGGAAATTGGCCCCGGTGGCGCGGAAGAACTCGTTCAAAACACCTCGCTGATGGACGGCGTAGACGTGGTGACCGGCCTGCACCTCGCCTCCCAGCTTCCGACGGGCGTGGTGGCGGTCAAGCCGGGAGCATTTATGGCCGCGCCCGACAGCTTCCAGATCACCATTCGCGGCAAAGGCGGGCACGCCGCCCACCCCGAACAGGCCATTGACCCCATTGCGATCGGCGCACAGGTCGTCACGAACTTGCAGCACATCGTCAGCCGTAACGTCAGCGCCATCGACAATCTGGTGGTCAGCGTGACGTATTTTCAAGCTGGAACCACCCACAACGTCATCCCCGACACTGCGGAGCTGATGGGCACGGTGCGCTCGTTTGACCCCGAATTGCGTGCGCGTGCGCCCGGTCTGCTGGAGCGCGTCATCAAGGGCGTTGCCGAAGCGCACGGGGCGACCTACACCTTCCAGTACGACATGGGCTACCGCCCACTCATCAACACTGACTGGGTGGCCAACAAGCTGATGGACATTGCCAAGGCCGAAGTGGGCGAGAATGCTCAACTGGCCCAGCCCAGCATGGGCGGCGAGGATTTCTCGGCTTACCTGACCAAAGCCCCCGGCGCGTATTTTAATGTGGGCAGCGGCAACGAGCTGCTCGAAAGCGATTACCCGCACCATCACCCCCGTTTTACCTTGGACGAAGAAAGCCTGGTGACGGGCGTGCGGATGCTCCACGCGGCGGCTTTGGAATTGGGCAAGCCGAGCTAAGGAGAACGGCGTTTATCTCTGGGTAAACTGAGAGGTTGGGCAGTGGGCTAGTTCGTTTCAGCCTGCTGCTTTTTTGATCTTTACTTGTGTAAGTGGGTCACAAGGAACGGGCTGAAGCTGGGAAGTCCCCTCTTACTTTTCGACTGGTGACCCGCTTTTCACCTCCGCCAGCATTACCTCCAGCACGTCGGCTTTTTGCCAGCCTTCGGGCTTGAGCTGCTTGCCGTCGGCGCGGCGTGGGCCGCTGGTTTTGCTGAGATTGGCGCGGTGGACTTCGGCAAACACCGCGTCGGCGTCCACGCCCAGCGCTCCCAAAGCGCCGTAAGTGACGTACAGTAAGTCGGCCAACTCGTGTGCCAGCGGCGCGAGATCGGCGGGTGTGGCGGCCAAATTGGCGCTGAGGTGCTGAAATTCGGCCTCCACTTCCTGCATTTCTTCTCGCAGCAGGGTCAGGCGCAGGCTCAGCCGCTCAGCGTTCGGCACTTCGGGGCGCTGCGGATACGGCGAGTCAATCGCGGCGTGAAAGGCCTGTACTTTCTGGGCGTTGCTCTCGGGGACTTTCGTTTGAAGCGGGAAACCGGACATGCCTTCAAGTTAGCGCTTCAGGGTCTGTCGGCTTCGCTGCTTATCAGGGCGGGTTGCAACTGCGCCTGAGTCAGCCGCAGTGTTTTGCCGAGTGTGACTTGCAGCTTCAGCGTCCGCATGGCACACAGACGGGCCACTTTGTCACAGATAAAAAGCTGAGCGCTGAGGGTGCCCTGCGCAGGAGTCTTGCCGGCTCCCCGACTGCCCAGCGGCAACCGGAAGCGCAGTGGCTCCAGCGTGCCGAAATAATCAGCGTAGTCGGCGTGGCGGTTGGGTGTGCCGAGGGGCCTAAGGGTTTGCGTCTGTCCGCCCACGCTAAGGGTCAGTTGATTGGGCGCAAAACGGCTCAGCAACACGCCGGAAGGCAGTTCAATCGTCAAGGCGGCAGTGTCACTCTTTGGAGCGCCCAGCAGCACAGCCGGTAGAGTGAGGGTCAGGAGAGCCGTCTGAAGCATCTGTGTCACCTTAACGGCTGGGTTGGGACTGGGTTGTGGCACGCGCCGCAAAAGGCCGCCGTAGACTTGCCCGCCGCCCCGACAGCTAAAAAAACCACCCCCCGAAGGAGATGGCTTTAGACGTTTTAGTTGATAACGTGGTGATTAAAGCAGGCAACTGGACTTGAACCAGTTCGGCGGCCTAATGTCTTGCAAAAATGCGTTTTACAGCGACACTCTCGGCCTACTCGCACGCCCGTTCTTGGGAGGTGGGCGAAACCCTCCAATTCCTCTGTACAGAAAAGCGGTGCAACAAACCAACTCAGGAACTAAAAGCCAGTATCTATCCAAGTGATGTGCTTAGTATGTGACTGAGATAAACATTTATTTATCTTCATGGCGCAACAAAATAAGCCTTCGATTGGCCTAGAGCGTGCGGCTTTGATGCCGCGCTCGCTCGCCAATAATAGTGGACATGACTTCCTCAGATTCCAGCTCTTTATCCACCCAGCGTCACGTCGCTTTCGATTGGGGCGGCGTATTTACCATCGGCACCTTCGACGGGCGCTCCACCGACAGGGTGGCCGAGCGCGGCGGCGTTAGCGTGGAAACGGTGCGCCAAAGCTATTTCCGGCATGTACGCCAACTCGAAGTCGGCGCGTGGACGCTGCCGCAGTTCTGGGCGACTTTGCAACAAGAAACTGGAGTGGAGTTTGCTTATGAAGAATTTGAAGCCCTTTATTTGAGCAGTATCCATGACAACGCCCCGATGTACGCTGCGCTCGCCGCCCTCCCCAAGACTGTCCGGGTGGGCCTGCTCAGCAACAACTATCCGGTGGTGAGTGATCATCTGCGGGCGCGGCCTGAGTTCGCCCGCTTTGACGCTCTGGTGTTTTCCAACGAAATCGGCATCAAAAAGCCTGACCCCCAATCGTTCGCCGCGCTTGAGGAGGCCATGCAGCGTCCAGCCGCGCAGACCGCCTTCGTGGACGACGTGCAAGAAAACATTGACGCCGCCAACGCCTACGGTTTTCATGGCCTGCTCTATTCCCACGAGCGGCATGAGGCCTTTGAAAAAGAGCTGGCGGCTTGGCTGAGTGTCTGATCGGCGGGCCGGGTTTTGGCCCTCGCCTTTTTAGCCTTCGTCAATTTTGTGAAGCTGCTCGATGCGCCCCGCGAGTTCCGGCAATTCCAGCGCCCGAAATGCCCGCGCCGCTCGGGTGGTTCCGGCGTTGTCGATTCGGTTTTGGTTCCAGCCCGCGATCAGCATGGCGCAGCCCTGAAGCGCTTCGCTGACCTGCTCTTTGTGAAACATGGCGGCGAGGTTGCCTGCCTGCGGAGGTCGGCTTTGTTGGGCTTGGGCCTGCACGTCTAACATCACCTGCATAAACACTTGGTCTAAGCGGGCTCGGTCAGCGGCGGCGACGGGTTTGCCAGCGGTACTGGCCGCCGTGTTGTTGGGAGAGTTACTGGGTGGGGTCATGCTCTCAGTGTAGGCGCGTGATAGACTAAGGGGTAGACCCGAAAAACGGGCAAAGGACAAAAAGACCATGAGCGATCAGCACCAACCCGAAGGCGAGCAGCAAGACACCATCAACGCGGCTGCCGTAGAAGAGCAGACCGAGCACACTGAGCAGCAAGAGGCTCCCGCCGCTGTGCAGAGCATTTTGCCCCACCTCGAAGGTGAGGAAATTGACGAGGACGCTGAACTAGACGCTGAAGAAGCAGAAGGCGAAGACGGTGAGGACAGCGAGGACGACGAAGAATTTATCGACGCCGGACAACTGTTCTCGATGCTCAACAAGTTGCAAGAAACGCTTGACGAGCAGGGCAAAGAAATCCGTGGCCTGCGCCGCGAAATGCGCGAACTGCGCGAAAGTCAGGGCGCGGGTGCAGGTGCGGGCCGCGAGAATACCGAACGCGGCAGCTTTAAGCCCCGCGAAGACCGTGGCAACGACAGAGGCGGTGAGCGCAGCAGCGGCGGCTATCAGGGCAACCGCGAAGGCGGCTTCCGCCCCCGTGAAGACCGTGGCAACGACAGAGGCGGCGAGCGGAGCAGCGGCGGCTATCAGGGCAACCGTGAAGGTGGCTTCCGTCCCCGTGAAGACCGCGGCGAGCGCAGCGGTGGCGGCGGCGGTTATCAGGGCAGCCGTGAAGGCGGCTTCCGTCCCCGCGAAGACCGTGGCAACGACAGAGGCGGCGAGCGGAGCAGCGGCGGCTATCAGGGCAACCGCGAAGGCGGCTTCAAACCCCGTGAAGACCGTGGCGAGCGCAGCGGTGGCAGCGGCGGATACCAAGGCGGCGGCGACCGTGGTGGATTCAAGCCCCGCGAGAGCAGCAGCGGCGGCTATCAGGGCAACCGTGAAGGCGGCAGCTATCAAGGCGACCGCAGCGCCCCCCGCCGCGAAACGGGCAGTGGCGGCAGCTCAGACAGCGACTCTCGCCCACGTGCCCGGCGCGATATGGGCTGGGGTGGCTCGGGCCGCCGCGACGACAAGTAAAGTTAAGAGAAGTACGAAAGGCCGGAGCAATCCGGTCTTTTTTTGGCCCGCGTTTCGCCGCTGCTGTTTCCTCAACACCACTCAACCTCTTGCCAACCAAAGTTGAAGCGCGGCGGCTATGCCTGACAATTCAGGTCAGTTGAACGACGACACCGACACTGAGCTGGAACCACCGACAGTTCTCAAGCCTGAGCTAAGCTGAGCGCATGACCCTACAACCAGTCGATGTGATCGTGGTGGGCGCGGGCCTCGCAGGGCTGGTGGCTGCCGCCGAAGTCGCCGACGCGGGCAAAACTGTCCTGCTGCTCGACCAAGAAGGTGAGCAAAGCCTCGGCGGTCAAGCCTTCTGGTCGTTGGGCGGCCTTTTTTTGGTGGACTCGCCGGAGCAGCGTCGCCTCGGCATCCGTGATTCGCACGAGCTGGCCAGCCAAGATTGGCTCAACACGGCGGGCTTTGACCGGCCCGAGGATCACTGGCCGCGTCAGTGGGCGCAGGCGTATCTGGCGTTCGCGGCGGGCGAGAAACGCAGTTGGCTGAGATCTCAAGGCGTTCAGTTTTTTCCGGCGGTGGGCTGGGCCGAGCGCGGTGGACAGGGCGCAGGCGGCCCTGGCAACAGCGTGCCGAGATTTCATATCGTCTGGGGCAGCGGGCCGGGCATTGTTGAGCCGTTCGAGCGGCGGGTGCGCCAGCACGTTCAGGCGGGGCGTATCCAGTTTGCTTTTCGCCACCGGGTACGCGGCCTGACCCTCTCGGCGGGGCGGGTGGTGGGTGTTCACGGCGAGGTGCTGGAACTCTCGCAAGTGGCGCGGGGCGAGCGCAGCTCAAGGGTGGTGGCGGGCGAGTTCGACTTGACGGCGGGGGCGACCATTCTCACGTCCGGGGGCATTGGCGGCAACCCCGAACTGGTGCGGCAAAACTGGCCTACCGAGCGCCTCGGCCCCGCGCCCGCCTTTATGATCACAGGTGTTCCGGCACACGTGGACGGCCAGATGCAACTCGCCGCCCAAACTGCTGGAGCCAGCTTGATCAACCCTGACCGGATGTGGCACTACACCGAGGGGATTCGCAACTGGAATCCGATTTGGCCGGGTCACGGCATTCGGGTCTTGCCGGGGCCGAGCAGCCTGTGGCTCGATCCCAGCGGGCGGCGGCTGCCCTTTCCCCATTATCCCGGCTTCGACACGCTCGGCACCTTGCAGCACATCACCCAAAATGGCTATCCCTACACCTGGTTTCTCCTCAACCGGGCCATCATCAAAAAGGAATTTAGCTTGTCGGGCAGCGAGCAAAACCCGGACTGGACAAACCGCGATATCGGCTTGTCGCTGAAACGGGCAGGCCGTAACGTGCAGGGGCCGGTGCAAGCGTTCATGGATCATGGAGCCGACTTCGTGGTGCGTTCCAACTTGCCCGATCTGGTGCGCGGCATGAACGAGCTGATCGGCAACGGGGCCGTGAGTTACGAAACGGTAGAGCGAGAAGTCCGTGAGCGCGACCTCCAAACCCACAACGACGTGGGGAAAGACATCCAACTGGCCCTGGTTCGGTCGGCCCGCGCCCTGCTCAGTGAACGTCTGACGCGGGTGGTGAGGCCCGCTCCAATTCTTAACCCGGCGGACGGGCCGCTGATTGCCGTCAAGATGAACATCCTGACCCGCAAAACTTTGGGGGGACTGGAAACCGATTTGCAAGCCAGGGTTTTGGCTCCCGGCGGCGCGGTGATGCCGGGCCTCTACGCGGCGGGCGAGGTGGCGGGTTTCGGCGGCGGCGGCGTTCACGGTTACCGCGCTCTGGAGGGCACTTTTTTGGGTGGCTGCCTGTTCAGCGGGCGGGTGGCCGGGCGCTCGGCGGCGCAGGAGATTTGAGGTAGGGGAGAAAGAGCCGTTCATGCGGTGAGCTCCGACGCCGCGCCGCGCCGGGTCGGAGCCGAAAACCCAGCATCGGCAAAACTGGTAGCGAGACATCTGCCAGGGTCAGGAGAATCTGAACCCACACCAACACGTTTTCAGCGCAGGCCTCTGGCGTTTCTGGGTCTGGGCTCAAGGCTCAGGCGCTCGCGGTGCAGGGATTCGAGTTCGGTCAGTTCGTCACTGTAATCATGATCGGCTGGCTTGCTGGGATCGTAGGCGAGTTCATCCAGCACCTCGAGCTCGAAGGCGTCCGGGCCGCTCGCTGTCCAGCGCCGCTGAATATCCTTGTCTGGATACACGCCGGCGTCAAGCTGAAAGCGCACACGGTTGACGCCGCCTTCCACATGAGGGCTGAGATCCAGCAATGTCAGGTCGGAAGCTGGGCAGCGCAGCACATAGACACCCATTCTGGGCGTGAAGTTCTTGTAAACGCGGGGCTGAGTCTGGGTCATACTGGTCGCTCCACTCACTTTTAAGTGATCAGGGGTTCAGGTCGTCAGGCCCTCAATGGCCCACTCACCGCCGCGCATCAGCGTCACGCGGCTGCCGTCTGGGTTGACGCCGTCCACATTCATGCTGGGGGTGCCGATCATCCAGTCTTCGTGAATCAGCGAGTCGTTGCCGCCGCTCTGGGCCGGGTCTTGGCTGAAGGTAAAAGGGTAAGCGCGGCCCAGCGCGATGTGCGAGGCGGCATTTTCGTCAAAGAGGGTGTTGTAAAAAAGCCGCCCAGTCTGCGCGACCGGAGCGCTGGCTGCCACCAATGCCACTTCTCCGATGTGCCGCGCACCCTCGTCGGTGTCGAGCAGCTTGAGGAAAGTCGCCTCGCCGCTGCGGGCGCTGGCCTCCACCACCTTGCCGCCTTCAAAGCGCACCCTGATGCCCTCCACCGTCTCGCCCCTTACGAGGAGCGGCTTGCTGGCTACCGCCACGCCGTCCACCCGGTCTCGGTGCGGCGCGGTGAACACTTCGTCCGTGGGCATGTTTGGCACGATTTTCACGCCCGCCTTGGTGTGGTCTTCCACGCCCGCCCAGAGGTGGCCGTCTGCCAGTCCCACCGTCAGGTCGGTTTCGCCGTGCGGATCGGCAAAATGCAGCGACGCGAAGTGCTGGGTATTCAGAAAGTCGCGCACCTTGCCCAGCCGGACGATGTGGGCTTGCCACGCCGCCACCGGATCAGGCGTATCGGCCCGCGTCACCTTGAAAATGTCGCGCCAGAGAGCCGAAACTGCTTCTTCTGGCGCAAGTTCGGGGTAGACCTTGATGGCCCAGCTCGGAATGCTGATCGCCCCGATGCACCACGCCGCCTCGAACCCCATCATTTTTTGACTGACTGGGCGCATGACGGCGGCCCGTAGCGTGGCCGTTTTGGCCAGCCGTTCGGGATCGGCCCCGGCCATCAGATCAGGGTCGCTGCCGTCCAGCGTCAGGAAGGAATAGCCGTCTTCGATCATCCTGAGGGCTTCGTCGGGGAGCCACGCCGGAACATACTCGATGGCCGCGTCGGGAGCGGCGTCCATCTTGAGGCGGGCAAGTTGCTCGTCAACGTAACGCACCACCACGTTCAGCGCTCCGGCTCGGTAGGCGCTGCGAGCCACCAGCCGGGCCAGCTCAGCCGCTTCCAGCGGTGCATTGACCAGCAGTTTGCCGCCCGGTTGCAGGTTGACGCCTACCTTGACCAGCAGTTCGGCGTAGCCCGCGAGGAGGCGTTGGAAGTCGGCGGCGCTGGAATCTGGGGCGATGCTGGAATCTGGGTGAGAGGAAGTCATGCCGCTCATGCTACGCCTCCTGCGCAAGTGGGTTGACTGCCGCTTGTTCAGCGGGTCGCCAGTACACACCGCTGCCGCGCTCCAACAGTCCGCGCATGATCAGTTCACGGCGCAAGGTGAAAAAGTCAGGGTGATACGTGCCCAAAAGTTCGTTGACTTCGCGCTCCGGGTACTCGCGGCCCACTTCAAATTCGTTGACCAGCACTTCTAAAATGACGTCCCGCTTTTTGCGCTGAGCAGGAATGGCGCTGAGCTTGCCACCTTTGAGGAACGTCTGAATGACTTTGGCGCGGTAGCGCTCGGCTTCGGTTTGGTAAGGAGGTTGCTTGGCTTCGGCCCGCACCAGTTGCGTCAGCGTGGGCGCGAAGGCGGCTTGGTGCGCCCGGTAAAAGCGGTGGTGGCCCGACTGCTCCGCCGTGACCAGTCCGGCGTCGTCGAGCTGCGTGAGGTGGTGGCTGACCGTGGCCGCCGACAAATTCAGCAGCTTGCACAACTCTTCGCCGCTTCGGGCGCGTTCCCAAGTCAGCCGAACCAAAAGCACGCGGGCCGGATGCGACAGCGCTTTGAAGAAGTCGGCGGCGTCTTGGACGCTATTCACGGCGCTGCCCGGCGAATTTTGAGGTGTTGGCGCTCCACCACTTTGAAGCCTGCGCGGTGAATGTTCAGCGCGGCCCGAAGCGTATCCAAGCGCACCCGCGCTTTGGTGGCGCTCAGGGCTTCGCCTTCCGCTTGGGCCAGCGCCAGATCACGCTCGGCGTTGCCGATCAAGCGGCTGAGTGTGCTTTCAAAAAATTGGGCCGGGTCGGTGAAGATCTGTTCGCTCATTTCGCTATTCCTCTAAATGAGCTTACTTTGTTTTGACAAAGACCGAAATAAGCGTGGTGGCCTAGAGCGCCTTTTACTGCCTGCTTACACCCTCAAACGCTGTCCACTTGCCGCAGTCGTACCCGCGTGATTCTGAGTCCTTCCACCGCTTCGGCGGTCAAGTCCACGTTCTGTACGTGTACCGTGATGCCGGCGGGCGGCAAGGTGCCGTAAGCGGCCAGCACCAAACCCGCCACCGTGTTGGCGTCGTCGGACACCAGCTTGAAGCCGAGGTCGTCGCGCAGCTCCGAGAGCGTCACTTCGCCGTCCAAGCTGTACGAGCCGTCGGGGTTGTGGATGATGCGTGGGTCGTCTTCATCCAGTTCGATCACGTCTTCGATCAGGTCGTCCATCGTGACAAAGCCCAGTGTGCCGCCGTATTCGTCGACCACCAAAGCGGCGTGAACCCGC